>CAMCTY010000002.1 GCA_945878725.1 Bifidobacterium breve | reverse complement strand
ATGGCGCTCGGTTGGGTTACCAGCGAAGGATTGTCGGTTGATGAAGACGGAATGATTAGTGATCTGACGATTCGTTCATTCGGCGTGCTGCGTTCTGCCGATATGCCCCATGTCGAGGTCACGCTTCACGAGGAAGATACGGAGCCGGTTAATGGATCCGATGCCGTCTTCGCAGCCACGGCAGCAGCGGTGTGGTCGGCTCAAGGTTGGCCAACCGACTGGCCGACTGGTCGCAGTGTTCTCAGCAATGCTCGTGTGACACAGTGAGTTCATGAGCACACCGATTGGTCCCTACACGCCCATTGTTCGAGCCGGAGACTTCCTTGTGATTTCCGGTCAGCTCGGCCTGGTGAATGGCGAGATGGTTGTGGGCGGTGTTGTCGAAGAGACAACCCAAGCCCTTCTCAACATGGAGGCACTTTTGACCTCGGAAGGTGCATCGCTTGCGGATGTGGTGAAGACCACGGTCTTCCTTCGCCACATGCGCGACTTCGACCTGATGAACGAGGCCTACATGGCAGGGTTCGGCGATCATCGTCCTGCTCGCAGTGCCTTTGCCGTGGCTGAACTTCCTCGTCTGGCCCTTGTTGAGATCGAAGCGTGGGCCTGGGCGCCCGTCAACCGGTAAGGTTCTGACGTGCCTGGCGTAATCATCATCCTCATCGTTCTTGTGATTGCCATTCCCGTTGGCTTCCTCATGACCATGTCACTCGTCGCCGCTGTCCTGGGTTGGGCCGTGAAATCCGAGGTGGACGACCTCTACGTTGGCACCGAAGATCTCGATCTAAGCCAACGCTGAGTAAGTGGGCTGAACGAGCACATTTTGGGGTCCGAGTTGGGCCTTGAGGATGGTCCAAATGGGGCCGGTTTGCCTGAGTTTCTTCCCGAGAATTTTCCATCGACGCGGGCCACATTTGGGGGCTAGCTTTTCGTTTCTACGAAGGTGCAGGGAAGGTGTTCCGACCCCGCAGGACAGAAAGGGGTGTCGGAATGGCTGCCGGTACCGTTAAGTGGTTCAACGCTGAAAAAGGCTTTGGTTTCATCTCGCGTGAGGGAGGCCCCGACGTGTTCGTGCATTACAGCGCGATCAGCGGTTCGGGATATCGCTCACTCGAAGAGGGTCAGGCCGTCGAGTTCGAGGTCACGAGTGGCCCGAAGGGTGACCAGGCACAGGACGTTCGTCCGGTCTGATTTTTCGGCAATCAAAATAACTATGAGCGGCCCGTTGGGGCCGCTCATTTCGTTTTGCAGACAGCGTTTTGCAGACAGCGTTTTGTACTCGTGTTGTTTCTGTTCCGTCAGATTTCGGAATGACTTAGCGGTCGAGACTCCAGCGCGACTGGCCGAACCGGTAACCGACGCTGCGAACGGTTTGGATCAGGTTGGCGTGTTCCTCGCCGAGCTTTGCGCGCAAACGGCGGATGTGAACGTCAACGGTTCGCGCACCGCCGTAGTACTCGTAGCCCCAGACTCGGCTGAGCAATGTTTCGCGACTGAAGACCTTGCCCGGGTTCGAGGAAAGGAACTTGAGCAGTTCGTATTCCATGAACGTGAGGTCGAGAGGCTTTCCAGCGATGCCGGCCTGATAGGTCTCGAGGTTGAGGACGAGATCGCCGTATTCGACAAGTTCCGGTTGTGTGCCGCGCCCTGAACGCCAGAAGAGGTGTCGCAGTCGCGCTTCGAGTTCGCGGGGGTGGAACGGCGCAAGACAGAAATCATCGAACATGTCGTCGCGTAGTTCGAGATCGCCGAGCTGCGTTCCGTTGACGAGCAGGAGAACAGGTTCGAGCGGAACATCGCGCTTGCGGATGGCCCGACACAACGCGAAGGCGCGTTCGGGATCGAGATACGCGCAGATAATGGCGCCGGCCCAACCATCGTCGGGGGCGAGACGCGACACGGCGACCTCGTCGTTGGCTGCTTTCCAGACGTAGCCGGAGAGATCAAGAGCTTGCGCGAGCTCGGGCGGTGCCGGATCGGGAAAGACCAAGATGGGTTCCATCGGATTGCTCACCAGTTCGGGAGGTACCGGTCGAGTTCGAACTGGGTGACCTGGGATTTGTAATCGGCCCACTCGGCCCGCTTGTTCCGCAGGAACCATTCGAAAATGTGCTCACCGAGAGCTTCCGCAACGAGTTCGGAGCTTTCCATGACGTCGAGAGCCTCGGAAAGAGACTGCGGCAGCGGACGGATGCCTTCCGCGGCGCGCTCTTCCTGCGTCATCTCGAACACGTTGGCTGAGGCCTCGGGCGGAAGTTCGTACCCTTCCTCAATGCCCTTGAGGCCAGCCGCCAACATGACGGAGTAGGCGAGGTACGGGTTGCAGGCCGGATCGGGAGCTCGATACTCGATGCGGGTCGAGGACTGCTTGCCGCGCTTGGTGACCGGAACGCGGATGAGGGCGGACTGGTTGTTGCGGGCCCACGTCACATACACGGGCGCTTCGTAACCGGTGATGAGTCGCTTGTAGGAGTTGACCAGCTGGTTGGTCACGGCGGTGATCTCGGCGGCGTGATGAAGGAGACCGGCAATGAATCCGCGGCCCGCCTTCGACATGCCGTAGGGATCGCCGGGCTCATGGAAAGCGTTCTCATCGCCTTCGAAGAGCGACATGTGCGTGTGCATGCCCGAGCCCTGAACACCGGCAAGAGGCTTCGGCATGAACGTGGCGTAGGCGCCCTGTTCCATCGCGATTTCCTTGACGATCATCCGGAACGTCATGACGTTGTCGGCCATCGTGAGGGCGTCGGTGTAGCGGAGGTCGATCTCGTGTTGGCTGGGTGCGTCTTCGTGGAACGAGTACTCGACGGGGATACCCATGGCTTCGAGAACGAGGAGGGTGCGCTGGCGAAGATCGCTGGCGAGATCCGTGGTGGTCAGGTCGAAATAGGAACCGGTGTCGAGTGGTTCAAGAGGAGTGCGGGGATCGCCCTTGGCGAAATAGAAGAACTCCATCTCGGGGGCGACCATGAACGAGAAGCCTCGGTCGTGGGCCTTGTCGAGGTTGCGCTTCAGGACCTGACGAGGATCACCCTCGAACGGGGTCTCGTCATGATTGAGGATGTCGCAGAACATGCGGCCCGAAATGTCGGAGCTGTTTCCCCACGGGAGGAGCTCGAACGTGTTCGGATCGGGGCGAGCGAGGACGTCGCTCTCCTGGACGCGGCTGAACCCATCGATGGCCGAGCCGTCGAAGTGCATCCCCTCGTCGAAGGCGTTCTCGAGTTCGGCGGGCGATATAGCCACCGATTTGAGCTGGCCGAGCACATCGGTGAACCAGAGTCGGATGAGCCGAACCCCTCGCTCTTCGACAGTGCGCAGTACGTAATCCTGCTGACGTTCCATGGGTCGATACTCCCACACAGGACCCCGATCCTCCCAAGGAATTGTCGGCTACCGGGCCCCCGATTCATCTTCTGTTCACAAAAGGGCAACAGGGCAGAAAAACGGCCCTGACATGCTTCGCAGGCCTCACCTCGGGAGAGCAGCTTCTCTCGGGGTAATGTCCACGTCGATCAGCGTCGAGAGCAGCCCTCTCCTCGCACCCCTACAGGAGGAACCGTGCAGGAACGCACCCCTGAAGAAGTACTGGCCTTTGTGAAGAGCGAAGGTTGCGAGTTCGTTGACCTTCGGTTCATCGATCTTCCTGGAATCATGCAGCACGTGACCATCCCGGCTCACGTTCTGTCTGAGGACCATTTCACTGAGGGCCACGGCTTCGACGGTTCGTCGATCCGCGGTTTCCAGGAGATTCAGGAATCGGACATGGTGCTCATCACCGATCCGAACACCTGCTACATCGACCCGTTCATGAAGCGCAAGACCGCAGTCATCCACTGCTACGTCGCCGATCCGGTCACGCACGACAGCTACACCCGTGATCCTCGCTATGTCGCTCAGAAGGCCGAGGCGTACCTCAAGACGACCGGCATCGCCGACACTGCGTTCTTCGGTCCCGAAGCTGAGTTCTTCATCTTCGATGACGTTCGCTTCGACACCCGACCCAATGGCTCGTTCTACGAAGTCGATTCCGTCGAGGGTGAGTGGAACTCCGGCACCGACGAGGGCCCGAACCTCGGTTACAAGCCTCGCACCAAGCAGGGCTATTTCCCGGTTCCCCCGATGGATCACTACCAGGACCTTCGCTCGGACATGTCCGTCGAACTCCACAACGTGGGCATCGAAACCGAACTTCACCATCACGAGGTTGCCTCAGGTGGTCAGGGCGAGATCGGCATCAAGTTCAACACCCTGCTCGCCATGGCTGATCAGCTCATGACGTTCAAGTACGTGTGCAAGAACGTTGCCTGGAAGGCCGGCAAGTCGCTGACCTTCATGCCGAAGCCGATTTTCCAGGACAACGGATCGGGTATGCATACCCACCAGTCGCTTTGGATGGGTGGCGAGCCGCTCTTCTACGACGAAGCCGGTTACGCCGGACTTTCCGACATTGCCCGCTGGTACATCGGTGGTCTCCTCCACCACGCTCCGGCCGTCATCGCCTTCACCAACCCGACCACCAACAGCTTCAAGCGTTTGGTTCCTGGTTACGAAGCACCGGTCAACCTCGTCTACAGCCAGCGCAACCGTTCGGCTTCCTGCCGAATCCCGCTCGCATCGCAAAGCCCGAAGGCCAAGCGCATCGAGTTCCGTTGCCCCGACTCCACCTCGAACCCGTACCTCGCGTTCGCGGCGATGATGATGGCTGGCCTCGACGGCATCCAGAACCGCATCGAGCCCCCGGCCCCCGTCGACAAGGATCTCTACGACCTTCCGCCGGAAGAACTGGCCAAGGTCCCTCAGGTTCCCGCCACTCTTGAAGCCGCACTCGACGCCCTCGAGGCCGACAACGCGTTCCTCAAGGCCGGCGGCGTCTTCACCGACGATCTCATCGAGACCTGGATCGCTTTCAAGCGCAAGAACGAGGTCGACGCAATTCGTCTTCGTCCGCATCCCTACGAATTCACGATGTACTACGACTGCTGATCTTCGGATCTGCGGAACAGAAAGGGGATCGGCCTTCCGGGGCCGATCCCCTTTGCTTTTCCGTGCGAGGCAAGTGGCTACGGTGGAGAGTGGTGGTTAGATCAATCGGCCGGACGTCCGGCCCGTGGCGGATGGGCATTGTTGCGCTGGTCGTGCTCGCGCTTGGCGCGTGCGGCAGTGGCGACGATGCCGATAGGCGCGCCGCGAATTCGACCCTGAGCGCACCGACGACATCAGTTACGTCGAAATCCGACGACTCGGCAACGACGTCGTCATTAACAGTCCCTTCGCCGGTTACGTCAACGAGTTCCCCGGGAGCTTCGGCCAATCCATCGGTCCGCGATCAGTTGGCCGCGCTGCGAATCGACGATCGTCCGAATCCCGTTGGCGATTACCGACGCGAGGACTGGTCGCATTGGGATGACATCGACGGCAACGGATGCGACGCTCGACAGGACGCCCTGATCGCCTGGTCAACCGTCGCAGCCACGGTGAACCGCGCTGGCACCTGCAAGACGATCACCGGATGGTGGGTGTCGCCCTACGACCTCGTTGCCTCAGCGAACCCCGGCGATTTTGATGTCGATCATCTGGTGCCGCTCGCGGATGCATTCGAGTCGGGGGGATGGCAATGGAGTGCGGCAAAGCGCCGGCAATTCGCCAACAATCAGGCTGAGCTCGTGGTCGCATCGGCATCGTCGAACCGCTCCAAGGGTGCCGATTCGCCCGATGAGTGGCGTCCACCGAACCCCGAGTCATGGTGTGCCTACGCGACAGGATGGCTCGGCGTGAAAGTCACATGGGATCTCACGGCGACGACGAACGAGCGCAACACGCTCGGGCAGATGCTCGATACGTGCACGCTCATCGGTCTCGCGTGGCCTCGCGGAGGCGAGGTCGTAACCACGACGTCGATTGCGCCGGCAGGACCTGGGACGGGCGGCGGCGATGCGTACTACGCCAACTGCACCGCGGCCCGCGCTGCAGGTGCCGCGCCGATCTATTTGGGTCAGCCCGGCTACCGGTCTGCACTCGACGGAGATAAGGACGGCGTCGCCTGCGAGTAGGCGACGCGCAATCTGTGCCTGTGATGGCCGTGATTTTTTCGGCGAGTCAGGTGAGTCCGTAGAACACTCGCTCAACGACCTTCCGCGATCGACGAGTGACTCGCCGATAGTGCTCGCGCAGTTCACCAGAAGACGTATCGAGCGCTCGTGAAAGCCACAGGAGCGGTTCGGGTTGCATCGGCAGTGAATCGCTCGGTGCACTGTTCACCAGGAACCAACGGTTGCGGACCATTTCACAGAACTCGTACGCCTCGGCCAACGTGGCTGCGTCATCGGCGGATAGAACATCGCTTGCCTGAAGGGCATTCAATGCACCGAGCGTTCCGGTGGCTTTTACGTCGTACTGCAGTTGCAACATCTGGGCCGTGAATTCGATGTCGGAAAGTGATCCACGACCGAGCTTGAGATGGAAGTCGGGATCCTCGCCCATCGGGATTCGTTCCGCCTCGACGCGCGCTTTCATGCGCCGAATGTCGCGGATCTCATCGGCAGTGAGGCCTGGTCCCCAGACGTGCGGTTCGACGGCGTCGAGAAGACGGTTACCGAGTTCGGGATCTCCGGCTACAACGCGGGCCCGAGTCATTGCTTGTCGCTCCCAGGTTCGGGCGTGTTCACGCCAGTAGATCTCGAAAGCGCTGAAGCTTTTTGAGAGCGCCCCGCTCTTGCCGTCGGGTCGGAGATCGGAATCGATCTCGTAGATGCGTGCCGAGGGTGTGATGCCGCTCACGAATTTCGTGAGGCTCGCTGCAAGCCGCCGTGCTTCATCGGCGTGACTTGATGTGCCGCCGTCATGGACAAAGATCACGTCGAGATCGCTGCCGTAGGCGAGTTCTGCGCCACCGAGTCGGCCGAGTCCGAGAACGGCGAACGGAATCGTTGGCTCGAGCGCGGCAAGAGCTGTTTCGAGCGTGGCCTCCGCAAGTTTTGTGAGGTCGGTTCCAACGGTCCTGACGTCTGCAACTCCGAAAAGATCGCGTGCTGCGATGCCGAGAAGATTCCGTTGCTTCCAGCGCTGCAGGGAACCCTGCTGATCGTCGAGGCCGTGGCGTAGGTCGAGAGCGGCGGTGGCCGATTCGATAAGTTCCGCGCGTGTCCGGGTGCCGAGCACATCGGGATCAGGGAGTCGAGCAATGAGATCAGGATTGTGCTGAAGGGTTTCGCCGAGCAGGCGACTCGTTCCGGCGAGTTGGCACAAGGATCTCGCGGCGGCAGGTGAGTCACGGAAGGTTTCAACCAACGGCCGCGAATGCTGCGGGCCGTTGACGAGATTACGGACAACGAGAAGACCGAGGTCCGGATCTGGAGACTCGGACAGCCAGTCGAGCAAAAGGGGGAGCAGTTGCTGCATAAGACGGCTTGAGCGATTGAGTCCGCGGGTGAGTTCCTGAACGGCAGCCTGTGTGCGACGGGCATCGACAAATCCGAACGCGGTGAGGCGAGCAGCGGCAGCTTCGGGACTCAGTAGCGCATCGTCGACACGGCTCGTTGCGAATGCTTCGAGGAGAGGTCGGAAATAGACCCTTTCGTGAATGGATCTCACGGTCGCTTGGGTGAGGCGCATTTCGCGCTCAAGTTGTTCGCCGGCCGTCCCGGTGACGTCGTCGCGCCGACCGAGTACGCGTGCGAGATGGTCCAGTGAACCGGCGTCTTTAGGAAGCGTGTGAACTTGTTGTTCATCGAAAAGTTGAAGCCGATGTTCAACGGCACGGAGCAGTCGATACGAGTCCGCCATCTGTGTTGCATCGGTTTCGTCGACATATCCGGCGCTGATCATCTCGGTGAGCATTTCGAGCGTGTTGGGGCCCCGCAGATCGGGATCAAGATGGCCGTGAACGAGTTGCAGCAACTGAACGGTGAACTCAATGTCGCGGATCCCGCCCGGGCCGCGCTTCAGTTCACGAGCTGCGAGGCCCTTGCGGGACACTTCAGCTTCGGCCCGGGACTTCATCGCGCGCAACGAACGCAGGGCCTCGGCATCGAATGGTCGCGACCAGAGTGCGCGTTGCGCGGTTTCGAACCAACGCTGGCCGAGTTGTTCGTCGCCGGCGGCGGGAGTGGCCTTGAGTAGTGCCTGGAACTCCCACGGTTCGGCCCACCGTTCCCAGTACGCGGCGTAGGAATCAAGTGTCCGGACGAGGGGGCCGTCGCGGCCCTCGGGTCGGAGGTTCGCATCGACGCGAAAACATCGGCGCGCGATATCCATGACGGCACGGGCCCGGCGATCGAGCCGATCTCTCGGCCCATCTCCGACGAAAAGGATGTCGATGTCGCTCGAGTAATTGAGTTCCGAGCCGCCCAACTTGCCCATTCCGAGAATGGCGAGGGAGATGTCGTCGGATCCGTCGTGGTCAGCGGCGGCGGCAAGGTTCGAGGCCGAAGCAAGCGCTTGTCGACCGAGTGCGGCGAGATTTCCACCGACCTGTTCAAGTTCGTCAAGACTAAGCAGATCGCGCGCCGCAATCCGGAGGAATTCGAGATTGCGCCAAGCGACAAGCCGATCGGGAGTTGCATCATCCACCGGCGGCCGAAGGGACAGGTTGTCGAGAACGAAGAGCGCCGTATCTGGAGTTGTCTCGATCACCCGGGTCATCGAGCGACTGGCAGCGATAACAGCGATCGTTGCGGAACGGAGCCCGATGGAGCTTTCGAGATTTTCAAGATGCTGGGAATCGACCTCCGCGAGCCGCTGCAGCGCCACCTTTACGGCTACCGGCGATGCACTGCGATCCGCCGATTCCTCGAGAACATCGGGCAGCACGCGGTCGGTCACCTTGGTGAGGCTATTCCTCTGGCTCCAGACCCCCGTAGTCTTTCCGGGTGCCTGCGTTACGAGTCGGCCTCGCCCAGATCAATCCTGTCGTCGGTGACCTTGTCGGCAACGCGGCGCGCATGTGCGCTGTCATGGCCGAGGCCGAGGCGCTTGGCTGCGATCTTCTTGCGTTCCCGGAGCTTGCGATCACCGGATATCCGCCGGAAGACCTCCTGCTCCGACCGAGCTTTGTCGATGACGCGCGGGAAGCACTCGAGAGTGTCATCACAGCTTCGGGACGTTGCCTGACCATCGCCGGATTCGTCGAACAGGGGTCGACCAGCTCACTCAACGACTCGGCTCAAGGCGAAAACGAGCTGCATCCGCAGCAGACCAACCGATCGGTGCTCTACAACTCCGCTGCGGTCTTTGCTGACGGAGAATCGATTGCGGTTTACCGAAAGCGCAAGCTTCCGAACTACTCAGTCTTCGATGAGCAGCGTTACTTCACGGCCGGATCGGGTCCGCTCGTGGTCGTTGACGTTTCGGGAGTGAAGGTTGGCGTCTCCATCTGTGAGGACGCGTGGTCAGCCGACGGACCCATCGCCGCGCTCGGCGCCGAAGGCGTGTCGCTGGTGGTCAACATCAACGCTTCGCCCTACAACTCCGGCAAGTCACAGGCACGCTCTTTCGTGATCGCCGAACGGGCACGCGAGGCGAACGCAACCGTTGTCTACGTCAATCAGGTCGGCGGTCAAGACGAACTCGTTTTCGATGGCGACTCATTTGTTATGTCGGCCGAAGGTGTCGTGACGGCTCGAGCCCCGCAATTCGTTGAGGGCCTCGTCGTCGTCGATGTTGAATTCGACGATGCCGAAGCGGTACCGGTCGACCGGCCGGCGATCGTTGCGCCGGGGATAGCCCCGCCTCTCGGCGAAGAAGAAGAGATCTGGAACGCTCTGGTTCTTGGTACCCGCGACTTCGTTCGCAAGAACGGTTTCACCGACGTCGTGATCGGGCTTTCCGGCGGTATTGATTCGGCGCTTGTCGCGGCGATTGCCGTCGATGCCTTAGGGGCCGAACACGTGCACGGTGTGCTTATGCCTTCACGTTATTCGAGCGAGCATTCGATCTCTGATGCTGTTGCCCTTGCGGAGAATCTCGGGATCGATCATCGGACGATCGGCATCGAACCAGCGCACGCGTCATTGATGGGAATGCTTGAGCCTTCCTACGAAGGTCATGAGATTGGGCTGGCTGAAGAGAATCTGCAAAGCAGGATCCGCGCTGTGGTGCTTATGGGTTTGTCCAACGCGTTCGGATGGATGCTGCTCAACACGGGTAACAAGAGTGAATCTTCGGTCGGCTACTCCACGCTGTATGGCGACACTGCCGGTGGTTACGCCGTCATCAAGGACGTGTCGAAGCTGCTGGTGTATCGACTGTGCCGCCATCGAAACAGTTCGGCTGGCCGCGAGATCGTTCCCGAATCGGTGCTGTCCAAACCGCCGTCGGCTGAACTGCGTCCCGATCAGCGCGACGATCAGAGCCTGCCGCCCTACGAGATCCTCGATCCGATTCTTGCGCTCTACGTGGAGGGCGACCTCTCGGCCGGAGAGATCGTCGCACTGGGCCATGACGCCGCGATCGTTGATCGCATCGTCGGTCTGGTTGACCTCGCCGAATACAAACGTCGCCAGTCGCCCCCAGGTCCACGAGTGACGTCAAAAGGATTCGGTAAGGATCGTCGCCTACCCATCGTCAACCGGTACCGACGATGATCGGGCGCCGGGGTTCTAACCTGCGATACGTGAAAACGGTTTGCCCCGAAGGTCTCCGAGGATGAGCGCGCCAGACCTGTCGTCGGCCCGCGGTCTCGCGGCCCGCATCGGAGGGTACTGCTGGATCGAGCAGCAGTTCTTCGCGCTCTTCGGCGGCTGGGTGCCGAGCACCACCGATCCGGAATCGAAACTTCTTCTGGCCGAACTCGGTGAGCATGCCGGCTGGCGCGCCCGTCGGTGGTTCGAGGCCCTGCCGACCGCCCCGCCCGGCGCCGATTCTCTCGTGCTGGCTCCCGCTGGGGCCGAAGCCGTTCTTGCCGCTGCGGTGCAGGCCGGACAGGACGCCGGAGATCCTCGCGGTCGACTCGTTCTCGCCGCTGGGGTCCTTCTTCCCGCGTTGGCAATTGCGATGGAGACGCATCTTGCGTCAAGTTCCACGGTGTCGACCGCTCCGGTGCGCCGACTTTTGGAGCTCGGCCTCTTCGATATCGGCCGGGATCGGGCTTTCGTCGAAGTTTCGGGCCTGGTATCGGTGCCCACGCCAATCGCAGCCGACCCGGTCTCGGCTGCGATCGCAGCAAACAACGGACTTTTTGCGCCTGGGTGACGTTCCTCGACCCTCCGTGGTGGGGGGTCTTGACTTGACCGGTATCGTGGCCTAGGCCCCGACCTTCCGGCGGGGACCCATTGACAGGGGATCTGTAGTGAGACCAGCAGTTGTAGTGACACAAATAGTTGCACCAGCAGTTAGAGCTGTTTCTTTGGTAGTCCGTTCGAACAACGAGGTGTGTGGTGGCTAAAGAGCGCGTAGAACGCGACGAAGAGGATCTTGTTCGCCTCTATCTCACCGACATCGGGCAGTACCCCCTGCTCACCAAGGACGACGAGGTTCGTCTCGCACAGGCCATTGAGGCCGGTACCGAGGCCAAGACCGAGTTCGATGCTGCCACTACTCTCACGCCGGCCCGCAAACGCGAACTGCGCCGCTCGATCAAGCAAGGCGAAGACGCCGAGCGCACCTTCGTCCAGTCGAACCTTCGCCTGGTGGTTTCGATCGCCAAGAAGTATCAGGCATCAGGTCTTCCCCTTCTGGATCTCATCCAGGAAGGCAACCTCGGCCTCATGCACGCCGTCGAAAAGTTCGACTGGCGTAAGGGTTTCAAGTTCTCGACCTACGCAACGTGGTGGATCCGTCAGGCCATCACCCGAGGCATCGCCAATACGGGACGCACCATCCGTCTCCCTGTGCATGCCGGCGACACCCTCGCCCGTCTCCAGAAGGCCCGTGCTCGACTCGAACTCAAGTTCGGTCGCCCGGCCACACTCGCCGAACTTTCGGCCGAGGTCGAGATGCCGGAGGACAAGGTCACCGAAGCGCTTCGTTTCGCCGCCGAGCCGCTTTCCCTTTCGGAACCATTGCGCGAGGACGGCGATGCCGAACTCGGCGATGTGGTCGAGGATCGTTCGGCCGAGTCGCCCTTCGAGGTTGCGGCTACGGCCCTTCTCCCCGAAGAGATCGCCCGCCTGCTTTCGCCGCTTGATGAGCGTGAGCGCGAGATTCTGAAGCTTCGCTTCGGTCTTGACCGAGGCGAGCCCCGGACTCTCGAAGAGGTCGGCGAGCATTTCAACCTGACTCGCGAGCGCATTCGTCAGATCGAAGCACGCGCGATGTCGAAGTTGCGTCACCCGTCGTCTGACACCGGCGCCCGCGACCTGCTCGCTGTCTGAACCTCCGTACGGTTCGCGTCGCTCCATCCATGTCCGGGCCGATCGAAAATAACGCGGACGACGCCGCGACATCGGTTATCGAGGACGAGCACCATGAAGGCTGTCTTGTCGCGGGAGTCGTGGCCGGCGTTCTGGCCGCAGTCGCAGTGGTTGTCTTCGTTGCCATCTTCGTGATCGTGAAGGTGTTCTTCAGTGCCGGTGACGATGGCAACGCCGTGGCCCTGCAGAAGATCGTGATCGAAACAGGTATCGACACAACCAGTACCGACATCGTTCATCCGCCGCAACGCGACATCCATCTCGGTTCGTGTGATGTGGACGGCGACGGAGTGCGCGCCGCCGGAACGATCACGAACTGGACCAACGACGATGCAGATTACAGCTTTGTGATTTCGTTTCGTGAGGGTGGGGCGGGGCCATTCGGCGCCGAGTTCGATTCGACTGATGTCGTTCTCACCAACGTCGAATCCAGCACCACCGTGAACTGGGATTCCGTGGCACCAACACGTCCGGATGGGCAGTTCAGCTGCCGGATCATGCGGATCGACCGTGTCGACTCCAGTGGAAACACCACACCGAAGTAGGAATCTCTTCAGGCGAACCAACCTGAGCGTTCCCGATGGCCGATTTCGGGTGAGACCTCTAGACTCTCGTTTATGAAGAAGCTTCTCGTACTCATCGTCGTGATCGCCCTCGCTGCATTCGCAGTCAAGAAACTTCAGGACGCCTGAATCTGAACCCATGTCGGTTGTGTCGTTTGGACACAACCCACCAGGTCGCAATCGCGCCAAGCGAAGCGACGGTGGTGATCGCCGCGCCCAAAGCTAGATGTCGCGTTGGCGGGAGGTTCATCCTCTCGCGCAATGGCACGCCATGGCTGAACAGCAGGACCGGCCACGATTCGGACTTTGCGATGCGAGATAACTCGCGATCGGGATTGACGGCGAACGGATGGCCCACAGCGCGGAGCATCGGCTCGTCGGTGGCGGAATCCGAATAGGCGTAGCTCCGTGACAAGTCGATGCCCTCGCGCTCGGCAACAGCGGCGATGGCCTCGGCCTTGAACGGCCCGTAGGCATAGACGTTGACTTCGCCCGTGTAGCGCCCAGCTGCATCAAGTCGCGCACTGCTGGCGATGGCGCCATCAGCCCCGAGATATGCGGCGAGCGGAGTCACGATCTCTTCGGGTGACGCTGACACGATGTACACAAGGCGTCCGGCTTCACGATGTTCCCGGATGAGATCGAGCGCTTCGTCGTAGACGATCGGATCGATCACGTCGGTGAGGGTCCGGCCGACAAGGTTGCCGACAGCCTGATGATCCCATCCGCGCGTGATCCGTAACGCCGATTCACGGAACGCTCGCATTCGCTCTTCGTTCGCGCCGAGGTAGTGGAAGAGAAGACCGTTCCACGCGGCACGGGCCATGACGCGCCGGTTAATCATCCCTGCCTCTCGGAATGAACGACCGAACGCAACCATCGATGCTTTGGCAATGACGGTCTTGTCTAAGTCGAAGAACGCGGCTTCGATCACATCCGAAGCATACGGCGACATCGCAGATGAGCGATTGAGACTATTGACCACCTGCGGGTCGACTTCTAACTTCCCCACACCTCCCCCATGCCTGACACCGAATCACGTCACGGTGTTTCGCAATCGGGTTGTCGGTACTTGGGAGGGTTGATGTTGATTGCATGTTGGTCGTCAAAGGGTGGTTCGGGAACAACGGTGGTGGCGGGTGCTCTTGCCGCAGTTCTCGGACGTCGTCATGAGGAGGGATCGCTACTCGTTGATCTCGCCGGCGATATCCCGGTTTCTCTCGGGATGCCCGAACCTGCGGGGCCAGGTGTTGTTGAGTGGCTGACGGCAGGCTCCGATGCACCGGTCGACGCTCTGGGCCGGATCGAAATGCCGGCGGCGCCGGCGGTGAGTCTGTTGCCCCGAGGCCGGGGCATGCTCGTCGACCCGGAGCGGGCTGAACTCCTGGTCTCCATCCTGGCCCTCGATTCGCGGCCGGTGATCGTTGATGTCGGAACGTTTGCGCCCCACGATGATCCGGAGATCGAACGCGTCCGACGGGCATTTTTGCTCGGGGCGACGCATTCGTTTCTGGTGACGCGTGCCTGTTTCCTGTCGTTACGACGGGCAATCAACCTTCCGTTCCGCCCTTCGGGCATCGTGCTCGTGAACGAGAGCTACCGATCTCTTGGCGGCCGTGAAGTCACCGATATCCTCGGTGCCCCGATCGTGGCGACGGTTCCTGTCGACGGAGCGATCGCACGGGCCGTCGATGCCGGAGTGCTTGCGTCGCGGATCCCTCGCTCGCTGACAGATGTCCTGCTTGATGCCGCCTGAACCGCATCGTTTCGACGACAGCATCAATTTCATCACGAGTCACCTGCACGCCGATCTCCTTGGGCGCCGCTCAGATTCCGGTGCACACGAAACAAGTCGAGACGAGTTGCGCGCTCGCACGCTGCGTCACGCGCCGCTCCTCGGTACCGAGTTGGTCGAACGGGTAGTCGATGAAGTCGGCTGGCGCGTGAGCGGACTAGGTCCCCTCGAGCCGTGGTTGACCGATCCGAGTATCAGCGAGGTCATGGTGAACGGCGGTGGTGCAGTCTGGGTCGAGCGGGAGGGTCGGCTCTCGAAGACACCGCTTGTCCTCGACGAATCAGTCGTGCTCGCCCTGATCGAACGGATCGTCGCGCCGATTGGTCTGCACATCGATCGCGCCTCACCCATTGTCGATGCCCGACTCGCCGACGGGTCGAGGGTGAACGCGATCATCCAGCCCTTGGCCGTTGACGGTCCATGCCTGACGATCCGACGTTTCGGCACCCGTTCGGTCCAGCTCGATGACATCTGCCCGCCTGCTGTGGCCCGGCTCTTGCGCTGGATCATCCGAAGTCGGGCCAATGTGATCGTGTGCGGAGGCGCTGGTGCCGGCAAGACGACACTTCTCAATGCGATGGCGGCAATCATCGGCGACGACGAGCGGGTGATCACGATCGAGGATGCCGCCGAACTCCGACTTCCCGGCGCGCATGTTGTGCGCCTCGAGGCACGACCACCCAATGCCGAGGGTTCGGGTGAGGTGCGGATCCGCGATCTCGTTCGGAATGCGTTGCGTATGCGCCCGGACAGGATCGTCGTCGGCGAGGTTCGAGCCGGTGAGGCGATCGACATGCTCCAGGCGATGAATACAGGTCAGGAGGGTTCGCTCTCGACCTGTCACGCGAACTCGCCGGTCGATGCGCTGCGTCGGCTCGAAACGCTCGTACTCATGGGTGATGTGGCTCTTCCATCGGCAGCAATCCGCGAACAGATTCGTTCAGCCATCGATTTCGTCGTGCATGTCGTGCGCCGACCGGACGGTACGAGGGGCGTGGCGTCGGTAGCCGAGGTTGACGCCAGCGGGGATGGCCACGAGCCCGTAGCGATTCGCAATCTCGTAGACGACCGCGGCACGGTGATGGCGGTGCCCTCTCGGCGACCTAGAAATCCCGCGGCAGGTTCGCCATGAACGAGGTGATCGTCGGCCTCCTCGCTGCAGTATCCGTGGTGCTCGTGGCGCTCGTCATTTCTGGTGTTCGTCCGGCGCTGGCCGAGGGTGTCGTGCGCCGCCGACTCGATTCGCTGGTCGTTGATGGCCTCTACTCGGATCGCAATCTCCCGCAGGGACTCACGTCGACCAACGGGTTCTCGTTCGGGAACAGATGGATACGGCGCGTCGCTGATCGTAAGGATCGCGATCGGGATCTTCCGGATTTCGTCGATCAGATCATCCGCTCTCTCCGATCGGGAGAAAGCCTTCCACGTGCGATTCGCTCCGCCGCAGCAACGCGTACGGCAGATGATCATCGGCAGCTTGTGGTCGATCTCGATGCCGGCGAACCGGTTGGTGAGGCGATTACAAAATGGAGCGAAGCAGCAACGTCTCCATTACGGGATCTTGCTGCAGTCGCACTCGGTCTTGCAGCGACATCAGGTGGGTCGGTGGCCACGGTCCTAGGAGGCGTGTCCGAGAGTCTGCGCGAACGGATCGCACTTGAACGCGAAGTCCGCGCGTTGTCCGCGCAGGCGAGGGCATCGGCAATGGTCATGATCGTCGCTCCGATCGGATTCGCGTTTCTTGGTGCCTCGGCCGATAGCCGGGTCGCGTCGCTACTACTCACTCGCCCCCTCGGCTGGGCGTGCGTGAGTGTCGGCATCGGCCTCAATGCAATCGGCGGATGGTGGATGTCTCGCATGATTGCAGGCATGAAATGACAGATCATTCGTATCTAGGTGCGCGCGCGGCCGGTCTGGCGCGGTCTCTCGGTGGACTCGTGCGCGGTGCGGCGTCGCGTGGTCCGGATGACAGCCTTGATAGCCGGATGGGCGCGGCGCTTCTCGCCGGACTGGCGGGATTTCTACTCAGGGGTCCACTGCTGGCGATGATGGCCGCCGCATTTGTGTGGGCTCGTCCTGCCTTCCGTCAGCGTCGACTCCGCGCGATCCGGCTTGCCGCTATCGAATCGGCGTTGCCTGAATGCGTTGATCTTTTTCGCTTGGCGATTGGAGCTGGTCACTCAATTCATCAGGTCATTGACGTTGTCGTTCCCCACCTTCCTGCGCTGATCGCCCCCACGTTCGTCGAGGTTCGGCGACGGTCCCGGCTCGGTATGCGGCTTGGAGACGCACTCGATCCGCTCGACGAACTCGGCGACAGCTTTCGGCCCCTCGCGTCGGCACTGCGCAGTTCGGCCTTCGACGGTGTCCCGTTGTCCTCGTCGCTCGAGCGGGTAGCGGCCGATGCCCGATTGGTACGTCGACGACACGCCGAGGAACGGGCCCGGAAACTTCCGGTACGTCTTCTGTTTCCGCTGGTCACTTGCATCCTGCCCGCGTTCGGACTGCTCACCGTCGTGCCGCTCTTGGTTGCGTCGCTGCCGTCGCTTTCGTTTTGATCTTCCCTTCCCTAGGACTTCCCCCGAACATCCACTATGTCCAGGAGAAACACATGAAAAATCCACGTTCGTTCTCAATCCTCGCGTTGCTCGCTGCGCTGCATGCCGCATCGGTCAGCGACCGATCGAGAGGTTGCGATGATCGCGGCCAGACGACTGCCGAATATGCCCTTGTCCTCCTCGGTGCTGCGGGAATCGCGGTTCTGCTTGTTGGATGGGCCACGAAATCGGGAGCGATTGGTGCGCTGTTCGACGCCGTCCTCGACGGGGTCGTCGGGCGGGTGAAGTGATCGTGACGAGGCGGGGGGATCGGGGTCAGTCGACAGTCGAACTGGCTCTGCTCCTCCCCCTCGTCGCGATTCTGATTCTTCTGGTGTTGCAGTTCGGCCTCGTGCTTCGTGATCAGCTCATGGTGGTCCACGCCGCTCGCGAGGCCGCCCGCGCCGCAGCGGTGACCGAAGGTGATCCGGCGACGGCAGCTCGCTCTGGCGCGGAGCGGGCAGGTTCGCTCGATCACGCCCGACTCGATCTGACTACTACGCCAATTGATCGTGACGAGCGGATCAGAGTCGTGGTGCGTTATCGGAGCAGCACCGATGTGCCGCTCGTGGGGTCGTTACTTCCCGACGTAGATCTTGAGGGCACCATGGTGATGATGCGAGAGTCACCGATCCAGAATCGCGTGAAGTAGTTCGACTGCCGCATCTTTGGCGAGCGGATCGTTGCCGTTCCCACACTTTGGTGACTGCACACACGAGGGACAACCATCGCTGCATTCGCATGTCTCAATCACGTCGAGCGTAGCGGCAAGATGACGGTCGGCAGCTTCGTAACCGAGCTCCGCGACACCGGCGCCTCCGGGGTACGCGTCGTAGATCACGATTGTCGCGGCGCCAGTATCGGCGAGGTGTGCGGTGGAGAGTCCGCCGACGTCCCATCGATCGCAGATCGTGAACAGCGGCAGGATTCCGATAGCGGCATGCTCGGCAGCATGAAGCGCGCCGGGTACTTCGCCGAAGTCAATACCGCTGTGATCGATCAAATCGTCATCGATCACGTACCAAAAACCCCGAGTTTCGAGTTCGCTGGCCGGAAGCTCGAGATCATGGGTGCCGAGCTGTTCACCAGTGAAGGTGTTGAACCGCCGATACCCAATGACCTGCGAAACGACGCGGAGGCTGCCAAGTGACAACTCGGCTTTGCCAAGTTTCCGGGTTTGATCAGTTTCGAGGATCGAGATGTCGGTGACTGCTCGGGGCTGCGTGTATTCGCCGCCGTCGCTGGCTTCGACGATGGCAACACGATCTCGGAGGTCGAGATCGGTCACGCGCCACGATTGACCCTGGTGCATGTACACCGCTCCGGGATGAACGAGGCGGAACGCACGTGATCCGTCGACAGTTCCGATGAGCGTGCCGTCGGTCGTCGCGATCCGGTATTCCTCACCGCCGGCATTGCGCAGACCGACCTTCTGCGCCGGCCATCCGCCTCCCGCCCAAACCGCGGCAGCGCCCTGTCGGTGATGGGCAGGGCGCATGCGCAACTGATCCGAGAGGATGAGCGAACGGACACCGTCCTCGAGTGTCTCCGGCCACCAGATTTCATCCTCAGGCGTAAGTGGCAACTCGTACGCGGCGCAACCGAGATGAGGAAGAAGCACATGGGAGTTTTCCGGATTGATCACCGCCGATTCAGGTTTTCGAGAGAACAACTCGGATGGATGGTGCATAAACCACTGGTCGAGTTGATCGTCGCCGGCGACGAGAACAGCGAGTGAGGTTTGTGCGGCGCGACCGGCCCGACCGGCCTGCTGCCACATGGAAGCGATGGTGCCGGGAAACCCGTTGAGGATGCAGACATCGAGGCCACCCACGTCGATACCGAGTTCAAGCGCGGAGGTTGCAACTACCCCGCGCAACTCGCCGCTGAAAAGTTCGCGCTCAATCTCTCGGCGCTCCGAGGAGAGATAGCCGCCGCGATAAGGGCGCACGGAGTCGGCGAGTTTCTTCGGGAGGTGACGGCGCACGTCGGCAGCGACGATCTCCGTACCCTTGCGGCTGCGACAAAACGCAATGGCGCGGTGGTCGCCGCGCACGAGTGCTGCCATGAGTTCGGCGGTATCGCGGGACGAGGAGACGTTCCGTCCGGATCCGTCATCCTCGGCGGCGGGATCCCACAGCAGGAAGATGCGATCCCCACACGGTGAGCCGTCCTCGGTCACTTCCTCCACCGGGAGTCCGCAAAGTGCAGACGCAAGCCGACCCGGTTCGCCAATCGTTGCCGAGGTGAACACGAATGTCGGATCGGACCCGTAATGCGCGCAGATTCGGCGTAACCGGCGCAGGAGATGAGCGACGTTGCTTCCGAAGATCCCTCGGAGCGTATGCAGTTCATCGATGACGATGAATTCAAGACGATGGAAGAAGTTGGCCCACTTGTCGTGATTCGGGAGTAGTCCGATGTGAAGCATCTCGGGATTAGTGAGAATCACGTTCGCGTTGCGACGAACCCAGGTGCGCTCTTCACCGGATGAATCGCCGTCGTAGGTGCCAGCCACGAGGCCAGGGATGTCGAGTGCGGTGATCGAGCGCAGTTGGTCCTGCGCCAGCGCCTTCGTAGGAAACAGCATGAGCGATGTTGCCGGCTTTGAACCCGCAGCAACTTCGGCGATCGGAGCCTGAAAACAAAGGGATTTGCCCGAGGCGGTTCCGGTGGCGACGGCGACAGACCGGCCGGCGCGCAGATGGTTGATGGCAATGGCCTGGTGCGACCAGAACTCGTCGACTCCGAGTCGCTCTCTCACGGCTTCGGGCAGAGGATGATCAAGCTCGCCGAACGTGGCAGCACGAGCGGGGATCTGCTCAACGTGGACAAGACGAGGATCGCCCGCGAGGGTTTTCACGAAGTCCTGGAGATCAACGCGGGCAGGGGAAGCCATCAAGGTTGATGGTAGGGGCGTGGTGCGACGATCGTTCTTCCGGGAGTTACCTCGAGTACTCGAAGATTGACCGATAGCCTTACGAGGTCATAACGCATAGGGCGGGCTGGCGGGATTCTCGACTGAAGGATGCGCTGATGGTTTTCGATCTGATCGTGTCTTCCGGTCGTGGCGGTGTCGTGATCGTCGCCGTTATCGGTGAACTCGATATCTCCACGGCCCCGAAACTTCGTCAGCAGCTCATTCAGGCGATCGCGGATTTGGGGCCATCGCCGAAGATCGTGCTCGACCTTGCCGGCACCGATTATCTGGATTCAACTGGGCTCGGAGTAATTCTGGGTGGCGTAAAACGCACGCGTCTGCAGGGTGGTGACCTCGCGCTGACGGGGGCGGAACCGCAGGTCAGGCGTGATTTTGAGATCACGAGATTGATTGAAGTCCTCCCGATCTATGAGTCGATCGATGCCGCCATTGACGCGTTGCTCGTCGAATGATGACTCCGTAATACAGAAGTCATAAACACGAAACGATCGGGCGATGCCCATCCGATAGACCGGGGACCGATGAGCGCCGAACGCACTGAATCCGAACTTCATGACGGCAACCCATGGACGCACACGTGGCTCGGGACCGATCGACTTTTGTCTCGCGGTGTTGCCCGGCCGGTAGCGCGCTTCCTCAAGATCGAAGCGGCGAGCGGGCTTCTTCTTCTTGCCGCAACTCTTGTGGCCCTTCTGTGGGCTAACTCGCCATGGAAGGACTCCTACGCGAGTTTCCTCAATGCCGATCTCGTGCTCGATGCCGGTCCGATTCAGCTGTCGTTGACGTTGCAGGAGTTCGTGAACGACGCACTGATGGCCGTTTTTTTCTTCGTCGTCGGGCTGGAGATCAAGCGAGAGCTGGTGAAGGGCGAACTGCGCGATCGCCGAGCGGCGGCGCTGCCGATCATTGCGGCATTGGGCGGAATGCTCGTGCCCGCCGCCATCTATTTCGCTCTGAATGTGGGAACGCCATCGGCACATGGCTGGGGCATCCCGATGGCCACGGACATTGCGTTCGCGGTTGGCATCGTGTCGCTCCTTGGCAAGCGTGTTCCGTTGAGCCTGAAGCTCTTTCTTCTCACCCTTGCTGTCGCTGACGATCTCGGCGCCATCGCCGTCATTGCCGTCTTCTACAGCCACGGTTTCAATCTGGCTTGGCTGCTGGCCGCCGTCGGACTTCTCGGTGTCGTCTATCTGCTTCGTCGTCGTCGGGTTTGGTACATCCCGGTGTACGTGGTCATCGGTGTTGTGATTTGGTACTGCACGCTCAAATCGGGAATTCATGCCACCGTGGCCGGCGTCGCGCTCGGATTCCTTACGCCCACCGATCCGCTGCGCCCCGATCTCGACCGGGAACTGATCGCTGATCAACTTGAAAACCAAGCCGAGCTCTCGGCCGCCGATGTTCAGGCCGCGTCGTTCCTCATCAAGGAATCAGTTCCCGTTGACGAGCGACTTGTCGATCGTCTGCATCCGTGGACCAGCTTCGTCATTGTCCCCGTATTCGCGCTTGTCAACGCGGGCATCCCGCTCACCTCCGAAGCACTGCGATCCGCGGCGAGCTCTACGGTCACGTGGGGCGTCGGAGCAGGACTCGTGATTGGCAAGACTGTCGGCGTCTTTGTCTTTGCCTGGCTGGCCATCCGGTTTGGCATCGCCAAGCGACCTCGCGGGGCAAGCAACGTGCACATGGTGGGCATCGCGATGGCCGCCGGAATCGGCTTCACGGTTGCGCTCTTCGTTACCGGTCTGGCGTTCGACCAGCCGGGGTACACCGACGAAGCGAAGGTTGGGATTCTGGCCGCGTCGGCCGTTGCTGCCATTGGGTCGGTACTCATCCTCAGGCTGGCGGCATCGAGAACAAGTTCAAGTGAACTCGAACTCGAGGAACTTGAAAACGAGGAGTTCTTCCACGAAGAACCCTCGAAGCTCGTCCCGAACGACTGAAACGTCGAACCGTAAACCGACTAGCGGATGTCGCTGCCGGCTTCGAGATACGGCGCAAGTTCGCGACGGGCGAGTTGCATGCGATGAACCTCGTCGGGTCCGTCAGCGAAGCGCAGCGTACGCAACCCGGCGTACATGCCTGCGAGCGGGAAGTCCTGTGACACACCGCCGCCGCCGTGCGCTTGGATCGCACGATCGACGACCTTCAGCGCGATGTTCGGTGCGACGACTTTGATGGCGGAGATCTCGATCCGGGCACCCTTGTTTCCGACGGTGTCCATGAGCCATGCCGCTTTCATCGTGAGCAAGCGAGCTTGTTCGATCTCAATGCGGCTGTCCGCGATCCACTCCTGGATGACGCCCTGCTGTGCGAGTGGCTTTCCGAAGGCGACGCGGTTGGTGACGCGTCGGCACATAAGTTCAAGCGCGCGTTCGGCGATACCGATGCATCGCATGCAGTGGTGAATGCGACCGGGGCCGAGGCGGGACTGTGCGAGGGCGAAACCGCTGCCTTCTTCACCGAGAAGATTCGTGACGGGCACGCGGACGTTGTCGAAGTTCAGTTCACAATGACCTTCTCGATCGTTATAACCGAACACCAGAAGATCGCGGACAACAGTTAGTCCTGGCGTGTCCATGGGGACGAGAACCATCGACTGCTGGCTGTAGGTCGGCGCGTCGGGATCGGTCTTGCCCATGACGATCGCGACCTTGCAACGCGGATTGGCTGCTCCGGAGATCCACCATTTGCGACCGTTGAGCACGTACTCGTCGCCTTCGCGTTTGATCGACAGCTGGATGTTGCGCGCATCACTCGACGCAACGTCCGGTTCGGTCATGGCGAAGCACGAACGGATCTCGCCTTCAAGCAGCGGCACAAGCCAGCGATCTTTCTGTTCGGGCGTACCAAACAGGGCGAGGATTTCCATGTTGCCCGTGTCGGGCGCCGCGGAATTCACTGATTCCGGGCCGAGGGGGCTGCGGCCGGTGATCTCGGCGAGCGGGGCGTAGTCCACGTTCGAGACGGGATCGGGTGTCCACTCGGTGACTCGGGGGAGAAACAGGTTCCAAAGGCCGCGCTCTCGGGCGCTGGCCTTCAGTTCCTCAAGGACGTGGGGATGGTGATGGGGATCGCCGGACGCCCGCATCTGCTCGGCGAACACGGATTCGGCTGGATAGACCTCCTCATCCATGAACGCGAGCAATCGATCGCGCAGTTCGGTGGCACGGGGGCTGAATGCGAAGTCCATGGGACCGTCTTTTCTGGAGGGGTTACGAGTTCGGTGCTCGGCCGTAATCGTCTTCGAGACGCACGATGTCGTCCTCGCCGAAGTAGTCGCCCAACTGCACCTCTATAAAGATGAGTGGGTCAGTGCCTGGGTTGCTCACCCGATGGGCGGTGCCGAGCGGAATATCGATCGCTTCGCCGGAGGCCACTCGGTGTTCGGTGCCATCGAGCGTGACGATCGCGGTGCCGGCAACCACAAACCAGTGTTCGGCGCGCTGATGATGCTGTTGATAGGAGAGTCGCTGCCCGGGATCGACCGTGATCCGCTTCACTTTGGCGAGGGGACCGTCATCGAGGATGACGTAATTGCCCCAGGGTCGCAGTTCTCCCGAGCCGGCCCCGGTGCCACCTTCGGGCGAGAGATCGCCTGATTGGGGGGCTGAAGGGGTGGAGGTCATGGGCCGAGTATGGCCGATTCGGGGCGGTCCGGACGAACCTTTGACCCCCGGAGAAAAGAAATCGGGGACCCCTGAAAGGGGTCCCCGGTGGGGCCGTCCGAATCTTGGCGATTGACAGCGGCGTCGAATTGCTCGCAACCTGTCCGCCATGGCCGGACCGCTCGTCATCGTCGAATCACCCACCAAAGCGAAGAAGATCACCGAGTTCCTCCGCGGGGAGACCACCGGCGGGGCTGCCCCCACCGTGATCGCTTCGGTCGGGCATATCCGCGACTTGCCCCGCAAGAAGACGGAATTGCCAAAGGACAAGCAGAAAGAATCGTGGGCTCGTCTGGGAATCGATCCCGAAGATGGTTTCCACGCGTATTTCGTGGTTCCGGAAAACAAGAAGCCGATCGTCGCCGAGCTCAGGAAGGCTCTCAAAAACGCCGATTCGCTTTACCTCGCGACCGATGAGGATCGTGAAGGCGAGGCCATCGCGTGGCATCTCCTCGAGGCCCTCAAGCCGCCGAAGGGCATGCCGGTCTACCGGATGGTCTTCCACGAGATCACCGGCCCCGCCATCCGTGAGGCGTTCGCTAATCCGCGCGAACTCAACGATGAACTTGTTCAGGCGCAGGAGACCCGTCGGAGTCTCGATCGCCTTTTCGGTTTCCTTCTGTCGGAAGTTCTCTGGAAGAAGGTCGGCGCTGGATTGTCGGCTGGCCGCGTACAAAGCGTGGCGACGCGACTCGTCGTGGAGCGCGAGCGGGAAATCATGGCGTTTCATTCCGCCGATTGGTGGGACGTCAAGGGCACCTTCGCGGCGTCGACCGAGCCGATTCCCTTCGACGCAAAACTTCTCGCCGTCGATGGTGTGCGTATCGCTACCGGTGCCGACTTCGACGACGATGGTGCACTCAAGCGATCTGATCGACTGATCCTCGACGAACAATCCGCCCGTTCACTTGCTGAGGAACTCGGCACATCACCGTTCGCGGTCCGTTCGGTGGAGTCGAAGGCATTCCGCAAGCGCCCCTTCGCTCCGTTCACGACATCGACTCTGCAGCAGGTGGCAGGTCGACGGTTGAAGGTCTCGGCGAAGCAGGTCATGTCGATGGCCCAGAGCCTGTATCAGCAGGGCTACATCACGTATATGCGAACCGACTCCAGCAGTTTGTCGCAGGTGGCGGTGGCCGCTGCAAAGGCTGAAGCGACCGAGCGTTTCGGCGCCGGTTCGGTTGAGGCGGTTCAACGTTCGTGGGGGAAGAAGAAGGCAGTCAACGCCCAGGAAGCCCATGAGGCGATCCGTCCTTCCGGTGACAGGTTCCGCTCGCCGGAAGATGTTCGACGCGAAGTCCAGCCCGGAGAAGCGCGCCTCTACGAGATTATTTGGGAACGGACCGTTGCGAGTCAGATGATCGACGCCATAGGCGAAACGGTCACCGTTCGACTGGGCGCGACGACATCGACGAAACGCGATGCTGAATTCTCGGCCGCCGGAACCGTGATCACCGAGCGCGGTTGGATGCAGGTTGAGGAATGGCGCGGCGATGACGATGGAGACGACGCCGAACGTCGACTTCCTGCGCTGAAGGTCGGCGACTCACTAGACGCAACCGAGCTGACGCCAGAAGGTCATGTCACGAAGCCGCCGGCGCGATTCACCGAAGCATCGCTCGTCGCGAAACTCGAAGAGCTCGGTGTCGGTCGTCCGTCAACGTACGCATCGATCATGGAAACGGTGCAGAACCGCGGTTATGTCTGGAAGAAGGGCTCCGCGCTGGTTCCGAGCTGGACAGCGTTCGCCGTGACCACGATGCTCGAGCAGCACTTCGCCGAACTTGTCGACTACAGCTTCACCGCCAGCCTCGAGGAAATCCTCGACCGGATCGCGAACGGCGATGCCGATCGCGTTGCGACGCTCGCCGATTTCTATTTCGGTCCTGAGAGTGAAGGCGTCCGTAAGGATGGTCTTCGCGATCTCGTAACCGATCGCCTGCCCGAAATCGATGCGGCCGCGATCAACACCTTCCTCCTCGGCGACGATCCGAATGGCATGCCCGTTATCGCCAAGCCAGGCCGGTACGGCCCGTATGTGCAGCGCGGCAACGACACGGCGAGCATCCCGGATTCGCTTCCGCCGGCTGATCTCTCTGTCGAGAAAGCCATCGAACTTCTGGCTATGCCGAAGGGAGGCAAGCCGATCGGCGAGGATCCGGAGACGGGCCTGACAGTGTTCGTGATGAACGGCAAGTTCGGGCCTTACGTACAACTCGGTGAGCTCGAGGAAGCCCCCGACGGTAAGCCGAAGCGCGCATCGTTGTTCAAGTCGATGGATCCCTACGAGGTCATGATCGAGACGGCTCTCGAACTTCTGGCCTTTCCGCGGGTACTCGGGAAGGACCCGGCGACCGAAGAAGAGATCCGGGCGCAGAACGGCAAGTTCGGCCCGTATCTGACGAAGGGTGAGGGCGACAAGCCCGAGTCGCGCAGTTTGGAGACCGAAGAAGAGCTCCTGACCGTCACCCTCGAGACGGCCTTGCGCCTTTTCGCTGAGCCGAAGCGTCGGGGACGCGGCGTCGCCAAACCGCCCCTTGCCGAACTCGGCCCTGACCCGGCAACGGGTCGCCCGATGGTCATCAAGGACGGCAAGTTCGGTCCCTACGTGACCGATGGCGAGACAAATGCGTCATTGCGTGTGGGCGACGATCCGGTGGCTCTGAGCCCTGAGCGCGGTGCCGAGCTGCTTCAGGGTCGACGCGATTCGGTGGCTAATGGTGAGGGCGGCAAAGCGGTCAATAAGAAGGCCCCCGCCAAGAAGAAGGCTCCGGCGAAGCGGAAAGCCGCGGCCAAGAAGTCGGCCTCCAGCCGATCGGGCCCGGACATGATGACGGCACGGACCGTCAAGAAGCGGGCCGCGACCAAGAAGGCGACGGTCCGCAAGTCATCGGCGCAGCGGGTCGTCACGAACGACGACTGACCATCCCGCGGCCCGGGAGGTGCCCCGACTTTCGGGGCCTCCGTTCTAGGGTTGAGGCATGGCTGTACCTCGCCCCGAGTCCCGGGACGACGAAACAACTCCCTCGAGCGAGATTGATCCCGACGTTGTCGGTTCGATCGACGCGCCCCTGGCTTCGGCGGCGCTGTTCCTCGACATCCAAAGCGAAACCGAGACGATTCGTGTCGATTCACCGAACGATCGCGCCGGATGGCATGTTCGATTGTTCGGTTCTCCGGAATTCTTCCGCCTGTGGCTGGTGCAGGTGGTCTCCGCCACTGGTGACTGGCTTGGCTTCTCGGCGATCATCCTTCTCGCCGCCCGGATTGGTGGTGGCGCCGGCGCCGGAGCGATCTCGCTGGTGATGGCGGCCCGCATTGTTCCCGGCTTCTTCTTCGGTCCACTCGCTGGGGTCCTCGTCGACCGCTGGGATCGCAAGAAGGTCATGGTCAGTTGCGATATCGGCCGCGCTCTCGTGATGGTGATGCTGCCGTTCGTGAGCGACGTGATCGGTCTGGTGCTGGCCTCGCTCGCGCTCGAGGTGTTGACGCTGTTGTGGTCGCCGGCCAAGGACGCGGAAGTCCCGAACCTCGTTCCTCATGATCACCTCACGACGGCCAACTCACTCTCGCTGGCTGCCGCGTACGGAACGTTTCCGTTCGCCTCTTTGCTCTTTGCGCTTCTCGCCGGTGTGTCGATCTGGATCGGCAACATCCCGGGACTCGGCTGGCTCGACAACAACCAGATGGCGTTGGCGTTCTACTTCGATGCCATCACGTTCCTCGTCGCTGCATGGATGATTCACCGGCTGCCCTTGTCGCGCAAAGAGCGGCGTGTGCGCGCACCGCTCGATGACGATTCCCGACGTTTCGATATCAAGGCCACATTGAACGAACTGCGCGAAGGATGGAGCGAGGTCTTCGGGAATCACACTGTTCGAGCGGTGAACATCGGACTCGCAACCGGACTCATCGGTGGCGGCATGCTCATTCCGCTCGGAGCGGTGTTCTCTACCGAGGTCCTCGACGCGGGAGCTGCGGGTTACGGGTTGTTCACGACAGCGCTCGGTTTCGGTGTTGCGGTTGGCGTCATCGGCATCTCGACCTTCCAGAAACGACTTCCGCAGACGACGGTGTTCACGAGTGCCCTCTTCGCTGCTGGCATCTCGCTGTTCTTGGCCGCGGCGTCTTCGACGTTGGGCGTCGCAGTCGCGTGTGTATTCGTGATGGGTGTTTCGGTGGGGCCGGTATACGTGCTTGGGTTCGCGATGCTGCAGCAGGAAGTTCACGATGACATGCGCGGGCGCGTGTTCAGTTCACTCAACACGCTGGTGCGATTTTGTGTGCTCATCTCGATGGTTATGGGTCCCCTACTCGCCGCGATTCTCGGCCAGATGTCTACGGCACTCGTTGGAGGGAGCATCTCCGTCGCCGGCGGGACACTCGCCCTTCCTGGTGTGCGTCTCGCACTTTGGCTCGCTGCTGGAATCATCATCGTCGCTGGGTTCGCCTCGGGTTCGGCGTTGCGAAAAGGTCAGCGTCTGAAACGTTCGAGCGATGCCCGGCACCCGTCGCGAATCGAAATGCCGTGAGCGGGTCCGAAGGGCGCGGTTACTTCATCGCATTTGAAGGTGGCGAGGCCTGCGGCAAGTCCACTCAGTCGGCTCGACTCGCCGAGGCCCTCGGAGCGCTCCTGACCCGCGAGCCGGGTGGCACGGCGATCGGTCAGAAGATTCGATCACTGGTGCTCGATCCCGCCACGGTTGATCTCGCTCCGCGTGCCGAGGCATTGCTGATGGCCGCAGACCGGGCGCAGCATGTTGCCGAACTCGTCGAACCGGCACTTGCGGGCGGCCGGCACGTCGTTACCGATCGCTTCGCAGGATCGTCGATCGCGTATCAAGGGTTCGGGCGGGGATTGCCGATCGAAGAAATCCGACAGTTGTCGATGTGGGCGACGGGTGGCACCTGGCCCGACCTGATCGTTCTTCTTGATGTCCCGGGAGACGAAGCCGATCGGCGGCTCGGTGCAGATCGCGATCGTATGGAAGCGGAGCCGGCGAGTTTTCACGCTGCGGTGATTGCCGGATTCCACGCGCAGGCCGCGGCTGAACCGGATCGCTGGGTAGTCATCGATGGCACTCCCGGCATCGATGACGTAGCAAAGGCAGTGTCCGCCGCGGTCGCGGAGCGGCTACAACTGCAGGTGTGAATACACTGACCGACTTTCCTCCGCTTCCCGCTGAAGCCGCTGGCGTCGATCTGTGGGGTTCGGTGATCGGGCAGGATTCGGCAGTTGCCGAACTTCGTGCGGCCGTTGACACGCCGGTGCATGCGTACCTCTTCGTGGGACCGCACGGAAGTGGCAAGCGCGCGCTGGCGCGCGCCTTCGCTGCTGCGCTTTTGAGCGTCGATCATGTGGGCGACGAAGCTGTGCGTCACGCGTCTTTGGCGCTTGCCGAAGCACATCCCGATCTCACCGTCTTTGAGAGGAACGGTCCGTCGATCACCGTTCAACAGGCGAACGAGATCATTGCGCTGGCGGCGCGCTCCTCCGTCGAGGGCGGCCGCAAGATCCTCGTGCTTGACGAGTTTCATCTAGTCAGCACCGCAGGGCCGAAACTGCTCAAGACGATCGAGGAACCGCCTCCGAACACAATCTTCCTGATCCTTGCCGACGACATCAGTCCGGATCTCGTAACCATTGCGAGTCGTTGTGTGCAGGTCGACCTTGGTTCAATCTCCGATGACGCAATCGTCGAGCGTCTGGTCGCCGAGGGCATCGCCGCCGATCGAGCGGGGGATGCGGCTTCGGCTGCATCAGGTGACCTCACTCGTGCCCGTCTGCTCGCCACCGACGAACGTCTGGGTCTTCGCCGCGCCGCGTGGCGGGCCGTGCCTCAGCGTCTTAACGGCACCGGGTCAAGCGCCGTCGAAACCGCTGACGATCTCCTGGCCATGATCAACGACGCAATAGTTCCCCTGACTGAAGCACAGGCACTCGAAGCAGCCGAACTCGAAGCGCGCGTAAAGGCGAGCGGGGAGCGCGGATCGGGGCGAAAGATGCTGGAGGACAAGCACAAGCGCGAAGCCCGCCGCTATCGCACCGACGAGCTCCGCTCCGGACTCACCGAGCTTTCCCGCCATTACCGCGACGAGTTGGTGGCATCACCGCGGCCGCTCAGCATGATCGGTGCACTTTCGGCGATATCGGCACTCGCGGACAATCTTGGGCGGAACCCCAACGAGCGGCTCCAGCTCGTGGCGTTGTTCATGAAATTGGGCCGCGGCTAGCATCTGTTCTCTTACCCCGCCCGGGTAGCTCAGACGGCAGAGCAGCTCACTCGTAATGAGCAGGTCAGGAGTTCGATTCTCCTCTCGGGCTCCCATGGCACAACAGGCTGAATTCGCCGGCGAGGCGATGGAGTTCATGCCGGCGCTCTACTCGGCGGCGCTGCGTATGACGCGGAACCCGGCCGACGCCGAGGATCTCGTGCAAGAGACCTACTTGAAGGCCTACCGGGGTTTCGGGGGATTCGAGGAAGGTACGAACCTGCGCGCTTGGCTGTATCGGATCCTCACGAACACGTTCATCAATTCGTACCGGTCAAAGAAGCGCCGGCCCCAGGAGTCCGAACTGGACGAAGCCGAGGATCTCTATCTCTACCGCCGTCTTGGCGGGCTTGAAGCCGTCCAGGCCAGCCGCAGTGCCGAGGACGAGCTCATGGACATGTTCACCGATTCCGAGGTGAAGGACGCGATCGAGGCCCTCCCCGAGCAGTTCCGTCTGGCGGTCTTGTTGGCCGATGTCGAGGGATTCTCGTACAAGGAAATCGCCGAAATGCTCGACACTCCGATCGGGACGGTCATGAGTCGGCTCCATCGGGGAAGAAAATCGCTCCAGAAGCAGTTATACGAATTTGCGCTCGAGCGTGGCCTCACCGGCCGGAGTTCCGAACCGGTCGACGCTGCCGATTCGGATGCTGCCGATTTCTCTACGAATTCCGTCACCGACCCCGTCGTTCCCCCCGAAACGGCCTGAGCTCAGAAACCATTGCCATGGCCACTCACGACGATCACGATCATCAACAGATGTCGAACTGCGAGCAGGCGCTTGCAGAGGTCTACACATTCCTTGATGGTGAGCTCACCGCCGAGAAGCGGGTGCTCATCGCTGGTCACCTGGATTCGTGCAATCCCTGTTTCGCGACGTTCGATTTCGAAGCAGAGCTTCGGCTCGTCATCTCAACGAAGGCCCGTTCCGACGAGGTCCCTGAGGCTCTCCGCATCCGTATCGCCGAACGACTCACCATCATGAGCGCCGAGATCGAAATGCTCAACGGGTCCGATGACGGCACCCCCTCGGCCGAGGCCTAGGATCACACTCATGGAAATCGTTCTGGCCCAGGTCTGGACCTTTTGGATTGCGGTGGCGCTTGTCGTGCCATCCATCCTCGTCGTACTCGGGATGATCGGCATGTATCTGAAAAAGGTCGTCATGCCGCGCTATCCGAAGCGCTGAACACATGAGTGGAGCGGTCGACTGGGGAGTCGCCGAACGGGTTGCCGTTCGTGCCTCCGGTCGGGAGCCGTTCGCGCAGAGCTATCACTTCGCGTCACTCGAGCCCGATTTCGCGCGCCTCACCGCTCGGGCCGAAGAGCTGGTTGCGGAAGAGACAGGCCTGCGATCGTTGGCCGGCCCCGCCCGGTCCCGGGTCACCGATCGTGCCGGATGGATCAAGGCGAACATCTCGTCGTTCCAGAGGCTGTTGGCTCCGTTACTCGAACGGTTCGAAGACCGTGCGACGACAAGTCGGGTCGCGCCGTTTACGACGCGACTTGCCGGCGCTGAACTTGGCCTCGTTCTCGGCTGGATGTCTGGTCGCGTCCTCGGTCAGTACGACCTCCTGATCGTCGAGGAGGAGAATCCGCAAGATCAGGACATCGTCTATTACGTCGGACCGAATGTGCTTGCGATCGAAAAGCAGAACGCGTTTCCTCCCGAGCAGTTCCGCATGTGGCTCGCGCTGCACGAGGTGACGCACCGCGCGCAGTTCACCGGCGTTCCGTGGTTGCGCGAACACTTCATTGGCCTCGTACACCAGACGATCGCATCGGTCGATCCAGATCCAGCGCGGCTTAGCGAATCACTCGGAAAGATCGCCGCCGCGTTGAGATCGGGTGAGAAGCCGCTGGCGTCCGGCGGCCTCGTGAATCTCATGGCCGGGCCGGAGCAACGAGCGGTGCTCGATCAGGTGAGCGGCATGATGAGCCTGCTCGAAGGGCACGGCGACGTAACGATGGATCGCGCCGGCAAGGGGCTCGTTCCCAGCGCCGACCGGTTTGGAAAAGTCCTGCGGCAACGACGCGAATCGGCGCGTGGATTCGCCAAGTTGTTGCAGCAACTGATCGGTCTTGAGGCCAAGCTCAACCAGTACGCGCAGGGCGAGGCGTTCATCGCGGCTGTCGAGCGGACCGGCGGCCAAACCCTTCTCGATCGCGCATGGGAAGCGCCGGTCAATCTTCCGAGCCTCATTGAGATCCGCGAACCGCATCGATGGATCGAGCGCATGGGTGCAACGCTGCCCATCGCCGGCTGAGCCGGGCTCCAGTTATGGACGGCATCACCCTTTCCGTCCGGTACGCGGCGCTCCTCGACCGGTGCACCTTCCCGGCCGCGGGAGAACATCTGGTGTGTGGTGTGTCCGGCGGAGCCGACTCGCTCACACTTCTCGTGCTCGCGATTGCCGCCGGTTGTCAGGTCACCGCTGTCCACGTCGATCACGGAATTCGCCCCGGTTCGAACTCCGAAGCCGATGTGGTGGCCGCGGCGGCGGCTCGTTACGGCGCGCAGTTTCGATCGGAATCAGTGGCGGTCTCTCCTGGTCCGAACCTTGAGGCGCGCGCTCGTACGGCGCGACACGCGGTGCTCAGTTCGGAAGCGGCACTTGGTCACACCGCCGAAGACTTGGCCGAGACGATGCTTATGAATCTCGTGCGCGGTGCCGGACCCGACGGTCTCGCCGGCATCCGCCCGGGTGTGCGCCATCCGATCCTCGGACTGCGCCGCTCGGAAACCGAAGAGGTCTGTCGTATGGAGGGACTCGATCCGGTGATGGATCCGTCCAACACCGATCCGTCGTTCGTGCGTAACCGGATCCGACGCGAAGTTCTCCCGTTGCTCGCCGATGTGGCCGGGAGGGACATCGTTCCCATCCTCGCTCGACAGGCCGGGGTCTTTGCCGACCTTGCCGATCACGTCAGAGTCGAGGCGCTGGAGATCGACGCGACCAGTGCCAGCGCCCTCGCCGCCGCGACACCAGCAGTCGCCCGCGTGGCGATCCGCGAATGGTTGCGACAAGACGATCCCGAACGCCATCCACCGGATGGCGCGACGGTCGAGCGTGTTTTGGCTGTGGCGCGCGGTGAGGCGGTCGGCACGGAGATCGGATCGGGTCGTCGACTCTTGCGCACTGCCGGTCAACTTCGGATCGAGTCGGCTCCGCCATCCGAGAACCTGCACTAAGTTCGCCGCGTGGCCGACAACAGCGAACGATTCGTTAATCACCCGCTTCCGGATGAGGATCCGAATCTTGGCGAGATTCTTGTCACCGCACCGGTCCTTAAGCAGCGACTTGTCGACCTTGGTGCCGAAATCACGCGTGATTACGCCGGCCGTGCCCCACTTCTGATCGGCGTCCTTAAGGGCGCGGTCATGTTCATGGCCGACATTGCCCGACACATTGACTTGCCGCTCGAACTCGACTTCATGGCGGTCTCGTCATACGGAACGGCGACGAAGACGAGCGGTGTCGTCCGGATCGTGAAGGATCTCGACCTCGATCTCGGCGGTCGCGATGTCATCGTCATCGAAGACATCGTCGACAGTGGGCTGACGCTGAACTACCTGCTGAAGAACCTCGCAGCGCGTAACCCGGCCAGCCTTGAGGTGTGCGCGCTGCTCGTGAAGGAAGGCATGCAGAAGGTCGAACCCGATCTTCGCTATGTCGGTTTCCGACTTCCGAACACCTTTCTCGTCGGGTATGGCCTTGATGTGGCCGAGCGATATCGCAATCTTGGTGACATCCGGACCTACATTGGTCCTGGAAGCGGTCACTGATCACCGATTCGGCCCTCGGATGACGGTTTCGGTGCCTCGTCTGCTGAACTACCTCCGCTCATCATCCGCCTCGCTAGGAGCGTTCTCCGTTGACCCCAGTTGATCTGCCCCGAATATCTGCCGCTGTCCGCGAGATCCTCATCGCCATCGGTGAGGATCCCGACCGCGATGGTCTGCTGAATACGCCGGAGCGGGTCGCCCGCATGTACGCAGAGGTTTTCTCGGGTCTCCGCGAGGATCCGCAGAGTCATCTTCAGGTGATGTTTGAGGCGAATCATGACGAGATGGTCATGGTGCGCGACATCGCCCTCACGTCAATGTGCGAGCACCATCTCGTACCGTTCATGGGCAAGGCCCACGTGGCCTACATCCCGGGCACTGACGGTCGAGTCACCGGACTCTCGAAGATTGCTCGCCTCGTCGATGCCTACGCGAAGCGTCCGCAGGTTCAAGAGCGTCTCACCGCCCAGATCGCCGACGAGATGGAACGCACGCTCCAGCCGCGCGGCGTTCTCGTCGTGATCGAGGCGGAGCATCTGTGCATGTCGATGCGCGGAGTGCGCAAGCCCGGTTCCTCGACGGTGACCTCGGCGGTCCGCGGCTTGTTCCGCGAAAGCACCGCGACTCGATTCGAGGCCATGCGCTTCATCGAACGTGGCTGACGTCGTTCCCCGACTCGGCGTGGGAGTTCCGGCGACGGTTCCCCTCGTGATGGGCATCGTCAACGTGACGCCGGATTCGTTCAGCGACGGCGGCCGCTTTCTCGATCCCGCATTGGCGATCGCCCACGGCCGCACGCTGGTGGCGGAGGGGGCATCGATCCTTGATGTCGGTGGTGAGTCGACCCGCCCCGGAGCGGCCCCTGTGGACCTCGAGGAGGAACTCCGACGAGTCATCCCGGTGATCGAGGGTCTGGCCGGTGAATGTCGGATCAGCGTCGACACCCGCAAGCCTGAGGTGGCGAGAGCTGCGGTGAAGGCCGGAGCCTCACTGATCAACGATGTTTCCGCCGAACTGTGGCCGGTCGCCGCTGAACTCGGGGTCGGTTGGGTGGCCATGCACATGCAAGGTGAACCGGCGACGATGCAGGCCGAGCCGCACTACGACAATGTCGTCGCCGAGGTGTGTCGGTTCCTTGCCGAGCGCGCTGACGCAGCGAAATCGGGTGGTGTGACAGAAATTTGGATCGATCCCGGATTCGGATTCGGGAAGACGACGGAGCACAATCTTGAGCTGCTCGCTCACCTCGATCAGGTGGTCGCTTTGGGATGGCCAGTACTGGTCGGGATCAGTCGAAAAGCCATGCTGGGACGCATATTGGCTGAATCGGATGGCGTGACCGATTCGGTTCCACCCGACGATCGACTGGCCGGATCCATCGCCTCGGAAGTGTGGGCGATGCACCTAGGCGCCGGCATGATTCGGGCCCATGATGTCCGAAGCGCCGTTCAAGCGGCCAAAGTCGTGGCAGCATGAGCGCCGTGGCAAGCAAGGGCAAATGGGCCCAGGGCATCCGCCCCCGCAATTTTCATTGGATCGTCACCGATCGTCTTGCCGTGTGCGAACGGCCGGGGGGCTACGGCGCGAACCATCGCAAGGTGCGTCGTCAGGAAGAGATCATCTGGGTTCGTGAACAGGGTTTCACCTGCGTCATTTCCCTGATCACCGCCCCGTTGAACCTTGGCCATTACGACGATCTCGGCGTTGTATGGCGCCACCGACCGATTCCCGTCGACGATGTTGGTATCTTCGAACTGGCCTTCTTCAAGGAACTTCGTACCCTGTTTGAATCAGGCGAGCGCATACTTATTCATGCGGAGGAACTGAGTGATCGGGTCTGCGGACTCATCGCCGGCTATCTCCTCTGGAACGGTCTCATTGAGACATCGCCCAGCACCGTCACCGTGATTGAGCGCCTCACGCAACGCCAGCTTGGCCCCGTCGGTCGCGAACTCGTGGCTATCGCCGCGTCGCTTCCGAACCTGCCGGCCTGAACGGGAACATCAATGGCTTCGACCGATCGCATCGAACTCCGGGGACTTGTCGTGACGGGCATCTGCGGCGCGCTGCCTGAAGAACGCGAACGGGCTCAGCCCCTCGAGGTCGATGTCGACGTCGTCGCCGACCTTTCGGTCGCCGGCGCGTCCGACGAACTCGATGACACCCTCAACTACGGCGTGATCACCGCAGCACTCGAAGACGTCATCCTGAATGGCCGGCCATTCCTTCTCGAGCATCTCGCGCAGAATCTTGCCGACGCGGTGCTGGCCGATCCCCGCGCAACATCGGTCACCGTGACCGTTCGCAAGTTGCGCCCACCGGTACCGCAAGCTCTCGCCACGTCCGGCGTGTGCATCACTCGGGTTCGCTGAATGACACGAGCATTCCTGAGCCTCGGCTCGAACATGGGTGACTCGTGGGCGCTCATGCGCGAAGCGGTTGCCTCACTTGACGAGGTCACTGCGGTGTCTCCCGTGTACCGAACCGATCCGGTCGGCGGGCCTTCGGATCAGGACCCGTTCCTAAACATCATCGTGGAGATCGACACGGAACTTTCGGCCCGCGAATTGCTCGGGGTCTGCCATCGTCTCGAAGCGGCGGCGAATCGCGTGCGCACAATCCGCTGGGGTCCGCGCACACTTGATGTCGACATCATCTGGATGGATGGCGTCGAAGTGAACGAACCTGATCTTGAAGTTCCCCATCCGCGGATGCGGGCTCGTCGTTTCGTCATGGCGCCGCTCTTCGATCTTGCTCCCGAGATCGCCGGTCCGGGCTGGAAGGAACGAGCCGAGGGTCACGTCGATCTCGTCGGTTCCTTCGACGCCCAACCAGGTTGACGATGAGTTCTCCTCGGTCGATCCGGGTGGTCGGGCCGGGCCGTGCTGGTTCGTCGCTCAGTGACGCGCTGTCGCTCGCGGGATGGATTGTGCACGAGCCGATCCGACGAGGTGACGATGTGACCCGTGCGGCGCTCGGGGTGGATGTTGTCATCATCGCAACGCCGGATGCCGCGATTGCCGAAGTGGCGTCGCTGATCGAACCCGTGCCGACGACCGTCGTTGCTCACCTGGCGGGATCGCTGGGACTCGACGTGTTGGGTGATCATCCGATGCGCGCCGCTGTTCATCCGCTTGTTGCTCTCCCGGATCAGGAGACCGGTTCTCTCCGGCTCCGATCGCGTGCGTGGTTCGCTGTTGCTGCGAACGGAAGCGAAGCAATCGACCTCATTGATGAACTTGTGACCGCCCTTGGAGGCCGTTCGTTTGTTGTCGCCGACGATCAGCGGGCGGAATATCACGCCGCTGCCGTCATCGCCTCGAATCATCTCGTGGCTCTGCTCGGACAGGTCGAGCGGGTGGCAGCACGTGCGGGGATCCCCTTCGATGCGTTCATCGAGCTCGCCCAATCGACCATCGACAACGTCACCCAACTCGGCCCGACCGCGGCATTAACGGGGCCGGCCGCTCGTGGCGACTGGGCCACGATCGAACGCCACAGGGACGTTCTTCCCGAAGATGAGCTGGAGGCCTACGACGCGCTCATGCGGGCCGCCCGTCGATTGGTTGACGGGGCCGTGCGCGGCAACGATGGTCCCTCCGACAACGACTAGCGAGGCAGCGATGCAGGTCTGTTCGACGAAAGCCGAATTCCGCGGATTTCTCGACAACGTGCGCGCGCTCGGACGCACCGTTGGCCTCGTTCCCACGATGGGAGCCCTTCACGATGGGCACCTTTCGCTTCTGCGAGCTGCGGCCGATGAATGTGACGTGGTCGCACTCACAATCTTCGTCAATCCCCTCCAGTTCGGTGTTGGCGAGGATCTCTCGGCGTATCCGCGACCGCTCGAACGCGATCTCGAACTCGCCGAAGCGGCGGGAGCTGACGTCGTCTTTACGCCAACCAACGACGAGATGTATCCGGTTCCCGTTGTGACGACGGTTCATGTCGACGGCCTGACGGCCTCGATGGAGGGCGCGGCGCGACCGACCCACTTCGATGGCGTTACGACGGTTGTTGCGAAGTTGTTCAACATCGCCGGAACATGTCGCGCGTATTTCGGCGAGAAGGATTTCCAGCAACTCGCCGTAGTCACACGGATGGCGTTCGATCTTGATCAGCCAGTGACGGTGGTTCCTTGCCCGATCATCCGGGAGTCCGACGGTCTCGCAATGTCGAGTCGAAACGTGTATCTGAATCACGCAGATCGCGAAGCCGCGACGGTCCTGCATCGGGCGCTGCGCGCCGGTGCGGCGATGATTTCGGCTGGAGAAACCGATCCAGTCCTCGTTGCGCAACACATCGCGTCGGTAATCGAAGCGGAACCACTGGCGACACCGGGGTACGCCGAGGTCGTCGATCCAGCGAGTCTCGAAACGCCAGTAGCGCTCGTCTCCGGGATGACCGTGCGTCTGCTGGCGACCGCCCTCTTCGGCTCAACTCGCCTTCTAGATAACCTCGAGGTCCCGGTTCCCTAAGGAACCAGATCAGTTGTATTCGTGCAATGACCGGAGTGGAACGAACCTTCGCTGTGTCGCAATTTGTCCCTGACGTTCGACTCGAAGAATCACAGGGTGCAACGTCGGCGGCCAGAGCGCGCAAGACTGGCGAACTGTGATCAAGCCCGCTGAACTCGATCTCCTCGTTGTGGGTTCCGGCGTCGCCGGTCTTTCTGCCGCGGTTCGGGCCGCCGACGGCCACGGGCTTCGGGTCGGTGTCCTCACAAAGGGCGCGCTCGAACAGGCCACCACCCGGTGGGCGCAGGGCGGCGTTGCCGCAGTACTGGGAGGCGATCCGGATTCGACCGATCTCCATCTGGCCGACACCCTTGCCGCCGGTGATGGACTCTGCGACGTCGATGCGGTTCGGGTCCTTGTCGAGGAAGGACCTGGTCGCGTACGCGATCTCATCACCCTCGGGGCAGCCTTCGACCGTGACGAGCAGGGGCGCTTCGAACTCGCGCGCGAGGGAGGCCATTCGTTGGCCCGAGTCGTTCATGCCGGAGGTTCGGCGACCGGCGCCGAGATCGAACGGGCACTGGTAGCTGCGGTGCGCCGCGCCGCAGTAGTCATCTACGAACACGCCTTCGCACTCGACCTTTTGATCGAAGACGGCGTGTGCGTCGGGGTACGAGCCGCAACCGACGATGGCGTGATTAACGATGTGCGTGCCCGTCACGTCCTGTTGGCATCAGGTGGTGCCGGCCAATTGTTCGCGGTGACCACCAACCCACTCGAATCAACTGGCGACGGAATTGCTATGGCATTGCGCGCCGGCGCTGCAGTGGCGGACATCGAATTCGTTCAGTTCCATCCGACCGCACTGCATTCGCCCCGCATGCCACAGCCACTTCTGTCGGAGGCATTGCGTGGCCATGGCGCGCTGCTGCGCGACACCACGGGTGAACGTTTTGTTGACGAGTTGCTTCCGCGTGATCAGGTCAGTCGCGCGATGACACGACGAATGCTCGAACTCGATGTCGACCATTGTTGGCTCGATGCAACCGGTCTCACCGATTTTTCGCAGCGCTTTCCGAACATTGCTGCAGCGCTAGCCGACGCCGGGCTCGATCCGAGTGTCGACTGGTTGCCGATCGCTCCGGCCGCGCATTACCTCTGTGGAGGAATCGTCACTGATCTCGACGGCGCATCGACGATCCCCGGTCTGTGGGCCGCGGGTGAAGCTGCGTGTTCGGGTGTGCATGGTGCGAATCGTTTGGCGTCAAACTCGTTGCTTGAAGGCATGGTCTTCGGTGCACGCGTTGTCGAGGATGTCGAGCGGGGAACCGAAACGGCGTCGCCGACAGGAGCGATGCGTTCGACTACCGGAACGGAACAGATGGGTGTCATCGGTGGCTGTCTAGTCAACGGCTGGGCTCGTCCGCCCGCATTGACCTTTAACAACGACGATTCAACGCTGTCGGAAATTGCTGACGCGCGCGACGCACTCCAGAGGGCCATGACGATGGGAGCTGGAGTCCTTCGGAACGACGCATCGCTGGTCGCGACGGCTGAGGTTGTCGAACGCGCTGGATCGGTGGCGGCAGCCGGTACCGGACCAGCCGCATGGGAACTTGCGAATCTGGTCGCAGTTGGATCGGCGCTGCTTGCGGCGGCAAGTGCACGGACCGAATCTCGAGGCGCCCACACCCGCGACGATTACCCCGGAACTGACCCGGATTTCGTCTGTCGTCTGGTGTTGCGCTGAAGAGTTCGACCGGGGGTCGCGCTACGGGGCAGGCTTGGGGTGTGACCAACGCCGCGTATCCCCCTCAGTCCGCTGTCCTCGAGGCTGTGTCGCGAGCAATCGCTGAGGATCTCCTGCCGCTTGGTGATCTCACGTCGGCTCTTTTGCCGAGTGATCTCGGGGCGACGGCGTCGTTCGTGGCGCGCGGGTCCGGCGTGCTTGCCGGTCGTGCTTGCGCCGTCGAGGCTTTCCGGCAGATTGACCCGTCTATCGAACTCGTCTGGTCCGTGGATGACGGCGACGCCATTACGCCCGGGACGGTCATCGCAACTGCGGCCGGCAATCTTGCGTCGATACTCACTGCGGAACGAACGGCACTGAACTTTCTCGGGCACCTTTCCGGTATCGCAACTCTTACTCGCACGTTCGTCGACGAAGCAGCGAAGGGCGGCGCAGCCCGAATCTGGGATACCCGCAAGACGACTCCCGGTCTTCGTTCACTTGAGAAGGCGGCGGTGCGCGCCGGTGGTGGCGCGAATCATCGCGGCAACCTCTCTGACTGGATCCTGCTGAAGGACAATCACATCGCACTCTTCGGAATAGCTGATGCCGTCGAGCGGGCCCGGACGATGTGGCCAGCGCGCACCGTGCATGTCGAATGTGATCGACTCGATCAGGTGCGCGAAGCGCTGGCCGCGAACGCTGACGCGTTGTTGCTCGACAACATGACTCCCGACGAGATCCGAGCATGTGTGGCGATCGCCGCAGATTCGCAAAGGCGCCCGCTCCTCGAAGCGTCCGGTGGAATCACATTGGAAACAGTTGCCGCCTATTCGGCAGCCGGAGTCGACTGCATCTCGATCGGCGGACTCACGAACTCTGCGCCGGTGCTCGACATCGGCCTCGACATCGAACCGGCCTGACGGCCTCCAGGAGAAACAGTGCTTCTCGCCGTAGACGTTGGAAACACACAAACAGTCATTGGTCTGTACCAAGTGACAGGCAAGACGGCAGCGGGCTGCCGACCCGAGGAGAATCTGCTCGACCATTGGCGGATCTCGACCGCATCTGATCGAACCTCAGATGAACTCGCCGTTCTCCTTCAGGGTTTTCTTGCGCTTCGTCGCACGAGTTTCAGCGAGATCGTCGGCATCGTCGTGTCGTCTGGTGTTCCCCGAGTCACGGCAACGCTGCGCGATGTCGCCGAACGACATTTTGATTTCGAACCGATTGTGATCGAACCCGGAGTCCGAACCGGTATTCGCATCGAATACGACAATCCGAAGGAAGTCGGAGCCGATCGCATCGCAAATGCCATTGCGGCGTTTGATCTTTATGGCGGGCCGACGATCGTCGCCGATTTCGGAACCGCCACAACATGCGATGCCGTTTCCTCTGATGGCGTTTACCTAGGTGGCGCGATCGCTCCCGGCATCGAAGTGTCGATGGACGCGCTTATCGGTCGAGCCGCCGCCTTGCGCGCCGTTGAACTTCGTCCGCCGCGCAACGTGCTCGGAAAGTCGACCGTTGAATCAATCCAATCCGGAGCGGTTTACGGCTTCGCCGCGCAGGTCGACGGTCTGTGCGATCGCATCGAGGAAGAACTCGGCGCGTGCACGATCATCTCCACCGGCGGCCTCGCTGAGATGATCACGCCGTTCTCAAAGCGCATTCAGCACACGGAACCGTGGCTCACACTTCACGGCCTTCGACTGGTCTACGAAAAAAACCTCTGACCATTCGAGTTCGGCAAGCGGCTGTAGCGCGGTGCTGCTCGGTTCAGGCTGCGGAGCGAACAGTGCCGAGAAGGTGCTCGGCCGCCGCCTCGAGTGCCGTCGTGGCTTCGGTCCCTGCGTAAGGAGCGAGAGCGCGTTGGCCCTCTTCGACGAACGCCCGTGCTGTTTCAAGTGACGACGTGACCGCCGCCGACGAGCGCAAGAGCTCACGTGCGGCTTCGAGCGATTCAGGATCGTCAACCGTTTCGATCGAACCGTCGGTGGGGGCGAGCTTCACGAGCAGGTTGCGAAGTTCAGCCGCCTGCGCGCCGCCAGAGGCAAGCGTGCGAATGACGGGAAGCGTGTAGGTGCCTTCGACGAGATCGTGGCCGGCGGGCTTTCCGAGTTCCTCATCGGTCGAGGTGACATCGAGAAGATCGTCGACGATCTGGAAAGCCATGCCGAAGCTGCGGCCGAAGGTTGTGAGCGCATCGATCTGGGCTCGGGGGAGTCCGGCGACGATGGCACCGACTCGGCACGAAGTTCCGAGGAGCGATGCGGTCTTGCCATCGATCGACGAGAGATACGCAGCTTCGGTGCGGTTGAGGCTGAAGGCATGCTGAAGTTCGAGGATCTGGCCCTCGCAGAGTTTGCCGATGGTGGCGGCGAGCAGGCCGGCCACTTCGGTTCCCAGCGACGCAGCGATCTCAGATGCCTTGGCGAGGAGATAGTCACCGGCGAGGATCGCCTTGAGATTGCCCCAGCGGGCATTGACGCTCTCGACGGTGCGACGAGTCGTGGCGTCATCCATTACATCGTCGTGATAGAGCGATCCGAGGTGGACGAGTTCGACGGAAACGGCTCCGAGAACAACTTCGGCCGAGGTGGCACCCATCTCGGCCAAGCCGGTGGCCGCCGCCGTGACGCAGAAGGCAGGCCGCACTCGTTTGCCGCCCGCCAAGATCAGATGGCTGGCGACTTCGGTGAGGAAGGGATCGTCAGTGACAACCGAGGACTTGAGGGCGTCTTCGACGCGGACAAGGTCGGCTTGGAGAACGGGCAACTGGAGGAGGGGGGACACTGCGGCCACGGGTCAAATGTAGGCGGCACCAGCCAGAAACCCGCAACCGAGGACCCGAACATCAGGTCCGACGATCCCGCGGACACTTGCAGGCCGCCCGAGGAGGCGATGTCGGGGTCGCTGGGTACACTCAGATCACGAATCCCCCGTCTTGGGAAGCAGGTAGCAAAGTGTTCGAACGGTTTACAGACAGGGCCCGCAGGGTTGTGGTGCTTGCGCAGGAAGAGGCACGCCTCCTCAACCACAACTACATCGGCACCGAGCACATCCTTCTCGGCCTGATCCACGAGGGCGAAGGTGTCGCCGCAAAGGCGCTCGAGTCACTCGGCATCTCGCTCGAGGCCGTGCGTTCGCAGGTCGAGGAAATCATCGGCCAAGGCGGATCCTCGCCGAGCGGACACATCCCCTTCACGCCGCGCGCCAAGAAGGTTCTCGAGCTTTCACTGCGCGAGGCATTGCAGCTCGGCCACAACTACATCGGCACGGAGCACATCCTTCTCGGTCTGATCCGCGAGGGCGAAGGCGTTGCCGCACAGGTTCTCGTCAAGCTCGGCGCCGACCTGTCACGCGTTCGCCAGCAAGTCATCCAGTTGCTTTCGGGCTACTCCGGTCCGGGGCCGCAGGGCGAAAAGGCCGGCGCCACTGCTGGTGGTTCCGGCGAGCAGACCCCATCGGGTTCTGCCGTGCTCGATCAGTTCGGTCGCAACCTCACGCAACTCGCTCGCGAGAAGAAGCTCGATCCGGTCATCGGTCGAGCCCGCGAAACCGAGCGTGTGATGCAGGTGCTCAGCCGTCGCACCAAGAACAACCCGGTGCTCATCGGCGAGCCCGGTGTCGGCAAGACCGCCATCGTCGAGGGTCTCGCCCAAGCGATCGCTGCCGACGAGGTTCCCGAAACACTTCTCGGCAAGCAGCTCTACACACTCGATCTCGGCGCACTCGTTGCCGGTTCGCGTTACCGCGGTGATTTCGAAGAGCGCCTCAAGAAGGTGCTCAAGGAGATCAAGACCCGCGGCGACATCATTTTGTTCATCGACGAGATCCACACACTCGTGGGCGCCGGTGCTGCCGAAGGTGCGATCGATGCCGCCAGCATCCTCAAGCCGATGCTGGCTCGTGGTGAGCTCCAAACCATCGGTGCAACAACGCTCGATGAGTACCGCAAGCATCTCGAAAAGGACGCCGCTCTCGAGCGTCGTTTCCAGCCGATCAAGGTTGAAGAGCCTTCGGTCGCTCACACGATCGAGATCTTGAAGGGTCTGCGCGATCGTTACGAAGCGCATCACCGTGTGACCATCACCGATCAGGCGCTCGTCGCTGCGGCGAATCTCGCCGATCGTTACATCGCCGATCGTCATCTTCCCGACAAGGCCATCGATCTCATCGATGAAGCCGGTTCGCGTCTGCGCATCAAGCGCATGGCAACGCCGCCCGATTTCAAGGAACTCGAAGACGAGATCTCGAAGGTCGTGCAGGAGAAGAAGGACGCAGTCGAAGGCCAGCAGTTCGAAGAGGCCGGTCGACTTCGCGATCGCGAGAAGGAACTCCTCGCTCAGAAGGAAACCAAAGAGAAGGAAATGAAGGATTCCGGCATCGATCTCTTCGACGAGGTCGACGAGGAAGCCGTCGCCGAAGTTCTCTCCCTCTGGACAGGCATTCCCGTCTACAAGCTCACGGAAGAGGAGACCGCTCGTCTCCTGCGCATGGAAGATGAACTGCACAAGCGGGTCATCGGCCAGGAGAACGCCATCAAGGCGGTCAGCCAGGCCATCCGTCGCACCCGAGCCGGCCTCAAGGACCCCAAGCGTCCGTCGGGTTCGTTCATCTTCCTCGGCCCATCCGGTGTCGGAAAGACCGAACTCGCCAAGACGCTCTCCGAGTTCCTCTTCGGCGACGAAGAAGCACTCATCCAGCTCGACATGTCCGAGTACATGGAGAAGCACACGGTCAGCCGTCTTGTCGGTTCGCCCCCCGGATACGTCGGGTACGAAGAAGGCGGCCAGCTCACCGAAGCTGTTCGTCGTAAGCCGTTCTCGGTCGTGCTGTTCGACGAAATCGAGAAGGCCCATCCCGACGTGTTCAACACGCTGCTCCAGATTCTGGAGGAGGGACGCCTCACCGACTCACAGGGTCGCTCGGTCGACTTCCGCAACACCGTGCTCATCATGACCTCGAACCTCGGTTCGTCCGATCTGCGCAAGGCCAACATTGGCTTCGGCAGGGCTGATGAAGCCGTCAGCTACGAGCGCATGAAGGAGAAGGTCAACGAGGCCCTCAAGGCGCATTTCCGCCCCGAGTTCCTCAACCGCATCGACGACACGATCGTGTTCCACGAGCTCTCCAAGCCCGAGGTCACCACGATCGTCGATCTCCTCATCAAGCGAGTCACCAAGCAGCTCGAGAGCCAGGGCATCGGCCTCGAACTCACCCAGGAAGCCAAGCTTCTTTTGGCCGACAAGGGTTACGACCCGACGCTGGGCGCACGTCCGTTGCGTCGTGCCATCCAGCGCATGGTCGAGGATCCGCTTTCCGAGCGGTTGCTCTGGAAAGAGTTCCGCGCTGGCCAGAACATCGTGGTCGACGTCGACATCGATCCCGATACCGACGAGCGAGTCATTGTGTTCCGGGCAACCGAGGGTTTCGAGCCCCCGCCCATGGAACTCGCTGAGGCCGGCACCGTCGAGTAATTCGGCGCCGACGCACACAGCAGATCGATCAGAGCCCGGGCCCGATGCCCGGGCTCTGTCGCGTGCGCACGGCCTTCGTTGCGCAGCGGTGGCACTGGTAAGTTGCGCGTTGTGTTCATGAATCGTCGACTGCCGCGCGTCGTTGCGCTCCTTGCGCTCGTGATTGTGATCGCGGCCGGTTGTCGTGTGCAGATTGAAACCCAGATCGATGTCGGCCTCGACGGCAAGGGCACGATTACGCAAGGCATTGGGTTCGATGACGCAGCACTCAAACGTGTGGGTGATCCGGCACAAGCATTGAGCGCTGATGATCTTGTTGCCGCCGGTTGGGAAGTCGACGCTGCGTCAAAGGAGGGCGACCTCACCTGGATCCGCGTGCATCATTCCTTCGCGACTCCCGAAGAAGGCACTGCGCTGCTGGCGCAATTGAGCGGTCCCGATGGCCCCTATCGCGACATGCTCATCAAGCGATCTGATGGCGTGTTCTCGACATCAGTGAAAGTGACCGGTCAGATCGACACGACCGCCGGCCTCGTGATGTTTGGCGACGCGCAGTTGGCAGCGGCACTCGGGGGTGACGCGTCCGGTGGTCTGTTGGCCAAAATCGAAGCGGAAGAAAAGGCGCCGCCAGCATCGATGGTTGATCTCACCCTTGTGGTGAACGCGGGAAGTTCGGCGAAGTCGTACAACGCCTCGTTCACTGACACCGATACACAAATGGTGAAGGTCGGTTCGTCCAAGGGGAAGTTTTTTCAGATTCTTGAAACTCTCTTTGTTCTTGCGCTTGTTGGAATGACGGCCGCGGTGTTTGGCCTGCGCTATCGCAAGCGCCGTTTGCGTACCCGCCGCCGCATGCATTCCCGTGGCCGGCGCTGGTAGCTGGCAACTTTGCCAGGTGCCGCTCCTTCGGGGGCGGCACCTTTCGTTTGGGATACCAACGATTCGGCTGAATTAGTCTTAAGATTGTTCCAGCTTGTAATCAGCCCGGTAATTTCTCCCCCCAAAGAAAACTTGATGTCTCGATTCGGTCGTTCTGCTCGCATGCTTGTTGCGAGTGCGCTCATTCTTTCAACGGCAACGTTGTTCGCTGCCAGTCCCGCTACTGCCGCAAATAATGGCGGCACGGGTTCAATGGTTGACAACGGTGACGGCACAATGACCCTCACGTGGTCGGCGGTACCAATAGATCCAACGACAACGAGCGGGGTCTGGCTCTGGTTTCAAGCGGCCGAGACGACTTGCGGAGTTGAGGCGCCTGCTTTCTGGTTTATGAAAAACAACAACAACATCTTGAATAATTAAGTGTCGAGCCCTTTTCTGATAACCGAAGGGACGATTGCGCGGGACGGTACCTCTCCTTCTGGCGCCACAGCCCCAATCACCGCCGGAACCTATACCGCTTGCCTTTATGTGGATGCCCTCTCCGGTCTTGACCCTGTCACCCAAACTTTTCAAATGACGTTTGGCGATGCCGTTCCGACAACCACGACGACGACTGTCGCCGGATCGGGTTCCGGAAGCGGATCGGGTTCTGGTTCGAATGGAACTGACGCTGGCGCTGGTGGCGGCACCGGCAGCGGAAATACGGTCTCGCCGGCATTCACCGGCTGAGCGATTCAGCTTCCAGGCTTGTCAGGTGCCGCTCCTTCGTGGGCGGCACCTTTCGTTTGGGCGACATCACTGTCGCGCCCGATGCGTAGGGTGTCGTCCATGGCCAAGATCCGAGCAGTGTTCCGGTGCATCGAGTGCGGCACGGCCACGCCCAAATGGGTTGGCCGCTGCCCTGGTTGTGAGGAATGGAACACGCTCGTTGAAGAGCTCGTCGTACCCGCATCGGCCGTTGCTGCGCATTCGTTCGGCCCACGCGACAAGCCCGTTCCGATAACCGAGGTCGACGCCCACGAATGGCATCCCCGTCCGACAGGGATCGATGAACTCGATCGCGTTCTCGGCGGCGGTCTCGTTCCCGGATCAGTCACATTGGTCGGTGGCGAGCCCGGGATCGGCAAGTCGACGCTGCTTCTGCAGGCAGTGGCGTCAATCGCAGGGTCCGGCGCAAAGGTCCTCTACGTTTCGGCTGAGGAATCCAAGCAGCAGGTGCGGCTGCGCGCCGAGCGACTCGGCTCGCTGTGCCCCGATCTCTGGTTGGCATCAGAGACCTCACTGCCGAGCATCCTCGAGTTCGTGAACGAGATTGAGCCGACGGTGCTCGTTGTTGATTCGATTCAGACCGTCCATCATCCTGAGATCGGATCCGGCTCGGGTTCGGTTGCTCAGGTTCGCGAATGCGCCGCTCGCCTCGTGGGTGCCGCCAAAGAGCGCAGCATGGCTGTCGTGCTGGTTGGCCACGTCACCAAAGAGGGCGGTCTCGCGGGACCTCGCGTGCTTGAGCACGTAGTCGACACAGTGTTGGCCTTCGAAGGCGATCGACATCACGCGCTTCGACTTCTACGCGCGGTCAAACACCGTTTCGGCGCTACCGATCAGCTCGGCCTATTCGAGATGACCGAGTTGGGCATGATCGGCGTCCCCGATCCGAGCCGTCTGTTTCTCGCCGATCGTCGGCACGGGGTTTCGGGTTCGGTCGTGGTTCCCACGATGGAAGGGCATCGTCCTCTGCTGGTCGAGTTGCAGGCGCTTGTCACAACAAGCGCATTGCCATCGCCGCGCCGTAGCGCGCAGGGTCTCGACTCGGGCCGACTCGCATTGTTGCTTGCCGTGCTGGGCGAACGCGCCGGGTTCTCCTACGCCCAGAAAGACGTCTACGCGCTTGCCGTGGGCGGCGTGAAGATCGCTGAACCCGCGGCCGATCTCGGCATCGCTCTTGCGCTGGCATCGGCATTAGCTGAGCGGCCATTGCCGGCCGATCTCGTTGTATGCGGTGAGATCGGTCTCGGTGGCGAGATCCGGCAGGTGTCGCAGTGCGATCGGCGTCTGGCCGAAGCGGCCCGGCTCGGATTCAACCGCGCCATCATCCCGCGCCTGGCCCCTGATCCACCCGACGGCATCATGGCCACGCGCGTGGGTTCGTTAGCTGAAGCGATCGCCGAACTCGGCTTGCTCGCCAGAGACTGATCTCGGCTTCCCCGAAACATCACGACCGGTACACTCGCAGGATGGCTCGCCGACGCAGTGACGCGATGCTCGACGCGCTGGCCGCGGTAGCGCCGGGAAAGCCGCTCCGCGAGGGTTTCGATCGCATCCTGCAAAGCGGCATGGGTGCACTCGTCGTTATCGGCGACGGCCCCGATGTCCTGAGCATCTGCTCGGGCGGTTTTCTTCTTGACGCAGCGTTCAGCCCGCAGCGACTTTCAGAACTGGCAAAAATGGATGGCGCAATTGTGCTGGCGGCTGATGCCAGCCGCATCGCCCGGGCCAATGTTCATCTGGTTCCGAGTCCGAATGTTCCGACCTCGGAAACCGGCACCCGGCATCGCACTGCCGAGCGCGTGGCTCGCTCGATCAACGTGCCGGTCATTTCGGTTTCTGAGGACATGTCGATCATCGCCGTGTACATCGGCGACGAGAAGCACCAACTTGTTCCGATCCCACGTTTGCTTGATCGCGCCAACCAGGCCATGAAGACGCTCGAGCGTTATAAGGAGCGTCTTGTCGACGTGTCCAACAGCCTCTCGGCCCTCGAAGTCGAGGACCTCGTCACCGTGCGTGATGTCGTGACTTTGTTGCAGCGGACCGAGATGGTCCTGCGCATCGCCGGGGAGATCGAAAGCGACATCGTCGAATTGGGTGTCGACGGTCGATTGTTTCGCCTACAACTCGAAGAAGCCCTCGCCGGCGTCGAAGACGAACGACGCCTTGTCGTGCTCGACTATCTCCACGAGGAGAACGAGTGGCATCTCGCCGAGGCGATGTCCGGTCTCGAGTTACTCGAAACCGAGATGCTCCTCGATCTCAAGGCGGTGGCCGAAGTGCTGCATCTGCCTGAGGGGGGCGCCGATCTCGACGGTGCCGTGCAGCCCAAGGGTTATCGGATGCTGTCGCGCATACCGCGTCTTCCTGAGACAGTGATTGAGCGCATCGTCGTCCGATTCGGGACTCTCGACAAGGTGCTGCAGGCCACCAAGCGCGATCTCGATGAGGTCGAAGGTGTCGGCGAGCATCGTGCGTCGGCGATCAAAGAAGGTCTGGGTCGACTCGCCGAGTCGAGCATTCTCGATCACTACTCCTGAGGTCTTTCGTGCGAATCATGCTTTCAACCGGGACACCGGCGGAGATCGTTCAACCAGAGATCGTTGATGAATCGACACGAGGACTCGTGCTGTTTCCCGACATCATGGGGCTGCGGCCGCTCTTCGATGACATGTGTCGACAACTTGCTACTGATCACGGTTGGGTCGTCTGCGCGCCGGAGCCGTTCCCCGGCCAGGAGGAACTGACTGTCGACGAACGACTGGCCGCAATGGCGACGTTCTCTGACGAAAAATTTCATGCTGACGCGATCGCAGCAGCGGAGGCCACGGGCTGCCGCGAGGTAAGCGCCATCGGTTTCTGCATGGGCGGAATGCTGGCGTTCAAAGCGTCGGCGAGCGGGCGATTCCATCGGGCCGCCGGTTTCTACGGAATGATCAGACTTCCCGAGGCGTGGCGGGGAGTTTCATTGGCCGAACCCATTGAGGCGCTCGCATCTCCGGATCGTTGCCCCACGATGGCGATCATCGGAACCGCCGACCACTTCACGCCCGCCGCCGATGTTCTGGAGGCAGAAGCGCTTGGTGTCGAGATCGTCCGCTACGAGGGAGCCGAACACGGTTTCGTGCACGATGCCTCGCGGCCCGCGCATCGTGTCGATGATGCTGCCGATGCATGGCAGCGAGTCGTTTCGTTCCTGAACGCCTGATTAGCGGTTTGGTTCTACTTTCGACATTTTGATCAAGCGGGTGAGTTCTTTGACCATGGCCCCGAATGGCATCCAGTCGACATCATCGAGCAATCGAGTGTTCAGACTGAGGAGCAATGAGGTCATGCCATTGGCGCGAGCGCCGTACCAAAACGCGGACGAAAGGGGAACAGTTTCACTCTTCTCCGCTGTCCTGACGTGTGCGGCGGATTCGATCAATCGGGTACGAAGAATCTCACCCAGAGATTTGTGATGACGAGCCGCAACGAGTGACTCGGCGCGCAGTTGTCGGAGAGATCGGTTGTTGTCCGAGATAAGTCCCAGCTCAAGAGCGATCATCCCGAGAAACAGTTCATCACCGGTCATATGCAAGAACGACTCGTCACCAGTCATGATGATTTGGTCGATCATCGCGGTGATTGCGAACATCATGAGTTCGTCTTTGCTTTCAACGTGCGTGTAAGCGGAACTGAACGAGTGTCCTGCAGCCCGAGCCACTCGCTGTGCGGTGGCTTTCTCATATCCAACGCGGGTAACGACGAGCATGACCGCAGTCACGAACTCGTCGAGACCAAGATCCCCAGTGTCGGGATTGGGCAAATTCAATTCAAGCGGCGCCGGGTGGCTGCCGACATATGTGGGCGCAGGAGCCTGGATCGCTGCCTGTCGTCCGACCCGCAAAATATCAGCCCAAGGCGGTGACTCCGACGGAAGCATTCCGCTGTAAACGATCGCTCCCAGCGGGAGCGTGATCCACGGATAGATGGCCGAAAACGGGATTGTCGAAGACTCCGTGCGGATCTTCTGGAGGGCGGAATCCACCTCAGTCCGGACGCTTTCGGCCAGCATCGGATAACGGCGGGCCACGGCGATAGTTTCGACGACCGCGAGTGACTCGGCCGAGGGATTGGTCATCTCGGTCACAAGCCATTCGGAGGGGTCTGGCGCATCGCCAAGGGCAAACCGGGCGGCTTCGTCAAGAAGGAGATGGAAACGGTCGCGAATGGATCCCTCCCACAACTCAAGCGCGACATCTTCGGGAGAGTCGTAGCGGCCATAGAGGGGCCCGTTCGACAGGCCAGCTTCGGCGGCGACCTTCGTCAGCGAAAGACCGTCGACACCCTTCGTGCTGAGTAGTTTCAGGGCGGCGGCGCTGATATCGGTCTGGACGTTCTTCGTGCGCTGGGCACGGGAAACTCGAGGTGGCTTTTCTGCCGCTGAGATTTTTCTTCCCATTGGACGAGACTATGCCCATCCGAAGGGATTTGGGGTTATTGGCTGACCCTCTGACAATTTGAAGGAGCTTAAGTCCGCATCTCGTCAGCTTGTGTTGTCCCGGCCCAGGCGGGCGGCGGTCGGGCAATGGCATCAGAGCGACTAGAAACGGAAGGAGGCCCGTTCCGGGTCGGATCGGAAGGATTCACCATGAAGGTCGACATTTCTCTTGCCATGTCGGGACCGCTCGATGCTGCGCCGAGAGCAGCCGAGTTGGCCGCCACCGGGGCGGATGGTCTTTTCAGTTTCGAAAACGCCCATGACGTGTTCTTTCCTCTGGTCTTAGCCAGCACGACTGCCGAGATCGATCTCATGACCAATGCGGCGATGGCCTTCCCCCGCAGCCCCCTCCACTTGGCCTACGCCGCCAATGATCTGCAGCTTCTAAGCAAGGGACGTTTTCGCCTCGGCCTTGCGTCACAGATTCGCCCGCATATCCAGAAGCGCTACGGATCGACGTGGGAGAAGCCGGTCGCGCAGATGCGCGAGTGGGTCTTGGCCATGAAGATGATTTTCGCCCACTTCGCCGGTGAGGGTCCTTTCGATTTCCGCGGGCAGTGGACAACTCACACCTTGATGACGCCGAACTTCAACCCCGGCCCGAACCCGTATGGTCCCCCTCCGATTCTGGTTGGCGCGCTCGGCCCCAAGATGTGCGAGATGACCGCCGAAGTCGCCGACGGCATTCTCGTCATGCCGTTCAACTCCGGTCGCCACTTCGCCGAGCGCACATTGCCGGCCCTCGATCGCGGACTCGAGAAGTCGAAGCGATCCCGCGACGACATCGAGATCGTTCTCGAAGTGATCTGTGCCATTGGTGAAACCGACGAAGAGATTGCGGCAGCGGCGCAGGGAGTCCGGACGCTGCTCGCGTTCTATGGCTCTACTCCGTCCTATCGTCCCGTCCTCGATGTCGAAGGTTGGGGTCCGCTCCAAGAGGAACTGAACGCGCGCTCCAAGCAGGGTGATTGGGCGGGCATGGCCGGGCTTGTACATGAGGACATGCTCCACACGATCGCTGTTGTCGGAACACCTGAACAGGTCGCGGCAGAAATCATGGCGCGCTACGGCGACCATGCCGATCGGGTCTGTCTGTACTTCCCCGGGTACCCGATTTCTGATGCATGCATCGCGAGGACAGTTGCGGCAGTGAAAGCAGCAGCACCCAAAACGGTTTCGTAATGGTGCGCCCGATCGACACCGGCACCCCTGATCTTCTCGCTGAACTTCATGATGATGGTGTTCTCGTAGCAACGCTGAACCGTCCCGACACACGAAACGCGTTCAGTGGGGCAATGGGCCGTGCCCTTGGCGACATCTATCGGATGGCCGATGCCGACGACGCAGTGCGCGTGGTCGTTCTCACCGGAACACCGCCAGCTTTCTGCGCCGGAGCTGATTTCTCCAGCGGCTCCGATGTGTTTGAGCGATCAGACGCACAAGCGTTCAGCGCCAATCCGGTGTCGCCTCCTGCATGGCGCATCCGCAAACCTGTTATCGCTGCAGTGAACGGACATGCCATCGGTGTCGGCTTAACGCTGACACTGCACTGCGATCTTCGTTTCTTTGCCCGTGATGCCAAATACGGAATCGTTCAGGTTCGGCGAGGCGTCATGCCAGATGCGCTGAGCCATTGGACGTTGCCTCGAATCGCCGGGCTTGCCAACGCCGCCGACATCATGTTGACGGGCCGTACGTTCATGGGTGACGAAGCGCGCGAACTCGGTATCGCATCGCGCGTGTTGCCGAACGACGATGTGCTGCCACATGCACTCGAGGTCGCGCACGACATGGCGGTCAACACCGCTCCGGTCTCAGTGGCAGTAACAAAGCGACTTCTGTGGAGTTCGTTTGCGATGAGCCCGAGTGAGATCGACCGGGCCGAGACGGATCTGCATCATCACCTCATGGGAGAGGCTGACGCGCGCGAGGGCGTCAATGCGTTCCTTGAGCGCCGTGAACCGAACTGGTCTCTCACCGTGAACAACAACTGGCCCGATGAGTGGCCCGGAGCTAACGAGGACATATGAGCGATCCGACGATGAAAACCACTTCGGATGTCCTTGCCGGCCGTGATCTCACGAGAGTGACCGTCCTGGTCACGGGCGCAACCACTGGTATCGGTAAAGAAACCGCTCGGGCCCTTGGTGCGGCCGGAGCGACAGTGATCATCACCGGCCGCTCGGACGAGAAGGGGAAACAGGCTGTCGCTGAGTTGCGCGATTCGGTTCCGGACGGTTCGTTTTCCAACGAGGTGCTCGAACTTGGTTCACTCGCAAGCGTGCGCGCGTTTGCCGACCGGTTTTTGGTCGAACACGATCGACTGGATGTCCTGATTGCCAACGCCGGAATCATGGCTGTCCCATTCGGGCACACCGATGACGGATTCGAGTTGCAGTTCGGCACCAACCATCTCGGTCACTTCGTACTGATCGGCCGACTCCTGCCATTGCTTGTATCGAGCGCTCCGGCGCGGGTGGTTCTCCTGAGTTCGGGCGGCCACGCGGCATCGGACATCGGCTGGGACGATCCGAACTTCGCATCCCGCCCGTATTCCAAACTCGAGGCCTACGGACAGTCGAAGACGGCAAACGTGCTTCATGCTGTCGAGATCGAGCGGCGTTATCGGGATCAGGGCGTTCACGCCTGGTCGGTGCATCCGGGAATGGTGAAGACCGATCTCGGCCGTCATTTCACCAGCGACGATTACGCGGAACTCATTGAGCGGGCGAAGGCGACTGGTGGAGAACTTCCCCGTCGGGTCGGGGTCGATGTTGGCGCATCGACGAGCGTGTGGGCGGCGGTGACAGACGAGGCGCTTTCGTGCGGCGGGAGTTATCTCGCCGATTGCGCTGTGGCCAAAGCGCGCAGTTGGGCTACCGATCCGGCCGCGGCCCGTCGCCTCTGGGCGCTGTCGGAGGAACTCGTCAGCGAATCGTTTCCCGAACCGGACTGAGCCCGGACACGCGCCTCAGCGGGCGCGGAGTTTGAGTTGTTCGCGGTTTGTGATGCGATAGCGACGCTCGGACTGATCGATCCAGCCGAGACGCACGAAGCTGGCGATCGCCTTGTTGACGCGTTCGCGTGAAGCGCCGACCATGCCGGCAAGTTCTTCCTGCGTGATGGGAAGCGAGAATTCGTCGGCCTCACCGGCAAGCTCGAGGAGTCGCTTGGCCGTGCGACCAGTGACATCAAGAAAGACCGAATCGGCGAGTTGCTCGTCGGTACTGCGAAGGCGAGTCGCGAGCATCTCGACAACGTTCCAGAGAAGTTCGGGCTGGCTCTCGTAGATAGCGCGGAGAGGAGCGTAAGGAATGGCAATCGCTGCCGATGGTTCGAGTGCACGAGCTTCGGCAGAACGCGGACGCCCGTCGAACAGTGCCATTTCGCCGAAGAGGTCGCCGCGCTCCATGAGTGCAACCACCGATTCGCGACCATCGATCGAGCGATTGGCGATTGCGATGCGACCAGACTCAACCACGAACAGTTCGGTAGCTACATCGTTCTCGCCAAACATGACGCCGCCGCGGTTGTACGTACGTGTCTCGGCCGCGGCCACGAGGGCATCGAGGGGGTCGCCTTCGAAACCTTTGAAGAATTCGACTGTGTTGAGAAGCTCGCGATCTACCACGGAGGCCAACACTAGTGGGCCTGCACGACGGCGTTGGATGTTTCTCGACGCGTGAGCCCGCACACTCGGGTCCTCGCGTAACGTTGCAGCGTCGATCGAGATCTTCGGGAAGAGTGACGATCATGAGTACAACTGATGTTCCGGCCGATGGACCCGTGTGGGCAATCGTTCTCGCTGCCGGTTCGGGCCGACGCTATGGCCCCCATCCGAAGCACTACGAGTTTCTTGGTAGCGAAAGGGTCGTCGATCGGTCACTGGCCATTGCTCGGGCCGCCGCTGATCACGTTGTAATAGTGCTCGCTTCAGGCGAGGAAGCGGAAGGCGCTCGGCTTGTCGAAAGCGGCGCTGCCGATGTCGCGGTCGAGGGTGGCGAGGAACGGTCCGATTCGGTGCGGGCTGCACTTGGTGTGATCGACGACGACGCCGCGGTAATCGTGGTTCACGACGCGGCTCGTCCGCTGGCTACAGCCGAACTTCATCAGGCGGTGGTTGCGGTCATTCACGGGGGTGCCGACGCCGCCATTCCGGCAATCCCCGTTACCGACACGATCAAGCGGGTGACCCACGATGAGCACGGGAACCTCGTTGCCTCGGCGACGCTCGATCGGTCGGAACTCATGGCAGTCCAGACCCCGCAGGCATTCCGGGCGGATGTGTTGCGGGCGGCGCACGCCCTCGGTGATTCAGCCACAGACGATGCTGCCCTCGTGGAACAGACCGGCGGTCGGGTCGTGATCGTGGCGGGCGAAGCGACCAACATCAAGATCACCGGTCCCACCGACCTCGCTGTGGCAATCGTGCTGCTCGGCACGCTCGGGTAGTTTGGGGACATGACAGTCAGAGTCGGACAAGGTTTCGACGTGCACGCCTTCTCTGATGACCCATCTCGGGTGCTTGTACTCGGTGGAGTCATTTTCGAAGGAGAGCAGGGACTCGTGGGACATAGCGACGCTGATGTGATCGCACACGCATGTGCTGATGCATTGCTCGGAGCGGCCGGCCTCGGTGACATCGGCCAACATTTTCCGGACACCGATCCGACCTGGGCCGGTGCCGACAGCATTGATCTCTTGGCCGAAGTGGCAGGCCGCGTGCGAGCCGCTGGCTTCGAACCGGGAAATGTCGACGCTGCCGTGGTGTGTGAACGTCCGAAGCTTGCGCCGCACCGGGACATGATGCAGACGCGCCTCAGTCTCGCCGTGGGCGCACCGGTCACGGTCAAGGGCAACCGGGCCGAGGGCCTGGGTTCAATCGGTCGTGGCGAGGGAATCGCTTGTTTCGCCGTCGCCATTGTGAGCGCCCGATGAGCGCCGCACGAGCGGGCGGTGGCGCCCGCAAACCGGCGGGGGCAAAGGCGGCACCGAAACGAGCCAGTGGCCCCAAACGCGAAAGCGCACCGAAACGTGGCGGAGCACCGAAGCGCGTTGCTGCCGCTCCCCGGGGCGCTGCACCCAAGGGTGGAGCCAAGCGAGGATCATCGACCCGCGGGTCTTCGGCCGATGCTGCCGGCAAGCCCCGCAAGCCGCTGTCGATCGCGGCACAGAAAGCAGTCGAGGCCAAGAAGGTCAAGCACGCGGCGGCATCAGTCCGTAAAGCAGATAAGCCCGGTGGCGGTCCGCGTCGTCGCGTCGGAGCCAACGGCGATCGTCCGATTCCACGTGGACAGGCGACACCGAAGGGTCTCGGCGGCGATCAAGTTGAAGGTCGTCATGCCGTTCGCGAACTTCTGATTGCCGACACCAGGCGCGTGCGCGAGATCTATGTCGCCGAAGATCAGGACGACACTGAAATCCTGCAGGACATCGTCGATCTGGCGATCGATCTCAAGGTCCCCGTTCGCGAGGTCACGCGCACACGTCTGTTCGCGCAAGCCCGCACAGAATCCCCTCAGGGTGTGGTGGCGTATGCCGCCGAACTTCCGCAGTACGAGCTCGAGGACCTCGCCCACAGCAAGGCTGCGAATGGCGCTCCGCCCTTCCTCCTTGCCGTCGATGGCGTGACCGATCCAGGCAATCTGGGTGCGCTGCTTCGTTCCGCCGAATGTGCCGGCGTAACTGGTGTCGTTCTCCCGAAACATCGAGCGGTACACATCACTCCGACAGTCACGAAGGCTGCGGCCGGCGCAGTCGAGTACCTGCCGATGACGCTTGTGGGCGGGCTGCCAAGTGCACTCAATCAACTCCGGGAAATGGGCGTCTGGGTCGTCGGTCTTGACATGGGCGGCGACACCGATTTGTTCGACCTTCAGGTCGCCAACGAACCGGTCTGCCTCGTACTCGGTGCCGAGGGTAAGGGCCTGTCGCGACTCGTGCGCGAGCGATGCGACGCGATCGCAAGCATCCCGTTGATGGGACAACTCGCTTCACTCAACGTGTCGGTCGCCGGAGCTCTCGCCTGTTTCGAGGTGACGCGCCGACGTCTAGCCGCGAAGGAAGTCAGCGCACCGACGAGTTAACTCGCCGGCCGGAAACCGACGCTGGTTTCCGAGACGAACATTCCGGTGTTTGTGGTTTTCGACTAGCTGGGCTGAAGTGACAGCCACACCCGCTCGGGTGTGAGTGGCATGTCAATGTGACGAACACCGAGATGCGACAGGGCATCGATGACGGCGTTTTGTACGGCAGGCGTTGCTCCGACTGTTCCGGACTCGCCGATTCCCTTTGCTCCTAGGGGATTAATTGGAGTCGGCGTTTCCATCTCGATTCGTTCGAACATCGGGAACTCGGCGGCCGAGGGGACGAGATAGTCGATGAACGTCGCGCTCTGCGGGTTGCCGTCGTCGTCGTAAAGCACTTCCTCGAACAGCGCCTGCGACACGCCTTGTGCGAGACCGCCATGCACCTGTCCGTCGACGAGCAACGGGTTGAGGATTCGTCCGGCGTCATCGCACGCGATCATCCGGAGGAGTTCGACCTTGCCGGTCTCGATATCAACTTCGACAACGGCGAGATGCGTACCGAACGGAAAGGTGGGACCCGACGCAGTAAAGTCGGAAAGTGCGACAAGGGGATTGTCATCATCGACAATCGTGGCTGCGACATCGGACCAGCCGAGGCTGACAGCGGGGCTCCCAATGACATGGAACCGGCCGAGTTCGGCGTCGAGCACGATGTCGTCGGTACTCGCCTCGAGCAGGTCGGCAGCGCGCACGCGCGCAAGATCAACAAGCTTGCCTGCAGCGTCGAATACCGCGTTGCCCGCGATCTGAAGTGAACGTGATCCACCGGTGACTTCACCGGTTGGCACCAGGTCGGTGTCGCCGTAGACAACTTCGACGGAATCGATCGGAATACCCGTCTTCTCCGAGACAAGCATCGCCCATGAGGTCACGTGGCCCTGCCCGTATGGGTTTGATCCGGTGACGACTCGCGCGGTGCCGTCGGGAAGCAACTCGACGGAGCCGTATTCGGATCCACCGGGCATGGCCGTGATCTCGACGTAGGTGGCGAGACCGATGCCGAGCTGTCGTCGCTCGTTGTTGTTTCGACGCTTGGCTTGATCCGCCCGCAGATCCGCGTACGCCGCTGCCGCTAGAACGCGGTCAAGCGAACCGACGTAGTCGCCGCAGTCGTAGATAGTTCCGGTAGGGGTTGTGAATGGAAATGCGTCGGGCGATACGTAGTTGCGACGGCGAACGTCGGCGGGATCGAGGCCGGCCTCGGCAGCAAAGAGATCGACAGCGCGTTCGAGCGCAGCGGCTGCCTCGGGACGGCCGGCACCGCGGTAGGCCCCGGTCGACGTTGTATTGGTAACGACAGAACGCGAACTGAACTCGACGGCGGGAATGTCGTAGACGCCGCTCGCCATAATTCGAGTTGCCATCGGCAGAATTGCGCCCATGTTCGGATACGCGCCGCCCTCCTGGACGACATCGATTCGATAGGCGAGAAGATCTCCGTCGGTGGTTCCGCCCAATGTGACGGTTTGGATCTGACCGCGACCGTGGTTCATGCCAACGAGATTCTCCGAGCGGGTTTCGCTCCAACGCACGGGACGACCGATGCGCCGTGACAGTTCTCCCAGCAGGAGCGCCTCGGCCGGTGCTTGGGCCTTGGCCCCGAATCCACCACCGACGTCGGGGCACACGACACGAACCATTGACGGATCGAGGCCGTACATCTCGGCCATAGCGTTGCGGATCGGATGCGGTCCTTGGCAGCCGATCTCCATAACGAGCCTGTCGTCGTCCCACCATGCGAGCGCACTACGCGCTTCGATCGGAGCGGGGGCCACTCGCTGGTTGACGGTCGTGAGAGTGACGACAACTGCGCACTCGTCGAAGGAAACGGGATCGCCTCGGTGTTTCAGAGTCAGCGCCACATTGCTCCCGGAATCGGGAAACAGCAGCACCGCATCGGCGGCGAGCGCGTCGAGTGTGCGGACAAGCGCGGGCAGCGGTTCGATGTCGACAATGACGGCTTCAGCAGCGTCGACAGCAGCGGCTCTGGTCTCGGCGACCACCGCCACGAGGGGCTCGCCAACGAATCGCACCCGATCGCGGGCAAGGAGGGGCCGGTTCATGGCCTGATCGATCATGATCATGGGGAAAATGTTCGGAAGTTCGATGTCAGCAGAGGTCAGAACCGCGAGCACGCCGGGAGCGAGCAGGGCCTCTGACGTGTCGATCGAAATGATCTCGCCGTGGGCGATCATCGACCGGACGTAGACAACATGGGCTGCGTCAGGCGAAGCGATGTCGTCGACGTACGTTCCCCCATGGGTGAGGAGCGCCGGATCTTCTTTGCGAACCACTCTGTTGCCCAAGATGCTCATGGCCGGACGCTATCGGAATGGCTTCGCCCGGGTAGCCGGACTGTCCGGGGTCGCAGTTGCATGTTGGGCGTTGCGGGGACACGATGACGGTCCGTTGTCGAAATTTTTGGGGGAGCAAACGTGGCTGGTCAGACGCATCGATGGGAAGCACCTGCTGCCGCCGGCCCTCTGGTCGGACCGGGTGGGCACTTCGAGATCATTGAGGAGCCGGTGCTCGGTGTTCCGGTTCGGGTGTTCAAGAATCGGCCGGCCAATCTGCGTGAGGTGCTGACCAACGGTGTGAACCGAAGCGCTGATCTCCCGTTCCTGGTGTTCCCTGATCGCGCCCTGACCTACAGCGACGTCGGCGCCTCGGTGGGTCGAGTCGCGGCGCACTTCACTGAACTCGGTGTGAAAAAGGGAGATCGGATCGCGTTCGCGTCGGCGAATGTGGCGTCGTATGTGATCGGCTGGTGGGCGACGGTTGCCTGTGGCGCTGTCGTTTCCAGTCTCAACGGCTGGTGGACACCGGTTGAGTTGCTGCACGGCATCGAATTGTCGAAACCCACCCTTGTGTTCGCCGACGAGCCGCGCATGAAGCGTCTGTCCGAGGCGGGTCTTCCGGAGAACGTCGAAGTCCGCGCCATCACGGACCTCGACGCATTGATCGGCCCGGCCCGCGCCGACGATCCCGGGTTCCCGACCACGCCGATCGTTGAGGACGATCCTGCGGTGCTGCTGTTCACCAGCGGAACCACCGGTCGCCCCAAAGCGGCGACGCTCTCCCATCGCAATTTCATTCATTGCCCGATGGCGGTTCTTGCCCAAGGGGCAATCGGGCAGATGCTGGCACCGCCGCCCGCCCCTGCCGCCGGCGCGGCAGCACCCCCGCAACCGTCGTCGCTGTTTGTCGCGCCACTGTTCCATGTCTCCGGAGCGCTGCCGCTCGTGGTTGCGGCCTTCGTCGGTTCGAAACTCGTGTTCCCGCCGGTCGGTGCCTGGAACGAGATCACGCACCTTTCGCTCACACAGGAACACGGCATCGGCGCATGGAGTGGCGTGCCCACGCAGTTCTGGCGCCTGCTCGAGCATCCGCAGTTCGACGAGTTCGACACGTCGAGTGTTCTCTCAGTCGGCGGCGGAGGCGCGGTCTATTCGCCCGAGTTGCTGCGACTGATGGCCCGCAAGTTGCCACAAGCGCGCGTTGGTGTCGGATACGGAATGAGCGAGACACTCGGTTCTGGTTCCCGCCTCGGTGGCGTCACGCTTGAAACCAATCCGGCATCGGTCGGCACGGTTGAGGCGATGTGCGAGATCGAAATCCGCGACGAGAACGACGCGATTGTCGAGGATGGCGATGTCGGCGAGATCTGTATTCGTGGCGCAGCGGTGTTCATTGGTTACTGGGATAACCCCGAAGCATCCGAAAAGGCGCTGGACGCAAACCGCTGGTATCGCACCGGCGACTTTGGTCGTATGACCGAGGGTGTCCTCCAGCTTGAAAGCCGCATGCGCGATCTCATCATCCGGGGCGGCGAGAACATCTACCCGATCGAGATCGAGCACCGTCCCGAGGAGCATCCGGATATTGCCGAAGTCTGTGTTGTCGGCGTTCCCCATCATCAGCTGGGCCAAGAAGTCGCGGCAGTCATCGTCGTACGCACTGGAGCGAAGCTCGACGAGGACGCGGTTCGCGACTGGGTGCGGGCCACGCTCGCATCATTCAAGGTGCCGACTCACGTCGCTTTCCGAGCTGAATTGCCTTACAACGCCACGGGCAAAGTTCTCAAGAACGAGGTCGAAGCGGAACTCGAAGCGCAACTCAAATCTTGAGCGCATCGTCAGTCGTCTAATCTCTCAAGCTCCGCCCGAGTAGCTCAGTTGGTCAGAGCGCCTGTCTTGTAAACAGGGGGTCAAGGGTTCGAATCCCTTCTCGGGCTCTTATGCGCCACACCGATCGAACTGATTTCGATGAGGCGTTCTATCGAGCGACTTACGAAGATCTCCAGCACTTGGATTCACAGGCGCTGTTCGATCACTGGACGCAAACCGGGAAATCGGAAGGCCGGCGGGGGAGCCCCGATCAGGAGATGCCGATCGTCGAACTGGGTCAGGCATTCATTACGCGTAGCGAGTGGGTCGAGCGGGCCGCCGCGCTGCGTACCAATGCCCAGTTCCCCGATGGACGTCAGACGTTTACAAGTTGGATGCGTACCAGCGACTCGACGACGGGGCCTGCGGTTCGATCCTTATCAGCACCACGGGCGGCCATTCTTTCGAGCCTTTATCGCTCGATCGACTATCTCGATGCGTATCTCGGCAACCTCGCCGAGCAGACCGTTTTTGCAGAGTGTGATGTCTGCATCGTGTCGGTTGATCCGGTTGACGGTGAGCGCGAACTGATCAACGCGTTCGCTGACGCCTTTGCGAATGTCCGCGTTTATTTGAGCGACAAACGAATCGGGATCTACGAGGCATGGAATATCGCGGCCTCAATGAGTGACGCGCCTTATCTGACGAATGCGAACGCGGATGATCTTCGTGGTCGTCGTTCACTCGAAGTCCAGATCGCCGGACTTGATCAGAACCCACACGTAGATGTGGTGTTTCAAGACATGTACCTGACGCTTGATCCATCCATGAACTGGGAGCAGATCGTTGCAATGGGCCTACGCACCGACTTCCCTGACGCGACACTGTCGACGCTGCTTAACGGTCTGAATGTGCCGCACTGTGGCCCGATGTGGCGCCGGCGTCTCCACGACGAACTCGGTGGTTTCGACGAAAGTTTTGAAAGCGCAGCTGATTGGGAGTTCTGGATCCGCTGCGCAGTCGCAGGCAAGACCTTTCTCAAACTTGATGAACCGACGGTTGCCTACTTCATCAACGGCGAGGGAATGTCGCGTCGCAAAGACGGTCCGGGTTACACCGAACCGGCAATGGTTCTTGAGCGATACCGACATCTGCTCTGATCCCGGACCGGTGCGGCCGGAAACGTGGGGGCAGAATCACCAGGCGATGACACCTGCGTCATGAAGTTCGGCGATCTCATCGGCACCAAACCCGAAGTCGGCGAGAACCGACTCGGTGTCGACTCCTGGGTACGCGTAGGTGGGGCGAACCTCACCCGGGGTACGACTGAGACGGGGAGCGGGAGCGAGTTGTGGCACCGATCCCTCGACGGGCACGAAGGTGTTGCGGGCGACGATGTGAGGATGCTGCTCAGCCTCAGCGAACGAGAGAACCGGAGCGAAGCACACGTCGGTTCCTTCGAGTAGCGCCGACCATTCGTCGCGCGTCTTGGTGCGAAACGCGCCAGCGATGTGATCGCGGAGTTCAGGCCAACGACTCTCGTCGTTCTGCTCGGGTAGTGCGGCGGGATCGAGTCCGAGTTTCTCGATGAGCTGCGCGTAGAACTTCGCCTCGATGGGAGCGGCGGTGACGTACTTGCCATCAGAGGTCTCGTAGACGTTGTAAAACGGCGAGCCACCGTCGAACAGATTGGTGCCGACCGGACCGGTGTGAAAACCCGTGCGGGTCATTCCGTAGAACACCTGGTAGATCGACATGACGCCATCGACCATTGCCGAATCGATGACCTGCCCCTGGCCCGATCGTTGCGCTTCGAAAAGAGCGCACACCATGCCGAAGGCAAGGTGAAGACCGCCACCAGCGAAATCGCCGAGCACCTGAAGAAGCGGCACTGGAGGTTGCCCTGGGCTGCCCACCGAGCCGATGGCTCCGGTGATGGCCTCGTAGTTGAGCGAGTGTCCGGCCGAATGGGCGAGAGGTCCGGTCTGGCCCCATCCGGTGAGACGCCCGTAGACGAGCTTCGGATTGCGGGCCAACATCACGTCGGGGCCGATGCCGAGTCGCTCGCACACGCCCGGTCGGAACGCCTCGCAAAATCCGTCGGCTTGTTCCACGAGACGAAGAAGGGATTCGACGCCTTCCGGTGACTTGAGGTTGATGGTGATCGAGCGTCGGCCGCGGTCGAACTCGCTGTCGCGGTGCGTTGGTTTGTCGGCGGGAACCTCATGCGTCGGATGAACGCGGATGATGTCGGCTCCCATGTCGGCAAGCTTGAGCGTTCCGTACGGCAATGCTCCAAGCCCGGCCAGTTCGATGATCTTCACGCCGTCAAGCGGTCCCATGTCTCCCCCTCGGTGTCGCATGCGACCCTAATCGTCCGAATGAAATCCCCTGTCAGCCGCTTGTCCTTCGGGGTCCTTGCATCAGGCGCGCCGGGCGGCGAACATCAACCCCAATGGAACTCACCGAACGCGACAAAGCGATCCTCGATTTCGAGCGGTCGTGGTGGCATGAGACCGGCCCGAAGGAATCGCTCATCCAAGAGCGCTTCGAACTTTCGGCGAGCCGGTACTACGTCATTCTCGGTGAACTTCTCGAGAACCCCGAGGCCTATCGCTACGACCCCTTGGGTGTTCGTCGTCTGCACCGGCTTCGTGATCGCCGTCGCCGTGTCCGTCAGGAAACTGCGCAGCGGGCGAGCGAAACCCCGGGTTCCTGATCATGGAGGCCGACGTCCCGAAGCGCGATAACGCAGCGGGAATCGTGCTGGTGACAATCGCAGTGCTGATCGGCCTTGTCCTTCTGGTGAAGGGTTACGGCACCGAGGGTGGCATCGTCGCATCTGACACCGAGCAGGTGAAGGTCACCACGACTCTTGCTCCCGTCACCGAACCGACACTTCCCGCGAAGGCCCCGGCCGACGTTCAGGTGAAGGTCGTGAATGCTTCTGGCGCAACGGGCCTCGCCACCAAGACCAGGTCGACGCTGCAGACCAAGGGCTACACGCAAGTCGCTATCGGTGATGCTCCGACCGTTGTGCCTTCCACGCAGGTTCTCTACCTAGCCGGCTCAAAGGGAGAGGCGCAGGCGATTGCCGTCGCTCTCGGTCTTAGCGCCACGGCCGTACAAGAGATGCCGGTACCGCCGCCCGTCGATCTTGGGGCCGCGACCGTGTTGGTGATGGCGGGCCCCGATCTCGTCTGAATCACTCCTGCTCGATTGCCGCCCAAAGGCTGCTTCACTGGAGAGATGCGTGTAGTCGTTGCTCCGGACAAGTTCAAAGGAACAGCGAGCGCGCGCGAACTGACAGCAGCGATCGTCGCCGCTCTTGTTGATGCTGGGCACGACGCAGTGTCAGCTCCGATGGCTGATGGTGGCGAAGGATTTCTCGACGTGCTTGGCGGAGCCAATCGCACGGACACCGTGACCGGTCCGTTGGGTGATCTTGTCGATGCCCCGTGGCGGATTTCGCGCGGGATCGCCGTCATTGAGATGGCAGCCGCTTCCGGTCTCATGTTGGTCGGTGGTCCGGACGGGAACGATCCTGTCGCAGCCTCGACCTACGGCACCGGTGAACTCATCTCCTTGGCGGTCGAGTCCGGGGCGCGACGCTTGTTGGTTGGTGTTGGTGGTTCAGCAACGACCGACGGCGGAATCGGAGCACTGCGCGCGTTGCATCCGACTCAGCGGTTTCGCGGAGTCGATTTAGTCGTGGCCTGCGATGTACGCACTCGATTCGTCGACGCCGCCAGTGTGTTCGCGCCACAGAAGGGTGCAACGCCTGCGCAAGTGAAACTCCTTCGCGGCCGACTCGAGCGACTTGCACAGGTCTACGAAGAGGAGACCGGTGCTGTTGTGGGTGACATCGAAGGAAGTGGTGCGGCGGGTGGACTCGCCGGCGGTTTGGCATCGATCGGTGCCGAACTTGTCTCGGGTTTCGAACTCGTTGCTGACGAGCTCGGACTCGACGAACTGATCGAAGGTGCCGATCTCGTCATAACTGGCGAAGGTTTTCTCGACGACGAATCGTTTGACGGGAAGGTTCTCGGTGGCGTGGCCGAACTCGCTCATGAACTTGGCGTGCGATGTTTGGCAATCGTTGGCGAAGTCGTCGAGCCGCTTCCTGAATTGCCAGAAGGTCTCACAGTCATTTCTCTCAGCGAAATGTTCGGCGCCGAACGTTCAATGGCCGATCCGTGCTCATGTGCCGCACTTGCCGTGCAGTCGTTTCTTTCCGCACAGAACTGAAGCGCAGAGTTTCAGAACTTGGCGATGATGTCCTCGGCGAACTTCTCCATGGCCTCGGGCAATTTGCCAGGGTGCATTGCAAGGGGCGGTACAACGAAACGAGTGACGCCAATGTCGGCGAGCATCTTCAACTCATCGAGTTTCGGCCGTCCACCCGTGGTGATTTCGATCGAGTCGGGATCGCGGCCAGCTTCGACGGCAGCGGCGCGCATGACCGGCAGTAACTCGACGAGGTGACGCGGATCGGCGGGAAAGAACCCGTCGCCGAAACGGCCGGCCCGGCGCGCGGCCGGCTTCGAATGTCCGCCGACCACGATCGGGATCGATCCTTGTGCCGGTTTCGGGAAGGAGTAGATATCGGCGAACGATGAATGGCTTCCGGAATACGTGGAGGTTTCCTGTGTCCACAACGCGCGCAATGCACTGATGGAGTCGTCGGTATGTGCGCCGCGGTCATCCCAGCCGACATTGATGGCATCGAACTCTTCGTGCAGCCAGCCCACGCCGACACCAAGGATGAGTCGACCGCGCGTGAGGTGATCGATGGTTGCGCATTCCTTGGCCAGCACAACCGGATTGCGTAGCGGCAGGATCATGACGCCGGTCGCAAGTTTGATCGTCTTGGTATGTGCGCCAACCCATGTCAACCACGCAAGCGGATCGGGTACCGGCGCCATTTCGTCACCGGGCATGCGGCCGTCACGGCTGTAGGGGTACTCGGAGACATAGCCCTTCGGCACCGCAGGATGCTCAACGGTCCAGATGCTTTCGAAGCCGTTGGCCTCGGCGCTCTGTCCCATGATGATTGCGGCGTCTGGGTCGACGTACGCACCGACGTTGGCGAAGATGATCCCGAAGTTCACGTCCGGACTGTATGCGTATCGACCCCGCGAGCGACGGGAATCAGATGTCGAGACGCGGGTGAAGCGCCCGGTACTCGGGAAGCGTGGCGAGAGCGCATCGTTCCCGGTACGCGATCTCAACTGTCTCGAGATCAGGTGGGCTCAGGATGAACGAGTCGGGAACGAGTCCAGGATTCGCTCGGCGCAGCGCCGCTTGAAGGACCTGTGCCGCCATGGGCGACAGTTCATGAAGCGGCCGGTTGCGATGAACCCGCTCGCCGAGATCAACCTGAGCCAATGTTTCGACGCCGAATCGTTCAGCGATGTCGATCAGCAGCGCAATGTCGACGCCGTATCCCTCGACAAACGGAACCTGCTCGAGAATCTCCCGCCGTCCCCCGTATTCACCGGAGAGCGGTTGGATGATTCCGCCGAGATGGGGAAAGCACATGGTGAGCACCGGTCGGGCGACGAGTTCGGTTACTCGTCCACCGCCACGGACCTGACCATCGACAGGGCGCTCATAGAAGCCCTTGACGAAACCGGTGCCGGGATCAGTAAGGAGCGCGCCGAGCATTCCCGTGATGAACCGCGGGTTGAAGTCGCGCACATCGGCATCGCACCACAGAACAATGTCGCCCGTGGAGGCGTAGAGCGATTTCCAAAGCGCCTCGCCTTTGCCGTGGCCCCGGCCATGTTCGGTGAGCACCTCGGCCGCTTTAACAACTCGGGCTCCGGCTTGTTCGGCCTCGGCGGCGGTGTCGTCGCCGGAATGGTCGTCAACCACGAGGATCTCGTCAACCAAGCCAAGCTGCTCGACGAGCTGGGCGCGGATAGTGGCGACGATCGCTCCGACAGTTGACGCTTCGTTTCGGGCGGGAATGCAGACCGAGACGCTGGTCCCGGCCTTGGTCGCGACGAGCTCGTCGATCTGGAAATCGGCGGCATCGAAGGTTCGGACCTCAGGAGAAGCGGTGGGAGACATCGTCGACCGATGATTCTGTCGGGGGCGGATACCCCAAGTGAACACCTTGGCGGGCCCTCAGGGGGCAATCGGGGGGCGTCGGGAGGGTAAGCGCCGGATGGTCGGTGACCGATGGTGGGTCGCTAGGCTGATCCTGTTCTGTCCCGAGCTGTTTCGTTCCCTGTTGCGAGGATCCCGTCATGAGTGTCACCGTCCGAGTTCCCCCCGTCTTTCGCCCGCTGACGGCCGGTCAGTCGTCGGTTTCCGTCGAGGGTGCGACCGTCGCCGAGGTGCTCGCAGCCCTCGAATCAGCCCATCCGGGATTCTCCGCGAAGCTCCTCACCGAAGACGGCAGCCTCGTGCGCTACGTCAACTTGTTCGTCGACGATGACGATGTCCGCTTCATGCAGGGCCTCGAAACCCCGGTTCCTGACGGTGTGACCGTCTCGATCATGCAGGCTGTGGCGGGCGGCCAGTAAATCCCACATTCCCGGCCCATTGGGCGGGAATCCCCGGCTGGTTCGGTCGGTGAGGTTGCGATTCGGCGCTGACGGTGGTTTGCTGGTTGGCAGTCTCCACCCGAGAGTGCCAATTCTCCGGAGAAGAACTCATCCAGTTGGGCACCCCAATCTGCCCGCTGATTTCTGACTGACTACAGAGGGAAACACCGATGGCAAAGATGATCGAATTTGATGAAAAGGCACGTCGCGGGCTTGAGCGGGGCATGAACCAGCTCGCCGATGCCGTCCGTGTGACCCTCGGCCCGAAGGGCCGCAACGTGGTGCTCTCGAAGAAGTGGGGAGCACCCACGATCACCAATGACGGTGTGTCGATTGCCAAGGAAATCGATCTCGAAGATCCCTACGAGCGCATTGGCGCCGAACTGGTCAAAGAGGTTGCCAAGAAGACCGACGCGGTTGCCGGTGACGGCACCACCACCGCCACGGTTCTTGCTTGGTCAATGGTTCGCGAAGGTCTGCGCAACGTTGCTGCCGGCGCCAACCCGATGTCCATCAAGAAGGGCATCGAAGCGGCGGTCATCACCGCCGTCGAAGCCATTCACGCCGTTGCCGTCGATGTTGACGACAAGAGCCAGATCGCCCAGGTCGCCGGCATCTCCGCCGCCGATCCGGAAATCGGTTCGATGATCGCCGAAGCCATCGACAAGGTCGGCAAGGACGGCGTCATCACTGTCGAGGAGTCAAACACCTTCGGCATGGAAATGGATCTCGTCGAGGGCATGCGCTTCGACAAGGGCTACATCTCCCCGTATTTCGTCACCGACACGGATCGTATGGAAGTTGTCCTTGAGGATCCCTACATCCTCTTCGTCGGCCACAAGATCACGGCGATCCGCGATCTCGTCCCGGTTCTTGAAAAGGTCATGCAGGCCGGTAAGGCCCTCGTGATCATCGCCGAAGACATCGAAGGCGAAGCACTCGCCACGCTTGTCGTCAACAAGATCCGCGGCACGTTCAACTCGGTTGCCGTCAAGGCTCCCGGCTTCGGCGATCGTCGCAAGGCGATGCTGCAGGACATGGCCATCCTCACTGGCGGACAGGTCATCACCGAAGACGTCGGCCTCAAGGTCGAGAACACCACACTCGATCTGCTCGGCAAGGCCCGCAAGATCGTGATCACCAAGGATGAAACCACCGTGATCGAGGGTGCCGGTGCGGAAACCGACATCCAGGGCCGTGTCGCCCAGATCAAGGCCGAGATCGACCGCACCGATTCCGATTACGACCGCGAGAAGCTCCAAGAGCGTCTTGCCAAGTTGTCGGGCGGCGTTGCCGTCCTCAAGGTCGGTGCCGCAACCGAAGTCGAACTTAAGGAAAAGAAGCACCGCATTGAAGACGCAGTCAGCACCACGAAGGCTGCAATCGAAGAGGGTGTCGTTGCCGGTGGTGGCGTCACTCTTCTCCGTGCGCAGGCCAAGGTGCTCGAACTCGTCAAGACCCTCGATCCGGATGAAGCAACCGGTGCTCGCATCGTTGCCCACGCCCTTGAAGAACCGCTCAAGCAGATCGCAACCAATGCCGGCCTTGAAGGTGGCGTCGTTGTCGAGCGTGTGCGCAATCTCAAGGTCCCGAGCGAAGGTCTCAACGCCGCAACCGGCGAGTACGTGGATCTCGTGAAGGCCGGCATCATCGATGCCGCCAAGGTCACCCGTTCGGCGCTGCAGAACGCAGCCTCGATTGCGGCGCTCTTCCTCACCACTGAAGCAGTCATTGCCGACAAGCCGGAAACCGGCGGCGGCATGGGCGGAGGAATGGACGATTACTGATCCATCGGGGCTTCGGCCCTGACGGGACTCAACAACGGGATGCCTTCGGGCATCCCGTTGTGCGTTTTGCCCTGAACCCAGTCAGTGTTCGTCATTTGGGTCGGTGGTTACTACGGTGGCGTCATGGTCCGTAGCCGAAGCGAAACAGTGCTTGCGCGGCGCGTCACCGCAGGGGTGAGTGCAGACGATGGTCGCCGCCCTGACGATGTGATTGTTGAGGAGCCTCTTGAAGTGCGCCTCGATGGCGAGCTCGTGGCTACGACGATGCGCACCCCGGGTCACGATTTCGAACTCGCGGTGGGGCTTTGCTTTACCGATGGTCTGCTCGCCGGAGCCCCGGTTGCAAGTTGCCGATACTGCGGCACCGGTTCGGCAGTCGACACTGAATTCAATGTCGTGAGTGTCGATACGGGCGGCCGTGCTCCGAAGCCGGTGGCGAGGCTCTCTACGACGTCCGCAGCCTGCGGTGTTTGCGGAACGACACAGATCGACGAACTCACGAGTCGCTTGTCGCCGTTACCGCGCTACGAGCCGTGGGATACCGATGTGCTGCTCGATGCGACGACTCGTGTCCCCGAACATCAGGAACTTTTCGCCCGCACTGGTTCGGTTCACGCGGCGGCGGCGTTCGATCGTTCCGGCACGATAAGTGTTGTGCGCGAGGACATCGGTCGACACAATGCCGTCGACAAAGTGATTGGCCGCCTGTTTCTTGATGACCTGCTTCCCGCAACGGGCCACGCGCTCTTCGTGAGTGGACGGGCATCATTCGAGATGGTGCAGAAAGCGTGGGCGGCGGGATTCGAAGCAGTTATCGCCGTGTCGGCACCATCGTCACTCGCGATCCGGACCGCGGAACAGGCGGGACTGACCCTCGCTGGGTTTGTTCGCGACAACTCGTGCAATGTTTACGCGTCACCTCGCCCATAAGAAGGATTGACCGATGAAGCGCTTCCATCCCGAACTCTGGGTGAGTCCTCGACCGAACGGCATCGGTCTCCAGAAGCCGAATCATTTTGGTGACATGGCTCGCATCGCGTGGACCAACAAGAAGAACGCGTCGTATGCATGGAAGCTGTTGACCAAAGGGGTCTGTGACGGATGTGCACTCGGTGTTGCTGGTCTGCACGACTGGACCATCGACGGTGTGCATCTGTGTCTCACCCGCTTGCGCCTGCTCGAAGTCAACTGCGCCGATGCGCTCGATCATTCGTTGCTCGCCGATGTCGATGCACTGAAAGTGAAGACTGGTGCCGAGTTGCGCGATCTTGGTCGGCTCGCGTACCCGATGCGTCGCCGGCGCGGCGAAGCCGGTTTCCAGCAGATCTCATGGGATGAAGCGCTGGATGCGATGGCGGATTCAATTCGCGCGACTGACCCCGAACGAATCGCCATGTTCCTCACTAGTCGGGGCACCACGAACGAGACCTATTACGTCGCCGGGAAGACGGCCCGAGCAATGGGCATCGCCAACGTCGACTCGGCCGCGCGGATCTGTCATGCACCGTCAACGACTGCGCTCAAGAACACGGTTGGCATTGCCGCAACGACCTGTTCGTTGTCAGACGTGATCGAATCCGACCTCATTGTCATCTGGGGTGCGAACCCGGCGAACAATCAACCGGTATTCATGAAGTATCTGTACGAAGCGCGTTGCCGTGGCGCCCGCGTCGTCGTGATCAATCCCTATCTTGAGCCTGGACTTGAGCACTACTGGGTTCCGTCGTCTCCCGAGTCGGCGATGTTCGGTACCAAGATGTGCGATCTCCATGTTCCGGTTCGCCCGGGTGGCGATGTTGCCCTCGCTGACGCGGCGCTTAAGCGCCTCATCGAACGAGGCGGGGTCGATCAGGAATTCGTCGATGCGCATACTGAGAACTGGGATGAACTCGTAGCGCATCTTGAATCGCTCTCGATGGTGGAGCTGCTCACCGACGCCGGTCTCACCGAACAGCAACTCGATGCGTTTGTTGACGAGTACGAGCGCGCCGATGCCGCGATCTTGTTGTGGTCGATGGGAATCACGCAGCACCGGCACGCTGGCGAGGGTGTGCGCGGCATTGTGAATCTTGCGTTGGCCAAAGGAAACGTCGGGCGCAATGGGGCGGGCCTTATGCCACTGCGCGGGCACTCCGGTGTCCAGGGCGGCGCCGAGATGGGCGCGTACGCGTCGGCGTTGCCGGGAGGCCTCGAGCCAAACGATGTCAACGCCGCGCTTCTGGCCGAGCGGTGGGGTTTCGATGTCCCGGCGTACGCAGGACTCACCGCCGCTGAAATTCCCGAAGCCGCCGAACGCGACGAACTCGACTTCTTGTGGATGTCGGGCGGCAATTTCCTTGATGTGTTGCCGGACCCTTTGCGGGTTGAGGCAGCCATGGAGCGGATCCCGTTGCGCGTCCATCAGGACATCGTCGTGAGCTCGCAGATGCTGGTTGCCGGCGACGACGTGATCCTGCTGCCCGTTCACACTCGTTACGAGCAGGAGGGCGGTGGCACCGAGACAACGACTGAACGACGCATCGTGTTCTCTCCCGAGATTCCTCGTCAGCTCGGCGAGGCTCGGAGCGAATGGCGGGTGTTCGCCGACATCGCCGCGCGGGTGAGGCCCGATCTCAACGACAAGTTCACATGGTCGGACAATCAGACATTGCGTCAAGAGATCGCCCGGGTCGTACCCCTCTATGCGGGAATCGAAACTCTCGCGGAGACCGGTGATCAGGTGCAATGGGGTGGGCGCCATCTTTGTGAAGGCGGCGTGTTCCCGACCCAATCTGGGCGAGGAGTGTTCAGCGTCAATGAGCGCCCGTCGCTGGAACTGGCCGAAGGGCACTACACCGTCGCTACTCGCAGGGGTAAGCAGTTCAATTCGATGATCCTCGGTGAAGTCGATCCGATGACAGGTGCCGTGCGCGACTCGATTTACATCGACGCTGCGGATGCTGCGGCCGCCGGCTTCAGTGAAGGCGATCGAGTGACGCTGCAATCAGGTACCGGCTCGTACACCGGTCATCTGAAGTTCGCCCGCTTGCCGGCCCGGTCGCTTCAGGTCCACTGGCCGGAGGGAAATGTGCTGATTCCCGCTGGTCCGCAGCATCGCGAGGGGCCCTCGAAGGTGCCGGATTACAACGCGGTCGTAACAATTGCTCCCGCCATCGCCGACTGAACAGATCGCCTCGTAGAATGTCGGCTGTGACTGAACCCGTGTCCCCCAAAGTCGGCCTTGGCGTTGTCCACCTGTTTTGCAAGGTGACTCCTCTGGCGGATGCTGAAGCAATTACCGAAGCTGTGGAGAAGGCGCAGGCCGACGGCGATCAGGTTGTCTCTGTCGCCATCCTTGGCCACAAGGCCGATCTGGCGTTCATGCTCGTGGGCTCCGACTTGTGGAGCCTTCGTCGGTTCCAGGCCGCGGTTCAGAACGCCGGACTCGATGTTGTGGATTCCTACGTGTCACTCACCGAACTTTCGGAATATGCCCAAGGCGTTCCGGAACCAATGCGCTCGGCGCGTCTCACCCCGGAACTCCCGCCGGCCGATAAGCCGGCATGGTGCTTCTACCCAATGTCGAAGCAGCGCGGCGATGTGCACAACTGGTTCACGGTTCCCTACGACGATCGCAAAGAGATGATGTACGAACACGGTGCATCCGGACGCACATTCGCCGGTCGTGTGATCCAGGTAGTCACCGGTTCGACTGGTCTCGACGATTATGAATGGGGCGTCACGCTGTTCGCAACAGCACCCGACGATCTCAAGGAAGTCGTCTACACCATGCGTTTCGACAAGGCATCGGCGCTCTACGGAGAGTTCGGCGCGTTCTATACGGGCATGGTCGCGCCCGTGGGTGACGTGCTTTCACAACTGGGCATCGACTGAGTTCATGTCGTTGCGCGAAGTGGCAGGCACCGAACTCGAGCTTGCCGTCGACGCGCTCCGGAGCAATCTTTCAGGCCTTGGCAAAGTTGTCGTTGCCTTCAGTGGCGGTGCCGATTCCGCGTTCCTTGCCTGGATGGCACGCGACACACTCGGTCCGGAAAATTGTGTCGTTGTCACTGCGGTGTCACCGTCACTGGCCGGTTCCGAGCGCGACGACTGTGCGGCTCTCGCCCTCGAATGGGATCTGAACTGGATCGAAGTTCCGACTACTGAGCTTGAGAACGCGGCGTATCAACGTAACGATGGTGATCGGTGTTTTCACTGCAAGACCGCGCTGATGGATGTCGTCGGTCCGCTTGCGAAAGCAGAAAACGGAACTGTGGTTCTCGGTGTGAATCTCGACGACCTCGGCGATCACCGACCCGGTCAGCGCGCTGCGGCCGATGCCGGAGCGGCTTTTCCTCTTGTCGATGCGGGCTTTACCAAAACGATGATTCGCGAAGCATCGCGGGAACTCGGTCTGCGCACGTGGGACAAACCAGCCGCCGCGTGTCTCGCCTCGCGGGTTCCTTACGGAACAACGGTCACGCTCTCGGTCCTCTCTCGGGTGGAGCGGGCTGAAGCGGCTCTCCACGCGCTCGGCTTCATCGAGTTGCGAGTTCGTCACTACGACGACACCGCTCGTCTTGAGGTCCCCGTCTCAGAACTGGCCCAGGTGCTCGATCGGCGCGAGGCCGTTGTTGATGCGGTACGTTCGGTTGGCTATCGCTATGTCACGCTCGACCTCGAGGGATTGCGTTCTGGCAATCTCAATCAGGCTTTGTCGGACTGAACCCGCGTAACAATGCCGGAAGACTCCCGTCCCGATCCTGCTAGCGCCGGTCCGAGTGCGACTGACATGGAAGCACTCGCCACGTTTGCCGCGGCTTTGGCGGAAGGCATCGATGAAGCGATCGGCCCGTGGGTGATCGGGTCGGTCCGCACCGTCTACGCCGCCCAGCTTGGGGTCGCTCCGCCGGCTGATGTCCTCGCCGACGCCGATCGGGCCGCGACGGCCGCGACCGCTGAGATCTCGCCAAAGATCCGCGAACTGCTGGCGAAGGACATCGACGAGCAGCGCACCGGGCCGCTTGCGATTCTTCGGTCGGCCGTCCGGTTTCCCACCGAGGTACTTGTTGCCGCCGGCGTTCCGTCGAAGCAGCGCGACGAATTCGCCAGGAACCAGTTTCCCGACGATGTTTACGATCTCAACCTTGCGGCGTTCGTCGATCTAGCTCCCGATCTTCACGAAACCGGTCTGATCTGGGGAGCAGCGAAGGCCCATGTGCATCTGTCTCGTCGGCGGGCTGAGGGCCGAAGCTGAATCGATTGTGAACGGAAATTTCTCTCGAGTCGATCGTTTAACACGGTAGAAACATTCGAGGAATCATTGGGTAACAACCTTTCGGCATCCTGTCATCGTTCTTGCGTCTCGATGACGCAGACATTCCACGGGAGGAACGAAAGTGATTGATGCCGGTGATACCGCCTGGATGCTCATGGCGACAGGACTTGTCCTGTTTATGACCCCGGGCCTGGCCTTCTTCTACGCAGGCATGGTCAGATCCAAGAACGTTCTCGGCATGCTCATGCAGAACTTCTTCGCCATGGGCCTGCTTGCAATCGTCTGGGTTCTCATCGGCTTCTCGCTGGCGTTTGGAAACGCCGGCGATGGTGGTTGGATCGGGAACTTTGATTTCGCATGGATGCGTCAGATCGGCGCCGAGGTGGGCCCTGAATGGTTCGGTCTCTCGATCCCGTTCGTCCTCTTCTGCGCCTATCAAATGACCTTCGCGATTATCACGCCGGCGCTCATCACCGGCGCAACCGCGGACCGCATGAAGTTCAAGGCCTACGCGATCTTCATCGCCGTGTGGCTCGTTGTGGTTTACGCCCCCGTCGCCCACTGGGTCTTCGCAGGTGGCTGGTTGGCCAAGCTCGGTGCACTCGACTTCGCCGGTGGCGCTGTTGTTCACATCAACGCCGGTGCTGCCGCTCTTGCCGTGATCATCGTGTTGGGCAAGCGCAAGGGTTGGCCCCGAGAGGGAATGCACCCCCATTCGCTTCCGCTGACGATGCTCGGAACCGGAATCCTGTGGTTCGGCTGGTTCGGTTTCAATGCCGGTTCAGCACTTCATGCCGATGGCGTTGCAGCACAGGCCCTCATGAACACGTTCCTCGCCGCATCGGCCGGCATGCTTGGTTGGCTGCTCGTCGAGCGGATCAAGGATGGCAAGCCGACGACGCTCGGAGCAGCATCGGGTGCAGTGGCCGGTCTGGTTGCCATCACTCCCTGTGCCGGTTTCGTCGGAGGCATGTCACCGATCCTCATCGGTTTCGCCGCTGGTGTTCTGTGTGTCCTGGCCATCGGGTTGAAGTTCCGCTTCAAGTACGACGACTCGCTCGACGTCATCGGCGTACACCTCGTCGGTGGAATCGTCGGCGCCCTTCTGCTTGGATTCTTCGCTGATTCCAAGGTCAACAAGATCGTTGTCAACGAAGGAGTGTTCCTCGGTGGCGGCTTCAAGCTGCTGTGGTTCCAGTTCGTTGCTTCGGCCGTCACGTTCGCCTTCAGCTTCGTGCTGTCGTTCGCAATTGCGAAGGTGATCGACAAATTTGTCGGGCTTCGTGTTTCCAGCGAAGACGAGGACGAAGGTCTCGATTACAGCCAGCATGCCGAAACGGCCTACAGCTTCGGAAACACCGGTTCCATGGACCGGCTTTCCTGAACCTGAACAATGACTGACACTTTCCCGGCGCAGGCGCCGGCAAGAACACTACGAAGGGATACCGTGCAGCTATGAAGCTCGTGACAGCAATCATCAAGCCCCACAAGCTGGACGATGTGAAAGACGCCCTCAAGGCCGCCGGGCTTACCGGCATGACGGTCGACGAGGTGAAGGGTTTCGGTCGCCAGGGTGGCAAGACCGAGATCTACCGGGGCGCCGAGTACGTCGTCGATCTGCTTCCGAAGGTCCGCGTCGAGACGATCGTTCCCGACGAACTCGCCGATCAGGTTGCCGACATCATCGTGACCGCAGCCCGCACCGGCAAGATCGGTGACGGCAAGGTCTGGATCACGTCGGTCGACAAGCTCATCCGAATCCGCACCGGCGAAGTCGGAAACGACGCGGTCTGACGCAGCGCTCTCCAACAACTGAACGGCGTCTTCCATGACTCCCCAGCTCGATCGCCGATCTCTCCTTGATGACCCATCCCAGCGCGGTGCCGACTTCTGTCGCGCACTGGCCGGGAAAGTCGACGGATGGATCAGCGATCTCTGGGATGCGGCCGGCGGGCCCGATGTTGGGGCTTCGCTCGTCGCCGTCGGTGGATACGGACGGGCGGAGTTGTCGCCGGGGAGCGACATCGATCTCTATCTGCTGCACGATCCGGATGTCCCGGTCGCGGAGCTTGCCGAGAAGATCTGGTATCCGATTTGGGATCAGGGAATCAAACTCGGCCATGCGGTTCGCACGGTGAAGGAAACGCTTGCTCTTGCGTCGGATGATCTCGATACCGCGACTGCGGTGTTGACCGTCCGCCACATTGCGGGTGATCCAAAGTTCGCCGGTGAACTCACAACAAAGGGTCTCGCCCTTTGGGAGAAGCGTTCGAAGCGCTGGATTGAACAACTCGACAATCGGATTCGCGAGCGACACGCAACCGCGGGTGAAGTTGCGTTTCTCCTCGAGCCGGATCTCAAGGACGGTCGTGGCGGGATGCGCGATGTCCACGGGATCCGTTGGGCGGAACTGGCCGGGATCCCCCTGCTGCCGGGTGACGATGAAGCGATACGCAATGCCTACGAGGTCGTGCTTTCGGCGCGAGTCGAACTACATCGCCGCACCGGTCGTCATTCTGATCGGTTGTTGCTCGAGGAACAGGACGGCGTCGCCGCCGATCTCGGTTATCGCGATGCTGATGACCTAATGCGAGTTCTGTCCACATCGGCGCGGACCATCGCATGGGTGAGCGACGAACTCTGGGCTCGGGCTCGGGCGTCGATCGCTGGTTCCCTGCGCAGTCGACTGGGCCGGGACAAGCCCGTATCTGAGGGCGTGGTCATACGCGACGGATGTGTGGCAGTTGTGGCCGGAATCGATCCCGCTTCCGATCCGCTATTGGTCCTGCGAGTCGCGGTCGCGGCGGCCCGATCGGAGGCGCGGATCGACCGCGATTCTCTCGATCGCCTCACGGTTTCTGCCCCGATCCCCGTCCCTTGGCCTGAGGAGGCGCGGCGACTCTTCGTTGAGCTTCTACTCGCCGGACGACCAGCGGTGCAGGTGATCGAGACACTCGATCAGAAGGGCCTGTGGGAACCGATCGTTCCTGAGTGGGCGGTTATCCGTTGTCGCCCCCAACGCAACGCGTATCACCGCTTCACCGTCGATCGACACTTGTGCGAAGCGGCCGCGAACGCTTCAGCACTCGTCGATCGCGTTGATCGTCCCGATCTTCTTGTCGTGGGAACGCTGCTGCACGACATCGGCAAGGGCCGACCTGGCGATCACACTGATGTCGGCATCGAACTGGTTGCCGAAATGGGGCCTCGTATGGGGTTCAATGCTGAAGAGACGAAGACCCTCCAGCAGATGGTTCGTCATCATCTGCTGTTGCCCGACGTTGCAACCCGTCGCGATCTCTCCGATGACGGAACCATCTCGCATGTCGCCGAAGCAGTCGGGAACCTCTCGTGCCTTCGTCTTCTCGGTGCACTTACCGAAGCCGATTCGCTTGCGACTGGAACGGCCGCATGGGGAAGTTGGAAAGAGGAACTCGTCGGCGTCCTTGTCGACCGGGTCTCCCATGTCCTTGCGGGGGGAAGTGTTTCCGAGGCAACCGACTCCGGGTTTCCGTCGGTGCACCAACGAGAGCTTCTGTCGCAACGTCGCCGAATCATCGAAGCTCTTGACGATCAGTTGACGATCATCAGCCCCGATCGCCCTGGTCTCTTTGCACGAGTGTCGGGGGCACTGTCGCTCAACGGACTCACGGTCTTGGAGGCAGCGGCATATTCGGACGACAACGGAATGGCGCTCGAACAACTTCGGGTTCGAAGCAACTTCGACAACGAGATCCATTGGGAACGAATCATCCGCGATCTCGAGAAAGCACTTGACGGTCGTCTCGCACTGGAAGCTCGTCTCTTCGAGCGGAGTCGGACCTATTCGGCGCCGCGTCGACTTCCTGGAGTGGTCACGCATCCGGAAGTCATTGTCGACAACGAACTCTCGCACGACGCAACCGTCCTCGAGGTACGTGCTCCGGATTCGGTGGGTGTTCTCTGGCGGATCACGCGCGCACTTCACGAACTTGATCTCGATATTCGATCGGCAAAGATTCAGACGCTCAATACCGATGCCGTCGACTCGTTCTACGTTCGCGACTCGTCCGGTAACAAGGTGACTGATCCGGCGTTCCTTGCCGAGATCGAACGAGCACTGATGTTTGCCATTGAAGGACCCGACGCGTCGTAGCGCCTCCGGGTATCGTCGGTCGTTATGAGCGATCCGGCAACACCACAAGATCTGGTTCGTTGGAGCGAAGCTCTTGCGGGCATTGCGCGCACCGGTCTTGGATTCACCGAGAGCCTGTACGAGCAGGAGCGGTTCGAGGAAGTCCTGGCCGTCGCCGCGGACATGCGTGTCGCGGCTGGCAGTCACTACGACGCCGATGATCTCGTGCACGAGTGGATGCGAATGGTCGGCAAAGGCGTGCCGGGCTACCAAACGCCAAAGGTTGCGGTGGGCGCGGTGGTTGGCAACGAGAAGGGCGAGATTCTTCTCGTGCAGCGTTCGGATTCGGGCGTCTGGCTCTATCCGACAGGTTGGGCCGACATCGGATATTCGCCGTCGGAAGTGGCGGTTAAGGAAGTGTCCGAGGAGACAGGCATCGACTGTGAAGTCGTGCAGTTGCTGGCCGTTCTCGACGGCCTGCGTCAGCGATTCACGCGCATCCCGCTGTACTCACTCGTGTTCCATTGTCGGGCCACGGGTGGCGAGTTGACGCCGCATCCTCTTGAAACGCGTGACGTCGGCTGGTTCTCTCTCGACAATCTCCCCGAACACACCGTTGGTGTCGACCAATGGGGCGATTTCGCTCGGCGCGCGCTCAGCGGTGAGTCAGTCGACGTTCATTTCGATCACCCGCGCATCCCGACATGGCGTGGAGAACACGAAGCCTGAAATTACGAACCGATCAGGTCAGTCCTGATCGCGCAGGAAGCGTTCGACTTCGTCGACAAGACTTTCGCCGTCAGTGAACCCGTCGGGCTCTTCGTCGAATCGGCGTTCGAGTTGGGCGACGTACTCGATTGTCTCGTCATCTTCGGCAACGAGATTCGAGACCTGATGTTCGTACGCAGCCGTCGCGAACCGGAGTTCTGTGGTGTCGATCTCAACATTGAGGAGACGGGCGGTGCGTTCTACGAGTGCGAGAGCGGCCTTGGGCGACGGCGCTGAAGGAACATAGGTCGGAACCGCAGCCCAGAGTGCGGCTGACCGGATACCAGCATCGCGACACGCGGCATGCAACACGCCGGTGATACCGGTCGGGCCTTCGTAACGCGATGGAAGGACATCGAGGGCATCGACGGTCTCGTCGTCGTAGGCCGTGCCAAAGATGGAGACAGGTCGCGAGTGCGGTACTTCGGCGAGAAGGGCACCGAGTGTGACGACCATGCTCGCTCCAGTGGCGAGGGCAACGCCGAGCACATGATCGGAGAATGTTCGCCAGCGCAGCTGCGGTTCGATACCGGTGAGCGTGATGATCCCCTTGCCGTTTGGCGCGGTGTTAGCGGCACGGAAGATGTTTGTCGGCCAGTCGATGCGACGGTTACCGTCGAAGTCGATGCGGACTTCAGGCCGAATGGTTGTGAAGTCGTAGAACACCTCCGGATCGATGTCGGCAAAGGCCTTGGCGTTCCATCGTTCGGCCATGAATTCCACGGCGGTGGTCGCTGAATCGCCGGCGTCGTTCCAGCCGCCGAACGCGACGAGGAGAACGGGTGCGTCAACGTCGGGCTGATCCGACCAACGGAGGAATGGGAGCGGGTCGCCTGAGAAGTCCGACATCCGGAAAGGGTACCGGGGAGCAGGGTCGAGTCGGACGAGCTGATGTGGCACCGCCGACGACGTCGACTGCCTACGCTGGGCAAATGTCGAACGTGCAGATAGTCGAGGCAACCGAGGTGACCCCGGCACTGATCGAGGCGTTCAACCGTCTGGTTCCCCAGTTGTCGAAGTCGAATCCGCCTCCCACGGCAGCTGAACTTGCGCTGATCGTCGAATCGCCGGCAAGCATTCTGTTGATCGCAGTCGATTCCGATGACGGAGCGATTCTCGGATCGATGACGCTGGCCTGGTTCCGCATTCCGACCGGAGTGCGGGCATGGATCGAGGACGTTGTTGTTGACGAAGCCGCCCGGGGCCGTGGCGTTGGTGAGGCTCTCAACCGCGAGGCCCTTGATCGAGCGCGTGTCCTTGGAGCAAAGACGGTGGATCTCACGTCCCGCCCGAGCCGCGAAGCGGCGAACCGTCTGTATCAGCGCTTGGGCTTCGAACCCCGCGAGACAAATGTGTATCGCTTTAGCCTCGAAGACTGATCACGAGATCGGTGGTTCGGCGCGTTTGTCAATCCACTCGGTGGCTTGCGCTACGTCGATCGTTCCTGCGGCGACCGCCAGCATGAACTCGACAGCGTCGTCGGGATCGGCGGCGAGTTCGATCCCGTTGATGGCGAGGAACGTGACTGTCGCGGTCCACGCCAGTCGTTTGTTCCCGTCCGGTAGCGGATGGTTGCGCGCGAGTCGGACGCAGAGCACCGCCGCCTTCTCGAAGGGTGAGGGGTGGAAGTCCTCGTCGCCGAAGCCGGCCTGCGGTGTATGAAGCGCCGAGTCGAGCAGTTCGATCCGTGCTGCGGAGTGCAGCGTGCGAGCGCTGATGCCCGTCACGGCCTCTGCGATAACCAGCGCTTCAGCGAGTGTCAGGAACCTCACTGGGCGAGGCGGTCCAGGATCTCCTGATCGCGATCGACGAGCCGCTTCAGCGTGGCGAGGAAATCCTTGTCGTCACGGACGCGGTCGATCTCGGCGGTGAGCGAGTCGATGATGAGTTGGTTCACGCTCGTGCCCTTCGCACGAGCGACGGCGTCGACTTCGTCGGCGAGTTCATCGGGAAGTCGGACTGTCGTCTGCTTGGCCATGGCAGTCATGATACCACGACATCTTAATGTCGCGATATCGGCGCCGGCGACTCAGGTCAGTCCCTGGGTTGGCGAAGGTCGAGGGACCCTGGGTGGGATCTCGAAACTCGACTGGGCGCCAAGGCTGCAATCGCAGCGACGGCGAGCTCTGCGATAAAGGTCCATCTCAGGGACATCAAGTACACCGATCGTCGGGTTGATCATCGCGGAGAAGCCCTACCGGGACTGATCGATCGAGGACGTGGATCTTCGAATAATCTGACTAGAATTCTGGTCATGTCAGACGTTCTCCCTCTTGCAGAAGTCAAAGCCAAGTTTTCTGAGATGGTCGACCGCGTCGAGCAGCAGCATGCGCGGATCACCGTCACCCGCAATGGTCGACCAGCGGCGGTGCTGATGAGTGCTGATGAACTCGACGCGCTCGAGGACACGCTCGAACTCCTGTCGGACCCATCGGCGATGGCGGAGATTGCGGAAGCACGGCTCGAGGTGAGGGCCGGCAGGAGTGTCTCGGCCGAAGAACTGCGATCGAAGTATCTGAGCGAGTGACCGACGACGTATGGACACTGCGCATCGCGGCGTCCGCTGAACGACAACTCTCGCGACTTCCGGACCGGATCGCAGCTGCAGTCGTTGAGTTCTTGCTCGGACCTCTGCGCGAGAACCCTCATCGGGTCGGACACCCTCTCCAACGTGAACTCGCCGGCCTCTGGTCTGCTCGACGCGGTGCGTACCGCGTTGTGTGCGAGCTCGACGACGACGAACGGCTTGTTGACGTTCTCCGTATCGAACATCGATCCGACGTCTACCGGCCTCGGTAACGTTCAAATCTGTTTCTAACCGTCGGCAGTGGTCTCGGTGACTGCCGGCAACCGCCTGTCCCGACGAGCAACGTTTACGAGTCCCGCGTGGGATATCCGATCGGGCAAGGGAACTACAATCCCGGTCCGTGCCTTGTGCGAAAAGAACCTCTTTCCTGCGTGCGTTGCTCCTTGCCGCGCTGTTGGCCCCTCTGCTCATCGTGGCTCGTCCGGTCGGGGCGGCCGAGACTTCGACCGGGGCAGACTCCGCACTTGGCTCATCCTCGACGATCACCGACTGCCCAGCGGTCGTCTCGGCCCTTCAGAACACAGGCTTTGAGGCCCCAGTCATCGCTGATTCGCAACGTAAGAACGCGAACGGCAACACGGTGCCGGGATGGTTCGGGTCCGGCACCGACCACGCGGTCACACTCGCCTCTAATGGATTCCAATCCGTCAACGCTGCATCAGGTCGACAGTTCGCGGAGCTTGGCACCGATCAGCGACTGATCCAGGATCTCGTCACCGCACCGGGGGAGACGATCAGCTGGTCGTTGATGCATCGGGCCGTGCAGGGACAGGCCTCGATCAAGGTTCTCATCGGCGCCCCCGGCGAGGACGGAACCGAACAACAGATCGTCACCGACGGCTCAGAGGTCTGGAAACTCCACAACGGCACGTACGACGTCCCCTTGCGTCAGACCATTACTCGTCTCACCATCGTGGGTAGCGGCACAAACGCGAACCTTCTCGACGATGTGACGTTCGGAAGTTCAGCTTGTACTGAAACATTCTCTAGAGTTGCGCCGACCGCTCCGGTCGCCGTCGAGGACGTGGTTACGCAAGCCGTCATCATCCGTAATGGTGGCGGTAGCCCTTCGGCGGAGATGGTTGTCAGCGCAGTCATTCCCGAGGGACTCGAGTACGTCGAAGACTCGGCGGGGACTAACGGCGTCTATGGGTTCCAACCACGCATGCTTCTGATCAAACCGGTCGGAGATGGAGCCGCTCCCGGCATGATCCTCCCGGGGGAGTCGGTCATCGTCTCGTGGCAAATGCGTGTACGGCCGGAAGCATCGAACCGGACCCTGCGTACGCCCGTGATCGTCCGCACCATCGATTTGCGCGGCGTCACTCATGAGACGAGCACGAATCAGGTCGCCGTCATCGTGAAGCCATCGGCGGATATTCAGATCTCGCAGTTCTTCTCGCCGGCATTGGTAGCTCCCGGCGCGGGAACCACACTCACAATGGTTGCTCGTAATGACGGACCTGCTTCGGCAAGTGGCGTCACCGTCATCGAACAGATCCCGGAGGGAGCCACTCTCTCGCAGCCAGCGCCCGCGGGATGCAATGCAACGACTCGCACCGTTACCTGTGTTGTCGGCACCCTCGAAGCAAACGATTCACGAGTGTGGGACCTGCAGATGACGGCCCCAACAAGTTCTCCGGTCGCCGCCCGGTCAACGTTGATTGTTCGATCGACTACCTCGGATCCTTCGTCCGACAACAACCAGTCGAACGCAGTGCTCTCTGTTGGCGCACCCGCGGTTCCCAACCTTGATCTTGTCCTCAACCAGACACCGATCATTGCGACCGCCGGCGCGATCTCTACGATCGTCGCCAACGTCACCAATACAGGATCGCTGCCGATTACAACACCGGTTGTGGTCTCGGCCTCGGTTCCGAGCGAGTTCATGACGTTGTTCATGCTCGGAAGCGAACCCGTTGGTTCCGCCACTGACGAGTGCGAGCCCGCTACCGCAACGTGCACGTTCCCCGGCGGCCTCGCACCGGGACAGTCGGCACAGGTCGAGTGGCGAGGCGTGATCGTTCCTGAAACTACCGACGGAACAGCGATAATTGGAACCGTCACCGCTTCCGCAGTTGGTGTCACGAGTACGACAAAGCAAATTGAGTTCGCGGTAAATGCATTGACAACTCTCACTCTTGACGAACGCACCGTCGGCCCGACCAATGCGGCGTCGCCGATTACGAAGGTTGTCTCTGTAGCGAACTCGGGTCCCTCAATCGCCCGTGAGGCCACGGTGTTCATGCCGTTGCCCGCAGGAGCCACAGCGATTGCCGAATCCGAAGGATGCGAACCGGCGTTCGGTGGCTTCGTGTGTCCACTTGGTGATCTTGCTGTCGGTCAGATCTCCGGAACGCGGATCACGTTTGTACTTCCATCAACGGGAGGGACCGTCCTTGACGGTGCGGTCGCCACCACAACAACACCGATGACCGCACCGGTTGCGGAGTTCTCTCCAGGATCGGTCGTTGTCGGTCCGGTTGCTGATCTTGTCGTCACGTTGAAGTCGATCCAAGAAGCGATCACGGTCGGATCGCGGATGGCGTTTTCGGTGACCGTGAGCAATAACGGTCCGGGTGCGGCTACCGACATAGGCGTAGTTCTTGATGCGGCAAGAGCGGGTCTGCGTGTGATCAATGGGGTGGCGCCTGCGGGCAACTGGGACTCCACCGAGAATCAATGGGCCATCCCAACCCTTGAGTCCGGCAAGCAGATCGAACTGATCGTCGATGCAACCGTCGAGGTCGAAGGTCTGCTCGCTCCTGCGGCTTTTGTGAAGGCTGCGACTCCTGACAGCAACGGAGTGAACAACACGGCAATCGGTTCGATTGCCGTCGTGGCTACCGATCAACCACTGCCGACGAAGACAGGTTCGTGGTTGGTCCCCGGGCTGATCGCGTTCATCCTGGTTCTTGTCGCCGGTTTGGGCGGTTGGTGGTTCCGAACCCGCCGCCGAAACGAAAATTCCCTACGGCACTAGGCATTGAGTGAATTCTCTGGCCTATGTAATGATGGTCACAAGTCCAAATACCGACCAACGAGGTTCGACATGACTCCGGAAAACGCCGCCACCGACGACAATGCTGTCGAAGCAGCCAAAGAGCGTTACCGCGTCGAGCGCGAGAAGCGCATCAGGGCTGAGGGCAAGTCTCAGTATTCCGAACTGAGTGGCAAGTTCGAGGAGTTCAATCGCGATCCCTACGTCGAGCCCGGCTTCACCCGCGATGCGCAGGTTGAAGAGGTTGACGTTGTCATCGTCGGTGGTGGTTTCGGCGGAATGCTTGAAGCAGCGAACCTTCGCAAGCTCGGCATCAACAGTTTCCGCATCATCGAAAAGGGTGGTGACTTCGGTGGCACTTGGTACTGGAATCGCTACCCGGGTGCGATGTGCGATGTCGAGTCCTACGTGTACCTGCCGATGCTTGAGGACACCGGCTACATGCCGACCAAGAAGTACGCGCAGGCCCCGGAGATTTTCGCGTACTGCCAGCTTCTCGGACGGCGATTCGATCTCTACGAGAACGCGTTGTTCCAAACCGAAGTCGAAGACATGGCATGGGACGAATCAGCCGAACGCTGGGTGACGAGCACGACGCGTAACGACGTGATCACTTCAAAGTTCGTTGTGATCGCCGGCGGTGTGTTGCACAAGGCCAAGCTCCCCGGCATCCCGGGCATCGAAAACTATGAAGGTCGCGGTTTTCACACCAGCCGCTGGGATTACGACTACACCGGTGGCAGCCCCTCCGAATTAATGGACAAGCTCGCCGGAAAGCGTGTCGGCATCATCGGCACTGGCGCGACCGCTGTGCAGGTCGTCCCCCGCGTCGCGGAGGCGGCCGGAGAACTGTTCGTCTTCCAGCGCACTCCGGCATTTGTCGGTTATCGCGGTCAGGGTCCGACCGACGAGGAATGGTTCAAATCACAGAAGCCGGGCTGGCAAGACGAGCGCATCAAGAACTTCACTCGCGCTGTTTGTGGCGAGCAGCCGAATGAGAACCTCGTCGGTGACGAGTGGACCACTGTTATGTGGACCGATACCACCAAAGTCCCGGATTCGCCGGAAGAGGGTGCGGACCTTGAGCGCATCGATTTCGAACTTATGGAAGCCGTGCGAAACCGCATCGCCTCGATCGTTACCGATGCCGATACCGCGGCGAAGTTGCAGCCTTGGTACGGCGTCCGATGCAAGCGTCCGTGTTTCCACGATGAGTACCTTCCCGCGTTTAACCGCGAGAACGTCCACCTGATCGATACGAACGGCCAAGGCGTCGAGCGCATCACCAAAAACGGACCCGTCGTCGACGGTGTTGAATACCCGGTCGACATGCTCATCTACGCGTCGGGTTTCGAAGTGGCTCCCACCTACGATCGCCTCGGTTTCGATCCGAAGGGTCGCGGGGGCGTGGCAATGACAGAGTCGTGGGGCGAAGGCCCCCACACGATGCACGGCGTCATGAGCCGCGACTTCCCGAACCTCCTGATGATCAGCACCACCCAGGGTGGCTTCGGAACCAACTTCGTCCACTACCTGACTGAAGTCTCGAAGCATTGCGCTCTCGTCATCAAGATGTGCCTTGATAGCGGTATTGCCGAGATCGAGCCGACCGCCGGTGCCGAAGAGGATTGGTTCATGGTCCTGATGGGCAAGGTGGCTGGTGTCGGTGCGTACAACGCGGCATGCACCCCCGGTTATCTCAATGCCGAACAGCAAGCGGGCGACATGAAGGCCGCCCGTGCGGCGTCGTTTATGGGCAGCGTCGAGGAGTACGCGAATCACCTCATTCGCTGGCGCGAAAATGTCGAACTCGCAGGTGTCGACGTCGTGCGTGTCGGTTAAGTTGTCAAACATGAAGCCCGAAACGATCCTCAAGGCAACATTCATCCTCGCCGCCATGGCAAGCCTCGTCGCCAGTATCGCCATTTACTTCGGCGCCGGAGACGACCCGCTCGGTCGACTCAATGGCATTTATGTCGGCGTGTGGGTTCCGTCGATCCTCGCTCTTGGAGCGTTCCTCCTCAGCGGTAAAGGCGATAAGGAAACGCAATGACAGAAACTGCCCTTTTCATCTTCGGTGGCGTGATCACATTCATTGTGTTCATCGGAGTTCTTCTCTACGGCATGATGAGTTTCAGCCGCTGGTCCGAAAAGGATTCAAAGGTCTGATCAACCGGCGGAGGCGCCTCCGCCCTCAAGACGTGCAATCTCTGCGCGGTCGGCGCTACCTGGGGTTCCGAGGCTGACGCCGTCGGGAAGCTCCACATGGAGCTCGTGACACGGATCGATCGCGAGCTGCCCTTCGACAAGCGTCGCCGCCATGACATGGCCTCCGACGTTGCGATCATCGGACAGGAAATGAAGGTGGTATCCGGGGACCTCGAGGCCGGCGGTGGCGTCAGGGAAACGGAACCCGACGAGCGTTCCGGTGGCGGAGGCGATCGACCATTCGGTCTGGTGGGCGACGACCTCGCGCAGCGGTTTGTAGGGAGGCTCCTGCTTCTCGACACTACGCAAACGAAGATCGGCGAACTCGCCGTCGATGCGAATCGCGATGACCGGAGCATCGGGAGGTGCTGCGCCATCGAGAATCTGCGTGAGTTTCTCGAACGAGAGCGGACCTTGGATAGTTCGGGTCACGTCGGCAACAAAGTTGGTGACGACCGCGAACGGGGTGAGGGTTGAGCCGTGCACTTCGCGGACGTTTCCGTCTGATCCAACAGACCATGCGGTGCCATCGAGAATGACGAGTTCACCGTCGAGTTGCTGGATTGTGCCAATGCCGAGATTGCCGAGCCGCATCACTTCGTCGAGGGTGGTGTCACCCTCGTAGCCGCCGGCCATGAGCGCCTCGAGAGTCCCGGCCTGGATGGCGGTGTGCTCGGCCACTGGGTCATGGTCGAAGCCGGCCCGGGTCAGAGCACGAACGTGCAATGCCCCGATGAAGCGATCATCGATGATGTCTCTAGCCATAGTGCGAGGATAGAGGCGCAATCCGGACGACCAAATACTGACAGGGCTACCGTCAGTACTGTCGAACCGCCGATCATGGAGAACCGCTATGGAGATCACCCTTCTGGGAACAGGCAGTCCGATCCCGGACCCGAACCGCGCCGGGGCCGCGACTCTCGTGCGCTCGGGCGACACACTGCTTCTCGTTGACGCCGGCCGCGGGGTCATCCAGCGTCTTGTCGCCGCCGGGGTCTTTCCCGGAATGCTCGGCGCGGTGCTGATCACTCATCTCCACAGTGATCACATCACCGATCTGAACGACGTGATCACCACACGTTGGATTATGAGCCCACAACCCAATCCACTGACGATCTATGGGCCAGTCGGGATGGCGAAGGTCGTCGACGGAATCATGATGATGCTCGGCTCCGACATCAACTACCGACTCGATCATCACGGGGACCTGAACGAAGGACCGGCTGTTGTCGTTGTTGAGGTTTCGCCGAGCGATGTGTTCACGGTCGGCGAAGTTTCCGTGCGCGTCGGCGCAACCGATCACCGGCCATGCGGTCCCACCGTCGGATTCCGCATCGAAGGTGCCGATGCAACGGTTGTCATGGGTGGCGATGGCATTCCGTGCGACACCCTCGACGAACTGTGTGCTGGCGCTGATGGTTATGTGCAGACTGTTCTTCGCGACGATCTCGTGAAGCTCATCCCGATGCCGAGATTGCAGGACATTCTCGATTACCACTCGACTGTCGAACAGGCGGCCCAGACCGCGGCCCGAGCGGGAGTCGGAACGCTCGTGCTCACGCATTACGTCCCTGGGATAGGACCCGGCCAGGAAGATGACTGGCGGGCACTTGCCGCCGCCCATTTCTCCGGGGAGATCATCCTCGGTGACGATCTGACTTCGGTGAACATCACCAACTCGTGAACTGAGGATCCCGAGCAACCGCTCCGGCGGGACGCAAGGATGTGGGGATGGAATCTCACGAGGCTGAACTCATCACCATCGAAACTGCCGATGGACCAATGTCCGCGTTCCTTGCTGTTCCCGAGGGCGCACCCCGCGGGGGTGTGATTGTGGTTCAGGAAGCGTTTGGCCTGACCGGGCACATACGTAGGGTCAGCGAAGCACTCGCCGCTGACGGTTGGCTCGCCATCGCTCCCGCGTTGTTCCATCGCAGCGAAGAGCAACTGTTTGGCTACAGCGATTACGACAAGCTCGGCCCCGTCATCATGAAGCTCACACAGGAAACCATCGAAGCTGACATTGACTCGGCGCTCGCAGCCCTCAGTTCCCGAGGTGTCGCGGCATCGGCCACCGGAATCATCGGCTTTTGTTTGGGCGGAAGCGTCACGCTTGCCACCGCAGCGCGTTGCGAGCTCGGAGCGGCGGTCACCTTCTACGGAGGCGGTCTTGCTGAAGGCCGCTTTGGTCTCGAAGCCGGCATCGACGCTGCCGCTCGACTGCGGACGCCATGGCTCGGTCTTTACGGTGATCTCGACGAGCACATCCCGGTGGATGACGTTGAGCGGGTTCGAGTTGCCGCAGCGACCTGTTCAGTCGATTCGCAGGTTGTTCGTTATGCCGAGGCTGATCACGGTTTTCATTGCGATGAGCGGCCTTCGTTCCACGCGGAATCGTCAACGGATGCGTGGAAGCACACGTTGCAGTTTCTTGGTGAACACCTCGGCTGACAGTTGCATGTCGGCACAGATCTGCCATGTACGACCTGCGATGTACGACAAAAACGCAAACGCCCCCGGCCGGGGGAGGCGGGGGGCGCCGCAAGGTCGTTGAGAGGGGGGATTCTCAATCTGACCAGTGGCTCTGCGGGAGGGGGGTCCCGCGGCCAACAAGGTAAAGACTAAAGATTTCGTCGCCACGCGTCTACCGATTTGAGCCGGTCAGCGGTCACAGTGACGACAGCCACACGACATGGTGCGCGCGGTTATCACGCATCCGATCGGTGACCGACGCGCTACCAACCCTGATGAAGCGGGCGACCCTCAGCGAATCCGGATGCAGTCTGCACGCCGACGACAGCGCGCTCATGGAACTCTTCGATCGTGCGGGCACCGGCGTAGGTGAACGCGCTGCGCACACCGGCGGCGATGGTGTCGATGAGATCTTCGACGCCGGGTCGCTCGCTGACGAGGTACATACGACCGCTCGAAATGCCCTCTTCGAACAGTGCGCGACGGGCGGCCTCGATGGGCTCTTCGTCGTTTGCGCTTCGGCCGATGACGGCACGGGATGACGCCATTCCGAAGCTCTCTTTAAAGGAGCGACCGTCTGAGTCTTCGTGAACATCGCCAGGCGATTCGTGCGTGCCGGCGAACCAGGAGCCGATCATCACGTTGCTGGCCCCAGCGGCGAGGGACAGGGCGACATCGCGGGGATGGCGGATACCGCCGTCAGCCCAAACGTGTCGGCCAAGAGAGCGGGCTTCGGTAGCGCACTCGAGAACAGCGGAGAACTGCGGGCGACCCATGCCGGTCATCATGCGGGTGGTGCACATTGCCCCGGGGCCAACTCCGACCTTGATGATGTCAGCGCCGGCGTTGACGAGATCGCGCACGCCACCGGCCGAGATGATGTTGCCGGCACAGATGGGAACGCCGAGATCTAATGCGCTCACCTTGCGGATTGCCTCGATCATCCGTTCCTGATGTCCATGTGCTGAATCAAGCACGAGAACATCGACGCCGGCTTCAACGAGGAACCGGGCTTTCGCAGCCACGTCACCGTTGACGCCGAGGGCGGCAGCAATGCGCAAATGTCCTTGGTCGTCGGTAGCGGGACGGTAGAGCGTCGATCGCAATGCTCCGGTGCGGGTGAGGATGCCGACGAGATCACCGTTGGTATCGACGACGGGGGCGAGACGCCGACGGCGCTCGTGCAGCAAGTCAAACGCCGCGGCGGGATCAATCGATTCGGGCATGGTGAGCAGGTCGGTCGCCATGACACGTTCAACGCTGGTGAAGCGGTCGACTCCGGTGCAGTCACTCTCGGTGAGGACTCCGACGGGTCGATTGCCTTCGACAACAATGACGGCGTTGTGGGCACGCTTGCCGATGAGGTTGAGAGCATCGCCCACGGTGTCTGTCGACGCGAGAGTGATCGGTGTGTCATGTACGAGGTGGCGCTGCTTTACCCAACCGATAACGTCAGCGATTACGTCGAGTGGGATGTCCTGCGGAATGACGGCGATGCCACCCCGACGGGCGACCGTTTCGGCCATGCGACGTCCGGCTACGGCCGTCATGTTGGAGACAACGATCGGGATGGTCGTGCCGGTCCCGTCGGTTGTGGTCAGGTCGACATCAAGTCGGGACTGAACATCGGAGCGGGCCGGAACCATAAACACGTCGTCAAACGTGAGGTCAGCTTCTGGGGTTCGATCGTGAAGGAAGCGCACGTGTGTGGAGGTTAGGCGTCGGGAGTCTCAAACGCCGAATGAGTCGTCGTCGAGTCCAGCGGCGGTGGCCGCCAGAAGGGCAAGCTGAGCGGCCTTGCGGTACACCAGCGTGAATGCCGCCTGCGCGGCCTTCTCGCTGCCGCGCAACGGTGGCTCGCCCAGCGAGAGCATGAGGGCGGCAGGATCGCTGGACATGCGGACCAGTGCGGGATCGTCGAGTGTGGATTCGCCCCAGAACTTCTTGGCGGCGGCACGTTCGGCGGCAAGTTTCTTCTGGCCGCCTTGGGCCTGGGCGGATGCGGGGCGACGGCGGGTACGACTCATGATGCACTCCCGACAGAATCGATTTCGGCTTGTTCGGTGAGCAACTCGTCGGTCCGCAGGCCGAGGGCGGTCTGGAGTTGTGTGTGATCAAGATCACCGAGCGAACTGGACTTGGGAAGGACGAGATCAGCGATGTGACGTTTGCCGGCCACGACTTCCTCGACGCGCTCATCGACAGTTCCGGGACAAACGAGACGGTGAGCGATCACGGTCTTTGTCTGTCCGATACGCCACGCCCGGTCACGGGCCTGATCTTCGACGGCCGGGTTCCACCAGCGGTCGTAGAGGATGACGTGGTTCGCGTTCGTGAGGTTGAGGCCAGTGCCACCCGCTTTGAGCGAGAGCACGAGGGTGCCGGGACCTTCGAGCGCTTGGAAGTCGGCGACGAGCTGATCGCGGGCGCCGCGCGACTGGCCGCCGTGATAGCAGCCGACCGGAATTTCGAATCGCGCACTGAGGTGTTCGGCAAGTTTTTGACCCCACTCTGCAAAGTGGGTGAAGACGAGTGCGCGCTCGCCGGCTGCGTACACCTGCTCGATGATCTCCTCGAGGCGGGCGAGCTTTCCTGACCGACCATCGAGGGGTCCATCGTCGTGTCGGTACGCGACTGGATGATTGCAGATCTGCTTGAGGGCGGTGATGGCGGCAAGGATCCGACCGTTACGCGAGTCGGCTCCCGGTTCATTGGCAACACCAGTGACGAGACTGTCGAGAACGGCCTGGTAAAGGCCGATCTGTTCGGGTGTCATCGAACAACGATCAAGTTCATCGATGCGATCGGGAAGTTCGGCCGCAATCGCCGGTTCGCTCTTGGTGCGTCGGAAGACAAGAACACCGTTAAGAGCGCGGAGCGCCTGCTCTCCTTGCGAGCGAGCGTTGTCGCCTGCGCCGGAAAGTTGGGCGATGAACTGTGGCCGGGGTCCGACAAGGCCGGGATTGGTGAAATCGAGAATGGCCCAGAGATCGCCGAGTCCGTTCTCGATCGGAGTACCAGTGAGCGCGAGTCGCGAGTTCGCCTTGAGCCGACGCAGTTGCTGCGCAGTTTCATTGGCGGGGTTCTTGATGGCCTGCGCTTCGTCGAGAACGATGCGGCCCCATTCGATCTTCTCGAGCGAGTCGATATCGCGGACTGCAGTGCCGTAGGTGGTGATGACGACGTCGGCCCCATCAGCTTCTGCAGCGATGCCGCTCTCGTCGGCTCTCGATGCGCCGTGGTGCACAACGACATTGAGATCAGGGGTGAAGCGCGCCGCCTCTGCCGCCCAGTTGCCGACAACGGCGGGAGGAGCGATGACAAGAGTGGGGTTGCCGCTGTTGGGACTGGCGACAAGGTGGGAAAGGATCGTGGGTGTCTTGCCGAGACCCATGTCGAGAGCGAGGCAACCACCGAGTCCGGTTATGTCGAGGAACTGGAGCCAGGCGAGCGCTTCGGCCTGATAGCTGCGGAGCTCTCCCTTGAAAGTGTCCGGGGTACTAGCGGGTTCGAGTGATGCATTCGATGCTTTCGAAAGGAGATCGGCGGCCCAACCGGTGCCGTCGATCGAGATGCCGCCGGCCAGCGGCGACCCATCAAGCCCGAGAGCCTGTCGGAGCATTTCCGCCCCGGTGAGTTGAGGCTTCTTTCCGCGCTCGGCAAGCGCCTTAGCTGCAGCTGCAAGATCGGCGTGGTCGATCGCTACCCAGCGTCCACCCGATCGCACCAGCGGTCGCGCTTCTTTCGCGAGTCGGGCAATATCGGCGGCGGTGAGTTCGATGTCGTCGAACACTGCCGTCCAGCTGACGTTGGCGAGTTGGTGTGCGCCGACCGAGGTTTCGCTGGACGATTCGGCGAAGAGACGAAGCGATGGGGTCGGTCGTTTGCGCGACAGCGCAGGAACGCGCACATCGAAACCGGAGTCGACGAGGATGGGACCGATCTCGGTCATGAGTTCCCACGCCTCGGCCTGACTCAGAACGACTTCGCCGCGACGGAGACTTCCGGGGCGCAGCAGTGGCGGGAAGAGGTGTTCGAGACGCAGAAGATTGGCCTCGAGTTCACGTCGTTGGTTCCCGGCGTTGACGAGTGCCACTTCGATGGGGACGAGTTGTTCGCCGCGACCGGGGGCATAGACGGCCAAGTGCCACGCGTCGCCGGAGTCGGGAGGATCGAGCTGCACGATGATGGCGCGGTAGGTCTTGGAGGTGACAGGCGCGGCCCAGCGCTCGAGGGCGTTGGTGAGTTCGCCGGCGATGCCGGGTGAGATCTCGAAGGGCGTGCCGTCGAGACGGGCCAGAAACACTTCGGCCGCGGCTGCATTGGTCTTGGGATCTTCGGGCGCCTCGGGGACATCGACCCGACGCGCCGCGTCGTGGCAAATGACATCGACAACTTCGGAAAGCACGGTACGTGCCATGGCGGTGCCATCGACCGAAGGAGAAAGAGCAGAGACCGAACCGGGCATGGCGTCGGCGATGATCTTGAGATGCTCGGCGTCGATGAGCGCAGGGTTCCAAGACACCGCAAACGCTGAGCGGTTCTGGTTCTTGCGGCCGGAGCGCGAGCGGCGAAGCGTCGGCACCATTGCCCCGCGCGCCGTCATCTCGACGGCCCATGCGGCAACGAGTGATAGCCAGCGGGAACTTGCACCGAGTTCCTCTTCAGGAGGATCAGACGCAAGAGCGAGTAGCCATCCGAGGACATCGCTTGTGTTCGCTTCGACGGAGACGGTTTTCTCGCCATTTGGGAGCGGCACTGGTGCTCGTCCGCCCCAAACGGCGGGGGCGCCAGTCGCGGCGAGCACTCGTTGAAGATCGGCGGATGTCGTGGCGGGTGCATCGGGACCGCCGAGCCATGCGACGAGACGACCCGCAACCCATGACAACTGCAGCGCGGTGACTCCGACTGTGATTTCTTCGACCTCAGGTTCGATGCCGAGAAAGCGGTCGAGCGCGATTTCGAGAACGCGTTGTTCGTGTTCAAGGTCGGCGACGATCTGCTGGTCATCGGGCCGGCGCTGCGAGCGCAGGCGGTCGAGTGAATCGTCGGTGTCGTTCAACCGTTCGACGAGTACTCGTTGCCATGCCGGGCGGTGGGTCTCGAGCACGGCGAGATCAGTGGGCGATGCTTCGCCCCATGCGGCAGCCTCGACGAGCGTCTCGAAACGGGAACTGTTGACATCAATCGAAGGAATGACGATGGACGCGACAACGGAATCACCGCTCGCGGGTTCTTCGATGCTGTCTTCGATATCGGGCACGTAGGTCCTCGTAATGAACTGCAGGGCACGGGCATGTGGCGCGCCGTACCCCTCGGTGGTGTGAGCCGGTCCCCGAGCCGTCACCCTGTTCGCTCTGGAGCCGGTCCCAATGCAGCGGGAGTCCGGTTAGTGCGTTCCGCACGGCTCCGATGCAGGGTTGGGGACCGCTACCCGGAGCAATGAAACAACCAACACAGTTGATCCATTCGAGTCAGATCGGTAGTCAGGGGAAATTGCCTGGCCGCCATTCCGACATCGTCACCCTACTGTCGCTGCGCCTGGTTCCTGCAAAACAGCCCTGTGTTCATCGGGAGAAGTCCTCGGAAATCCCGACTTCGCTGGCCTTTACCGAGGCCCAGATCCGGTCGCCAGGGCGAAGGGCGAGTGCTTCATGGCCCGGGGGTGTCAGTTCCGCCACAAGGCCGATGGGCCCGTCGAGGCGGACCCGGATCCGGTCCGCTCGCACGTCGAGTTCGATGACCTCGACCAACCAGACATTGCGGGCGCTTCCCTCGGGTTCGCTCCGGTGCAGTGCGACTGAACCGGGCCGGATCGACGCGAAGGCCGGGCCGTCCGGCGAGTCGGCAGGAACGGCGATGCTGACACCATCACTAGTTCGCAGCACTCCAGCATCGATCGTTCCGGGCACAAGGTTGGTGCCGACTAGGTCGGCGACGTAGCGCGACTGGGGATGGGTAGTCACCTCGGAAAGATCACCCGATTGGGTGACTCGCCCATCCTCGATGACGATGACGCGGTCGGCAAGCGCGTAGGCATCGACCGGGTCATGAGTAATGAGCAGCGCAGAGGCTGTTGTCCCGGTGAGGTGTGTGCGTAGATCGCGGCGAACTTCAGCGCGAGTGGCGGCGTCGAGGGCAGCGAGTGGTTCGTCCAACAGCAACAGTCGGGGTTCGCTGGCGAGTGCACGGGCAAGCGCGACGCGCTGCGCCTGACCGCCGGAAAGCGTGTCGAGCTTCTGAGCGGCGTGGTCGCTGAGATGCATGCGATCGAGCCATGCGCGCGCAACCCGGCGGGCTTCTGTGCGCGACATTCCTCGGGCACGTAATCCGAATGCCACATTGTCGAGGGCGTCGAGTTGTGGGAAGAGTCGGTGATCTTGGAACACGACGCCGATGTTGCGCTGTTCGGGGGCCACGAACACACCGGTATCCGGATCGTCGAACACGATGCTGTCAATCCGGACGAATCCCTCGTCGAGGGGTCGGAGTCCGGCGATCGCCTTTACAAGCGTCGATTTTCCGGCGCCGTTGGGCCCGAGCACCGCAACGGTTTCACCGTCCTCTATGTCAACGTCGACATCGAGTCTGAAGGTTGAGAGTTCCGCCACGACGCGGGCATGGAGGCTCATGTTGGATCTCCGTCACTGGATCCGCCGAGCCATCGGTCGCGTAATCCGACAATCACGGCGAATGAGATCGCAATCATGAAAACCGAAAGTACGAGCGCTTGACCCGGATTGGATTCGAGTGCGAGGTAGACGGCAAGAGGAAGGGTGCGTGTGCGACCGGGGAAGTTGCCGGCGAATGTGATGGTTGCGCCGAACTCGCCGAAAGCACGAGCCCATGCGAGAACCGCTCCGGCGAACAGGGCCGGCTTGATCGCGGGAAGGGTGACCCGCCGAAATGCGTACCAAGGGCTAGCGCCGAGGGTGCGAGCGGCGTCTTCGGCGCGACGATCGAGTCCGCGCAGGGCAGCCTCAACGGTGAGGACGAAGAACGGCATGCCGACGAACGTCTGCGCAAGAACCACGCCCGCTGTGCTGAACGGCAGTCGCACGCCAAACCAATCGAATAGAGGATCACCGAGCAGGCCGCGTCGTCCGAATGCCGCAAAGAGCGCGACGCCGCCGACAACGGGCGGAAGGACGAGCGACAGCAGGCAGAGCGCGCGCACAATGCGCCGGCCGGGGAATCCGTAGCGGGCGAGAACCCATGCAAGCGGTGTGCCGAACACGACGGCCAAGGCGGTTGCCCACAGCGAGCAGTACACAGAGAGTCGCAATGCTTTGAGTGATTCCGGGTCGGTGAGTAACGACCACGCTTCGGACCATGGGACCCGCCAGAGCAACCCGAAGAACGGAAGAGCAAAGAACGCCACAGCGATCCCGGCCATGAGGACGGCGAGTACCGGTGGGCGGTTGGTCCGTCGTGCGCGCCGCCGATCTCCGACGGTCGAGTTCATGACTGCGCCCTCGGCGTCACGGTTGACCAAAGCCGTAGGCGCGGAGAATTGCTTGTCCTTCTGCCCCGGAAATAAACGACATCCACGCGCTGGCGGCGGTTTCGTTCGGCGAACTCATGAGCACGGCCTGAGGATAGGTGGCCCGGACATCGAACTGATCGGGAATCGCGACACCGGCTGCGGTTTTGCCGGCCGCGAGCACGTCGGTCCGATACACGATGCCCGCGTCGGCTTCACCGGACGAGACCTTTGTGACGATTCCCTTGACGTCGGGTTCGAAACTCGCCGGCTTCACAGTGACGCCTGCATCCAGCAACGCCTCGGCGGCGTACCGGCCGATCGGCACCTCTGGTGCACAGGTGACGTAGATCAATCCGGTCCCCGTAAGGTCGGCGAGAGAGTCGATGCTCGAAGGGTTGCCCTTGCGCACGATGATCTCGAGGGAGTTGGTCGCAAAGACGGTCGGAATGTCTCTCAGGAGTTGGGCGTCGGCCACCTTCGTCATGGTCGTCTGATCAGCGGAGGCGAACACATCGACAGGAGCGCCGTCGATGATCTGTCGGGCGAGGGTTGACGAGGCCCCGAAGTTGATCGACACCGAAACCTTCGGATGGGCGTTCTCGAATGCGGCAGCCATCTCGGTGAAGGCACCCTGTAGCGACGCCGCTGCCGAAATGGAGAGGTTTCCGGAGATACCCGGTGTGGCCGTGCCGCTTGGGTTGTTTCCCGGACTGGTGCGGCAACCTGCGATGGCACCGACACCGATCGCCAGTGCCGCACACACGAGAAGTTGTCGCATGACTAGTCGTCGGATCAAAAATCTAGGCACAGGGCAACGGTAGGCGACCGTGCTTATCGAAGATTGACTGGTCATCTTCACCAGTACAGTCGGAGCATGGTTTCAGTGCCGAGGGGGAGGGGCGCAGTCGCGTTGACTGCTACTTGGTGAGCGAACGCGGCATCGGCGGGTTCGCCGTCCTCCATCATCGGAACTTCCGGCTCTATCTGATCGGCCAAGGCGTTTCCCAGACCGGAACCTGGATGCAGACCGTTGCCATGGGTTGGCTCGTACTCAAACTGACCGGTAGCGGTGGCATGCTTGGCCTTGTTACGGCCGCTCAGTTCGTGCCGACATTGTTGCTTGGGGCGTTTGCTGGAGCTGTGGCCGACAGACGCAGTCGCTGGCACATCCTGCAGACCACACAGATTCTCGCCGGCCTTCTAGCAACGTTCCTCGGCGTGATGATTGTGACCGACACCATCCGTGTGTGGAGCCTGTTCGCTCTCGCTGCTGCATTCGGAACGGTGAACGCATTCGACACGCCGGTGCGATCATCGTTCGTCTACGAGATGGTCGGTCCCGACGACATCACCGGTGCCGTAGGTCTTGGAAGCACAACGAACAACGTGTCGCGTATTTTTGGTCCGGCGATTTCAGGCACGCTCATAGCGCTCGTAGGTCTGTCCACACCGTTCTTTGTGAACGGTGTCAGCTATCTCGCGGCAACTGTGGCTCTCCTAATGATGAGACGAGCGGAATTTGTTCCGAAGGCGCCGGTTGCCAAAAGCCCCGGCCAGGTACGCGAGGGAGTGCGGGTCGTGTGGGCCGATCCGCGGTTGCGGACACCGATTCTCATGACCGTCGTGATCGGTGCTCTTGCCTACGAGAACCAGATAGCGCTGCCACTCTTCGCGAAATACGAATTTGGGGGGAGCGCCGGGAGCTACGGCGTGTTGTCATCGGCCATGGGAATCGGCTCGGTGATTGGTGGCTTGTTAATCGCCCGTTTTGGTAGGGCGAGTCATCGGCGGATGGGGATGGCTGCGCTATTCCTCGGCGCCGCGATGTTGATCGCGAGCGCGATGCCGTCGATTGGATTCATGGTCATTGCACTTGTCGTTGTCGGAGCCGGCAGCGTGGCGTTCATCACGATGGGTTCGGCGACGCTTCAAATGAACGCCCCCGTTGAGGTGCGCGGCCTAGTCATGGCCCTTTATGTGACAGCGATCATCGGAACGACTCCGATCGGCGGACCGATCATTGGGTGGATCGGCCAGCAGTTCGGGGCGCGTGCCACGTTCGTCGCCGGCGGAATGGCCTGCATTCTCACGGCGCTGGCGGCCTGGCGATCATTGGCTCGGGTCACCGAACCCGTTCTTTCCGAGGCCGAAGATGCGGCGATCGAGAAACGCGCTGTGATCGTCGCCGAGGATGCAGTATCGGATAAGTCCTCTTCCATGCCCCGCCACATTTCGACGCAGGATTCGTAGGTCCGCGACGAGCAGTTCGTCCCGAGTCGTGATTCACTTAGATCGTGGCTTATGCCATTCGGGTGGGCGTGTGCCCGTTCGGTTCCTGAGGAGGAAACGATCGTGATCGTATTGATCATCATCATCCTGATCGTCGTGCTCGTGGGCGCGGTCGTTCTGATTTTCAACAGCATCGTCCGCCTGCGCAATCAGGTCGACAACGGCTGGTCACAGATCGACGTTCAGATCAAGCGTCGTGCCGATCTCATTCCGAATCTTGTCGAGACGGTCAAGGGATACGCCGCGCACGAGAGTGGAACCTTCGAGGCCGTGGTTCAGGCTCGCAATGCAAGTCTCACCGCGGCTTCGCCGGCAGAGGCCGCCGCCGCCGAAGGTCCGATCACCGCGGCGCTGGGCAAGTTGTTTGCTCTCGCCGAGGCGTATCCCGATCTCAAGGCCGACGCGAACTTCCGTCAGTTGCAGGAAGAGATCACCTCTACCGAAGACCGGATTGCCTACGCGCGTCAGTTCTACAACGACTCGGTGACGCACTTTCACAACAAGATCGACACCTTCCCCGGAATGGTCGTTGCAAAGATGGGCACCTTCCCTCATCGCGAACTGTTCGAAGCTGCCGAGGCCGATAGGGCTGTTCCCAAGGTCCAGTTCTGATCAACAACTCTCTGATCGGCACCTCGTTGATCACTATCTCGCACCCCGGACATACAAGTTCTCGGCATAAGGGCAGCAGCTGTCCATGAGTGACGCAACCGGATTCATCCAACATCAGAAGAACAATCGTCGAGCCACCGTCGTGATTTTGGGCGGCACGTTTGCGCTGCTCTTTCTTGTGGCGAACGTTGTTGCCGGTGCCCTTGGCGCATTTTCCTCAGATAATTGTGTGGCCACGACGAGCGTCGCCCGTCGCGGCTATCCGGTAACGCAGTCGTGTGTCACGACCTACGAGTTCCGCCCCACGGTTCTTTTGGTTGCCGCCGCGGTCGTGCTCTCCTATCTCGTGATTGCCTGGTTTGCTTCGGGCAAGGCTGCGCTCACGATGGTTAAGGCCCGTCCGGCCGATGGTCCTGAATTCGCGGAGCTCCGCAATCTCGTTGAGCAGATGGCCATTGCGTCCGGTGTCCCGGTCCCGTCTGTTTATGTCGTCGACGACCCAGCGCCGAATGCATTCGCAACCGGTCGTAGCCCGAAGCGAGCGGCCATCACGGTCACGACCGGTCTTCTAACCGTGATGTCGCGCCGCGAACTGCGAGGCGTGCTCGCTCACGAGATGTCCCACATCCGCAACCGCGACATCGCCGTGACAACCCTCGCGGTTCTCGCGGTCGGTGCCATCGCAGTGATCGCCGACATTTCCCTCCGGATCGGAATCATGGGTGGAGGCCGCCGTCGGAGTAACGACAATGGTCTTGCCGTTCTAATGCTCGTCTCGCTCGTGCTCTATCTGATTGCGGTTCCGGCCGCGCTGCTCCTCAAGGCGGCCCTTTCGAGGAAGCGGGAGAGCCTCGCCGATGCGACGGCCGTGGAGATGACCCGCGAGCCGGCCGGTCTGCGTTCTGCTCTCGAGAAACTCGAAGCGGATACGACCGTGGTTTCGCATCCTTCGGCCGCAACCGCTCATCTTTGGATCGAGTCCCCCCTCGAAAGAGGTTCCGAACAGGGGATTCGGGGGTCATTTGGCCGGCTCATGGACACCCATCCACCTTTGTCCGACCGGATCGCCACGTTGCGCGCAATCGAAGGTCTTGACCCGGAGGGGCGGGGACCAAACGATCCCGCTCCGACCCCGCTCTAGAGGTCCGATCGCCTGTCCGTAGAGGCGATAGTGCCAAAGCCCCGTTCATTGGGCATACTTGACGGTCGGTTCGCAGGAAGGCGCCCATGAAGTTCACTGTTGGTTCCAAGGTCATTTATCCCGCTCACGGCACTGCCGAGGTCACTGGCCGCGCTACCCGTGTTGTCGATGGCAAGAAGGTGAAATACCTCGAGTTGTCGGTTGCCGCAGGTGATGAGTCTTGGCGCGGTGGTGCACTGAAGGTTTCCGTTCCCGAAGATCGGGCCGAGGACCTCGGCGTACGTCCCGCCATTTCGCTCGAGGAAGTCGACGACGTGCTCGCCGTTCTTGCGGTTCGCAACGTTCGTGTTCCGACCAACTGGTCCCGCCGCTTCAAGAACCATCAGGAAAAGATGAAGTCAGGCGACATCTACGAATGCGCCGAAGTTGTTCGCAACCTTGCGCTTCGCGATCGTCAGTCATCGCTCTCGAGCGCTGAGAAGGCGATGCAGATCCGGGCGCGTCGAATTCTCGTTTCCGAACTTTCGGTTTCTTGGAACGTGACGATGGAAGAAGCGGGCGACCGCGTCGACAAGGTTCTGGCCGAAGACTGAATCTTCCTCCGGGGGCAGTGCCCCCGGAACAGTTACGTCTTACTTCGCCGGTTCGTCGGTCTTCACGACGTCGGCGAGTGCTTCGTCAGAGAGTACGAACGCGTCGTTGGTTGCTTCGGCACCGGGTTCCACGAGTTCGGGGAACTGCTGGCCAGGAAGGATCGCGACCTCGAACAGTTCGGAGACGGTTCCCTCGAAGCGGAGGAACCCGGCGATCTCGCCCGTACGGATGTCGACGGCCCAGACGCCGCACTCACGGGGAGTGTCGGTCTGTGTGATGGGGAGTCCGTCGAAAACGGTCTCGCGGACCTTTGAAAGACCAATGAACGCGTACTGGCCCACGAAGGACATACCGCGCGTGAAACCCGGGAGGATGGCGACGGTTTCGACCTGACCGGTCTCGACGTCGACAGTGCACAGTGCGCCGCGGCCCGATTCGAGGACCCAGAGTTTCCCGTCGTACCAACGCGGTGAATGTGGCATCGAAAGTCCGACTGTTACCGGAGCGCCACCCTCAATATCGAGGATCGCACCGCCGGCGGCCTTGTCGTCGCGCCAACCGTTGGGAGTGTCGGTGAGGCCGAGCACGGTGACGTAACGGGGCTTGCCTTCGACCATGGCCATACCGTTGAGATGGCAGCGGTCATCGGCAGCGAGACCCGAGATGAACGGCGGCCGCCAGCGCGGCGTGAAGCTGTACTCGCGATCGAACTTGACGAGGCAGGAGAAACGGGTGGCCACGGCCCAGAGCTCGCCCTCGCTGTCATAGGCGAGATCGTGAATGCGGACATCGCCGGTGACGTGGCCGCGGCGGGGCATGTAGCAGGCGTCAACCTTGCCTTCGGGATCGATAGTTTTCGCGGCCGCCTGTTGGTTCCAGAACTCCCACACGGTGGTCTTGGTGCCGAGCGCCAGTTTGGAACCCTGAACGGCAACTCCCATCGGGCTTGGAAAGAAACGAAGGTGGGTGTTGACCTTGTCGCCGTCGCGGCGGACGAGCACAAGGCGTCCGCTTTGATAGGTCGTAGCTGCGAGCGAAACATTCGCGGCCTGCAGGATGGCGCCAAACGAACCGGTGAACACGCTCGAGAAATCGGTGGGGATGTTTCCATCGGGTTCGTGGGTGAGACTGACAGAGACGGCTTCGGCCGATCGGGTGCGAGTCGGGGTGATGGTGGGCGGCTCGGCGAATACATCGTGGGCCCGCACCGCGACGGAATCAACGATGCCCCAAACCTTGCGCAGTTCTTCAGCGTTGCGTTCCCACTTCGAGGCCCGAGGAGCTTCAAGAGTTGTCGCCGAGTTCGGCAGCGCTCCCTCGGTGTTGTGATCCCACGTGAGATCAAGGTTCGAGCAGATGCGAGTGAGTTCGGCGTCGGGATCGGCGACGAGAGCGGCGTAGCTGGCAACGCACCAGCGATCCGCCTCAAGAGCCTCGAGATCGTCCAGCAACGTCGAGGTAGTGACCGCCCACTGGGTGGCGACGACCTCGGGAATCGACTTTCCGATGAGATCGCGCCATCCCGGTGTGAGGAGGAGCGACCAGCGATCACCCGTCCATTCGGGAAGGTCGGGATAGGTGACGAACCTCGCAGAGCGCCATGCATCGAGCATGCTGCTCACCGTCTCGCGTGGATCGCGGAACAGGTACACGAACTTCGCATCGGGATAGGCGGCGGCGAGGAAAGGAATTCGAAGAGCGTTCTTCGGCGTCTTTTCAATCATGCGCACGACGGAACCAGGAGTGACAGGGTTGCCTTCTCGGTCCTTGAGGCGGTGCACAAAGGCGGAACTGAGTTCGTTCACGACGCCCGGTGTGACGTCCTCGGCGGTCAGGCGGTTGGAATCCCAGCCGCGAGTCGAAGGCCGAAGAGGCTGGATGTTCTCGAAGATCTGGTGGCTCTCGCTGCCGATCGTGAGTGCTTCTTTCGCTCGTCCGAGCGCTTCGAACAACATGGTGCTGCCGGCGCGCGGCGACGAGACAATGAAGACGGGACGATCAAGGATGATCGGTTCAGGTGGGACTCGGCGCGCTGGTGATGCTGGTACGCCGGGGGCGGCTGGAGCGGCGTCGAGCGTCGCGGCCGCTTCTCCCTGCGGCTGCGAAGCGACAAGCGGTCCAGGTGCCGGCGCCGCGGCGGGCGCAGCAGTTGCGGCAGTTGCCGTTGGAGCCGTTGGTGCCGTTGGTGCCACCGGCGGCACGGCGCCGATGCTGGCCACGGCGCGATTGGAGAGTCCGGGGCGGATGACAAGTTGGCGAATGGCCTCGGCTACTTCGACACCGTTGGCAAGGGTTGCTGTGGACGAGGCGACGATGGCGAGGGCGTCGTCACGCAATTGTGAAAACGCGGGGAAGCCGGTGGGGCTGTCTCCGTAATGAGCCCAGCACGCTTTCCAGGAACGGCGGAACGGAATGAGTCTCGAATCGAGTTCGACGGCCGCGTCGAGGTCGCTCTCGGCGTAGTCGCGCAGAATCGAGCCGAGCGTCGCATCGATTTCCGATGACGGGAGGACAGTCGGTTGGTTCATCGTCTCGAACGCAATGCTGTTGGCGTGTGCGAGTTCGGGAAGCGGCGAGTCGGCGGGAATCGCGCCGGTCGCGCGGTCAATGAGAGTCCAGAAGCCAGCGCCACCGACGGTGTCAACGACAAGGTGGATTCGAGGCGCGTTGACCGGATTCATTACCCGGTGACGCGACCAGGTGTCGAACACCCAGCATTCGCCGGCGGCCATGTGGACAGTCGAATCTTCGACCGCGAATTCCACGGCGGGATTTGTGACGATCGGAATGTGGACGCGCAAGTGGTCCCACCAGTAGCGATTGGTGTCGACGTGTGGCTTCACTTCGGACTCGATATCGATCCGCATGAGGCGGGTGCGGCCGATTGGGCAACCGAGAGCGCTGAGTCCGGCAAGAACATTGATGATCGCCGGGAGGCCTTGGAGATGCGGTGTCGGGCGCATCGGACCTTCGACCGAATCGTCCTCAGGGTCACCGCCGACTGCAACGAGCGGAAGCGCGCTGTTACCCGGCATGCCTTCGGGATGAGGACGCCAAACGTTTTCGGGAATGGCCAGCACCTCGGCCACAAGGGCGGCCACATCGGTCTGGATGGGCAACATGACGAACGGTTGGGTGAGATGCATGACAACTCCGGTGTTTTGACCCATGCTGTTGTTCGGGCCGAGAAATTTCGTTCAATACTTACCGATTAAGGGCGTCGAGGGGAAAGCGGCCTGAAACGGGGTCGACTGTGGCAGTCTCCGGGGTATGGGCGGAAGCGTTTGGAGCATCGTCGAGGAAACGGCGAAGAACTATCCCAGTCGGGTCTTGCTGGCCGACGATCACGGCCGGACCCTCACGTCACTGGGTCTGAAAAACGAGGCTGAGCGGGTCGCAGCGGGACTCCTCGACCTCGGGATGACTTCAGGGGACGTCATCTCGTGGCAATTGCCGACGACCATCGAGGCCGCAGTGTTGATGATGGCCTGCGCTCGGATCGGGATCGTTCAGAATCCCGTCATCCCGATGCTGCGACATCGCGAGGTGGGATTGATAAGCGAGCAACTGGGGACCCGTCTGCTGCTCGTCCCCGAGTCTTGGCGAGGTTTCGACCATGCCGCAATGGGCAGGGAACTCGGACTCGAGGTTGTGGCATTCGACTACGAGAGCCCTGTCGACATGACAACGGCTTTGCGTCTTCCGGTCGGGGATCCGGCGCGCCTGCCCTCGCCGCCGACGTCGGTCGACGAGTGCCGTTGGATCTACTTCTCGTCGGGCACGACGGCGGCTCCCAAAGGAGCACGGCATTCCGACTCGTCGGTCATGGCATCGGCGCTCGGGATGATCGAGCGCCTGGGCTTCGATGAAAACGACGTGTATCCGATCGCGTGGCCGTTCACCCACATCGGCGGGATCGCAATGATGGTCACCGCGCTTCAGACCGGCGTGCGGCTGGTGCTCTTCGATACGTTCGACCCGGCGATGTCCGCCGACCGGATGGCTGCGCATAGGCCCACGATGTTCGGATCGGCGGTGCCGTTCTTCCGGGCGTTTATCGAGGCGCAGACGCGACATGGAGCTGGAGCGCTCTTCCCCGATGTGCGCGGCTGCGTCGGCGGTGGCGCACCGATCCCTTCGCAGGTCAACGACGAACTGATCGAGATGTTCGGTGTCACTGGAGTTGTGGGCGCGTATGGCCTCACCGAATTCCCGATGGCAACGTGCGAGTGGCCGGACGATCGACTTGTAGGAACGACGGTCGGACCGGCATCGCCCGGGGTTTCGGCTCGCGTCGTGGACGGGGAACTCCAGTTGCGCGGTGGCCAGTGCTTCCTCGGGTACGTCGATCAGGCGCTCGACGCGAATGCGTTCGATGATGGATGGTTCCGCACGGGCGATCTCGCAACCGTCGATACGGACGATCGGATCACCATTGTCGGACGACTGAAAGACGTCATCATCCGCAATGCCGAGAACATTTCTGCTGTCGAGATTGAGGACGCCGTGATCCGGCATCCTTCGGTATCCGATGTCGCAGTTGTCGGCATGCCCGATACGCGCACCGGTGAACGCGTGTGCGCGGTGGTGGTCCTTGCGCCGGGGACGGAACTCGGGGTCGATGACTTGGGAGCGCACTGCATGGCATTGGGACTCGCACGGTTCAAGTGCCCCGAACAGATCGTGGTTCTCGACTCGATCGAACGAAACCTCATGGGGAAGATCCAGAAGGATCGGATTCGGGCGCAGGTCGCCGAACTCACTGCCTGAGCCAGCTCTGGAGCGGGAGTTTGTGCGATCTGACACAATGCGGGTCGGCCAGTACGACGTGGGATTCCCCCGTCGGTATGACATGGGGAGTCGGCAATGCCAGAACAGAACGAAGGAATCGAGATTTCGGTCGGGGAACTGCGTTCCAAGTACCAGGAGGAGCAGCTCAAGCGCCTGCGTACTGACGGCCTCAAGCAGTTCGTGTCGTTGAAGGACAAGTTCGCCGAACTCGACTCTGATCCTTATGCCGATCCGACCTTCAGCCGCGATCCGATCACGGAGTCGACTGAGGTCGTCGTCGTGGGCGGCGGCTTCGCCGGCATGCTGACGGGAATCGATCTTCAGAAGTCGGGCGTCACGGATTTCCGCATCGTCGAAAAGGGCGGAGACTTCGGGGGCACCTGGTATTGGAACCGTTATCCGGGTTGCATGTGCGATGTTGAGTCGTACACCTATCTCCCTCTCCTCGAAGAGACCGGCTACATGCCGACGGAGCGCTACGCCGGTGCTCCCGAAATCTTTGAGTACTGCCAGTTGCTCGGTCGCACGTTTGATCTCTACGACCGTGCGCTCTTCCAGACCGTCATTACCGGAGCAGTGTGGGACGACAGCGCCGGTCGCTGGATCGTCACCACCTCGCGTGGCGACACGATCAGTTCGAAGTACATCGTGATTGCTGGTGGCATCCTCCATAAGCCCAAGGTCCCCGGCATCCCGGGCATCGAAACCTTCAAGGGCAAGATGTTCCACACCACGCGTTGGAACTACGACTACACCGGCGGCGGTCCGCGCGAATTCATGGACAAGCTCGGCGACAAGCGCGTCGGAATTATCGGAACGGGTGCAACCGCAATTCAGGCCGTTCCCAAGTTGGCGGAAGCCGCGCAGGATCTGTTCGTATTCCAGCGCACGCCGAGTGCTGTTGGTGTCCGTAACAACGGTCCGACTGACGAAGCGTGGTTTAAGAGCCTCAAGCCGGGTTGGCAGGAAGAGCGAGTCGTTAACTTCACCCAGTCCGTGACTGGCGCAAAGCCTGCCGTTGATCTCGTCAACGACGGTTGGACCGACGTCATGTGGACCAACACGCAGGCTGCCGCCGAGTCACCTGAGCATCTTGCCGCGATGGAAGTCAGTGACTTCCAGACGATGGAGAAGCTGCGCCGTCGTGTTGATTCGATCATCGAAGATCCCGAGACCGCCGCGAAGCTCAAGGCCTATTACGGCAAGAACTGCAAGCGGGTGTGCTTCCACGATGATTACCTTCCGGCATTCAACAAGCCGAATGTTCACCTGGTTGACACCGAAGGCAAGGGCATCGAGCGCGTCACGGAGACCGGCATCGTTGTCGACGGTGTCGAGTACCCGATCGACTGCCTGATCTTCGCGTCGGGCTTTGAGGTGCAGACCGATCTTGACTCGCGCGTTGGTTTCGATCCGATCGGCCGCGATGGCGTTTCGCTCAGCGAGTCCTGGTCGCATGGTGCTCACACGCTGCACGGTGTCTTGTCGGGAGGCTTCCCGAACATGATGGTGATCAGCCTTGTGCAGGCTGGTTTCGGTACGAACTTCGTTCACTTCCTTGGCCGTTCCGCTCGTCACGTCGCCGAACTCATCGGTGCATGCGAAGCGCAGGGCGTCGCCACAATCGAAGCGACGCCGGAATCCGAAGAGGGCTGGCTCATGGTCCTGTACGGAGCAATCGGCGGTGGCGCCGACTATGTCACGACGTGCACGCCCGGTTACTTCAACAGTGAACTTGCGGCACCGGACGAGAAGGCGGCGAAGGGTCTTGTCTTCGCCGGCAGCCTTCTCGACTATCACGCCCATCTCGACGAGTTCCGCGCCGCCGGTGACTTCCCGGGAGCTTTGGTAACGAAGGTCTAGACGCGATCAGTGGCACCTACCTGCGCACGTGCAGTGGGTGCCACTTCATTGCACAACGATCCGCAAACGAACTCCCCGTAGGAGCAGTTCGTGGCTTTTGGCTATGGGGCGGTGTAGCCCCAGTCGAAGTCTTTGGCGATCGTCGGTAGATTTCGCGTAAGCACGCTCAAGAGTCGTGCAGCATCGATGGTTTCGTCGATCGTGAATCGATGGATGCTGTTGAAGGCAAGGAATCCTTCCAGCACGTAAATATTGAGCACAGCCATGGCGTTGGTGAGGCGGTCGGGAACAGCGTCGAATTCCGGCCGAGAACGGATGGCGTCCAACGTGGCGTCATCGTCGAACATCAACTGCTCACCGGGCACGCCGTTGCCCAAGAGGTAGGTGAGGAGCTTGAATCGCGGTATCAGGACTGGAAGATGTTCGATGAAGTTGTCCGCGTTGACCGCGGGGGAAAATCGAACACCCATTTCCTTCGAAACGGCAACGAACAGGTTGTTCAGCGAACCGAAATTTCGGAAGATCACCTGAGGGTCCATCGAGATCTTTTCGCCGATGGATCGGGTCGTGATTTCCTCGATCGGCATGGTTAGAACCAGGTCGATCACGGCTTCGATGAGAAGTTCGGAGACCTGTTCAGCTGATATGCGAGGTGCTCGTTTTCGCGGTTCCAGGGCCATAACGGTCACGACCATAGGTGACGCAAGTCATGAGAAGGCCGTGGCCGGTGCGTTGTGTCTCAGCCGAAGGTTTCGCCGATGCCAGGCTGCTGACATGGCCCTCCGGCGGGTCGCGGTTCGCAAGTGATGCAGCAAACACGGCGGCTCCCTGCTGTCCACGGTGTTGACTAGCGGGTCTAACATCTCGCGTTATGAACGCAAAGGTAAAAAATCGGGCACAAACCGCGGCTCGGGTCCTGGTGATCTCGGTTGCTTGCGGCGTTCTTTTCGCGGCCTGTGCCGGCGAGACCACCAATCGTTCGGCGTCAGGTATCACCGACGACACCGATGTCGTGAACACCTTTGCACCGGAGGACACAGTTATCCCTTCGACAACCGCACTTCCGACGACTTCAACGGCGGTGACTTCCACAACCGCACCAACCGATTCGAGTTCATCGTCGACCACGACGCTCATTGACGCTCCCGATGAATCGACATCAACGACATCTACTGTCCCCTTGATTCCACCCGATGAGGGGATTTCTTATCCCTGCGCAAGCTCAGTGCGATTGGGGCCATTCGAGATGTCGGTCTCTGCTCCCGAGGATTGCCTGACCCGAAGGGGATTGGTCTGGACGTCATCGCAAAAAGTGTTCGTCGGCGGAATGGAGTTCCGCCCCGTTGCACCGCAGGCGGTAGTGACGTTTGATCCCCTGAACGCACACATCCAAGCGACTGGCTATCAGGCCGTGGGCTCGATCCTCGGAGGCGACTTGATCGTCGACGAGGGGGTGATCGACTGGTCGTTCCAGTATTCACCGAGCCAGAGTTCCGCCCCGGATTGGGCGATGCCGATCAAGAGCGATGTCATCAAGACCTCGACCATCGGTCGCCTCCCGGGTCTGTCAGATGTCGCGTCGTTTCCAAAGCAACCGGTGAACGGCTTTCCCGATTACAGCGACGTCGCTGAGGATTCTGTGGCGCAGCTCGCCGGGGCTGTTCCCTCGCTGTCCACGCCTCAAGTTGTGTTCACGCTCGACCAAGTTGGATTGCAGAAGATTCCCGCCTACACGTTGTCGCTGCCGACGCAGTTGATCCAAAAGATCGCAGGACTCACAGTCGAAGCGGCGCTCACGATTGAACCGGTTGAGCGCAACGGCGCATTGGGTATGGCGGTCTTCGGCAAGCTCAAACTTCCCGGTGTCTTCCAGGGTTACGACGGCGAGCTCGGGATCTTCTGGCCCGTAAACGGAGCAGGGCGTCTCGAGAAGCTCTACGTCAAGATTCCAGAGATCGATCTCGCGGTCGTCCGCCTAAAGGGCGTCGACCTTAAATACAGCGTGGGTGAGAATCTCTGGGCTGGCAAAGTCACGGTGCTCTTTGGCCCTGGTGCTGATGCTCTTGGATTCGGCGGAACAGTCGTAATCAAGGATGGTCAACTCAAAGAGATTGGAGTTACCGTCCAGGGCTTGCCCCTCAATATCTATGGCGTCGCGTCGATCAACTCGCTCGGCGGAACATTGAAACTCGACCCGTTCGGTATCAAGGCGATCTCGACACTCGGCGTTGGGCCATTTGTCCCCAACATTGGCAACGTCGCGACGATCGACGGCGTCATCACGATTGATACGGACGAACTGTCGGTGGCGGGCGAGGGAACCATCGGGAAGATCATGATCGGCAATCTGGAACTCAAGGGAATGCGGGTCGGCGCGATGACGGTCGCCTATTACTGGGATGGTCTTGCATCGATCTCGGGCAAAGGCGAACTCTTTCTGGATGACAAAAAGGAATGGGGCATCGGCGTCAATCTGCGCGGAGCGGCGAATGCAACCGATCTCAGCCTTGGGGGTGATGCAACCCTTTCGCTCGGACTCGTGAAACTTTCGGGAACGTCGGCCGTTTCGACAAAGGGCGTCATTGCCTGCGGCGTGTTCAAGGGTCTGTGGTTCGACGATGTTCGCCTCGGACTTTCAAAAGACTGGGTCGAACCGGTGTGGCGCCTGCGCAACAGCGACTGCAACTCGAAGGAATACGAAGTACCCGTCAAGGCGGAGAACGGTTCGACGGAGATGGGGGCCGGGCGCAATGCCGCTGGTGCTGACTCCGAAGGTCCGAGCGGAGCAGGCACTCTCGAAGTTGCCGTCGCCGATGGTCAGAAGATGGTGACGTTTGCCATCAACGCAGGTAGTGATTCGGCGACGGTGACCGGTCCCGATGGAACAGTGATTTCAGTGACCGGCATCGAACAGTCGAGTATGAGCGATCCGTTCAATCCTCGATGGCTGGTGTTCCGCGAACCAGGCGACACCATCTCCTATGTGCTGGTGGGTCAGCCTGCCGGTGGAACATGGCGCGTAGAGACCTCCGGAGCGACGGCACCGAACGTAACGGCATCGGTCGTCGACAAGGCAAGCGATGCGAAGGACGCCGCAACGCCGGTGCTTGAAGCCACGCAGGTCGGAGCACCGCTCACGGCACTTGCTGAGCCCGCTGGCGGCGACGGCGACAATTCGGGCCCGATGCTTGAGATCGTTCTTGTCCTAGTCGTGCTTCTGGCCGGCCTTGGAGTGACGCTCTTCATCCTGCAACGCCGGAACGACACAGTCTGATTCGCAGGTGGGTCGGCCGGGCACGATGGTGCCTGACCGACCCGCCCTTCGCGGTATGCAGGCGACTCGAAGTTGCGTCAGTGGAAACGGCTTGTATTCAGTGACCCTCTCGCCGGGCTGAGTCTTCGGGCGCAGGCTTGGTAGCTTGCCGGTGATGGCCGAGCCCGCTGCAAAGAACTGTGTTGTCTGCGGCCGAACAATGCGCTGGCGAAAGAAGTGGGAGCGTTCCTGGGACGAGGTCCGTCACTGCTCGGATGCATGCCGTCGGCGGGGGGTGCGCCCTGTCGATACTGATCTTGAAACGGCGATCATGAGTCTCCTCGCAGGTAAACCGCGCACCGGCACCATCTGTCCCAGCGAGGCGGCGAAAGCAGTGGGAGGAGACGACTGGGAATTGTTGGGTGAGCCGGCGCGCGCGGCTGCCCGTCGCCTCAGCGCCGGTGGTCGCGTGGTGATTACGCAAGGTGGACGAACGGTTGATCCGTCAACCGCGAAGGGCCCAATTCGAATTGGGCTGTCATGAACGACACGACGCTTTCTCCACCCGAACCCGGAGACGAGGTGCAATGGGTATCGGATCATCTCGGAAATCTCTGTGTCGATGAAGCACGTCGGTCGAGCCGTTTTGTCGGCACGCAGACAGCCGCTGATGCCGCACTCGCCTCGCTTGATCTCACCGGATATGCCAAGCGTCGTAACGAGGTTTTGCCGCTGTCCCAACGCGGTGCATCTGGATTGTCACCGTGGATTCGTCACGGTTTGCTCACGTTGCCGGGCGTGCATCGTGCGGTCGATGGCCCGTCGGCTGACCTCCGGAAGTTTCGCGACGAACTTCGCTGGCAGGAGTACGGCCGGCATCTCTACGCGCGGCTCGGCTCGGTCACCGGCGAGCCGCTGCGCCGCGCGCTCGCATCGGAACCAAACGCGGCGGCTGATCCTTGGGATCGATCGATGCGTTGCATGGAAGTGAACCTCGACGAACTCGAACGCGACGGTTGGATGGTGAACCAAACCCGCATGTGGCTGGCCTCGCAATGGTCCGTGCGTCATGGTGCCGACTGGCGAGAGGGCGAACATCACTTCTTCACGCATCTTCTCGATGGCTCGCGTGCCGCGAATCGTCTCGGCTGGCAGTGGACTATCGGGACTGGCACCGCGAAGGCATATGGGTTTTCGCAGTCGCAGGTTCTTCGGCGTGCACCGGGACTCTGCGGCGGGTGTTCGCATCGAAATTCATGTCCGATCGGCGATTGGCCGGACGATCCGGAGTTCACCGATGTCGATGTCGATCCGCGCCTTCGGCATGATCCTGATGTGGAGCGAACTACTGGACCTCGACGGGCGGAGCGTCACTCAACTCCCGAAGCGGTGTGGCTAACAGCGGAGTCGCTGGGTGATGACGACCCGGCACTGGCTGCACATCCGCAGTTACCGGTCGTGTTCGTCTTCGACGAACCATTGCTCGCAAAGCTCCAGTTGTCATCGAAGCGGTTGGTGTTCCTCGCCGATCGGCTTGCCGAGCTTGGGGCTCAGCGCGAACTGGAGGTGCATCTCGGTGATCCGGTCCAGGTACTTGCTGATCGGCCACTCGCAGTCACCTTTGCCCCGGTTCCAGGTTGGCGGCGGCGGGCGCGTTCATTGACTCTGGCCGAGGTGCATCCATGGCCATGGTTGGAGCGCCCAAGGTCCGGGTCGATCGCCAGTTTCAGCGCATGGTCGAAACGAAACTGATCTCGCGCTCTATCGGTGCGATGATCAAGGTGTTCGCAGCTACATAGGGGGAATGACCATGGGGGTCAACGACGTCGCATTGGATGCCGACGTGATCGTGGTGGGAGCCGGTATGTCCGGCCTTTACGCGCTGAAGGTGCTGCGCGAACGGGGATTCCGAGTGATCGTCCTTGATAGAGCGGCGGGCGTGGGCGGCACGTGGTTCTGGAACCGCTATCCCGGTGCGCGTTGTGACATTCCGAGCTTCGAGTACTCCTTCGGCTTCGATCCCGAGCTCGAACAGGAATGGGAATGGAGTGAGCAGTTCTCGCCCCAGCCCGAGATCGAGCGCTATCTCAATCACATCGCTGATCGCTACGACCTGCGTCGCGACATCCGTCTCGAGACCGGCGTTGCTGCGATGACCTTCGACGAGGCGACCGACACATGGATCATCGACACTGAGACAGGCGAGCAACTGAGCGCCCGCTTCTGCGTGATGGGAACCGGTGGATTGTCGGCACCTCACCGCCCTGACTGGCCGGGTCTCGATAGTTTCGCCGGAGAAATCCTGCAGTCCAGTCTGTGGCCCGAGGGCGGAGTCGAGCTTGAGGGCCGACGCGTTGGCATCGTGGGCAATGGTTCGTCTGGTGTTCAGGCCATCCCGGAACTCGCGAAGATGGCCGGTCATCTCACGGTGTTTCAGCGCACCGCTGCGTTCACGTGGCCCTCGCAGAACCGACCGTTGACCGATACGGAACAGGTCGAACTCAAGGCTCGCTATCGCGAACTGCGAGCGCAGCAGTACGCATCGCCGCTTGCGACCGCCAACACCACCGGGGCGGTGATTTTTACGATCGCCGATCCCGATCGACGCATTCTTGAGAGCACGCCGGACGAGCGCGAGGCCGCGCTCACAGAGCATGGGTTCAGTGCGTCGCGCCTCTGGGGCGACGCGGCGAAGAATCTTGATGCCAACGAGATGGCGGTCGAACTGTTCCGTGAAATGGTGCGACGAACGGTGGAAGACCCGGAGGTGGCCGATTCGCTTTGCCCCAAGGACTATCCGATTGGCTGCAAGCGACCGGTACTCGACAATGGATACTTCGAGACCTTCAACCGTGAAAACGTCACGCTCGTCGACCTCCGCAAGAACCCGATCGTGGAAGTTGTCCCCGAAGGAGTCATCACTGCCGATGGCTTGAACGAACTCGACGTACTCGTCTTCGCTACCGGTTTCGACGCGGTCTCCGGGGCGCTCACTCGCATTGACTTGCGTGGGAACGATGGTCGACTACTGCGTGACGATTGGGCTGATGGACCGCGAGCATTCATGGGCTTCGGCGTGGCGGGCTATCCGAATATGTTCATGATCATCGGACCGGGCAGCGTCGGCGTTCTCGCGACCTATCCACCGCACATTGAGCTGCAGGTTGGTTGGATCGCCGACTTTCTCGATCACCTTGCAGCGAATGGCAACACGCATGTGGAGGTCGAACCCGAAGCACAAGAACAGTGGTGTGCTGAAGTCGAAGCCGCAGCAGTGGGTTCGATGTTCACCGCCCCTTCCTGCAACTCCTGGTACAACGGCGGCAACATCGAGGGCAAGGCGCGTGTCCTGCCGATCTATCTCGGCGGTCTCGACCGGTTCATGGCCCGGGCCCGCGATTTGGCCGCCAACGACTACGAGGGTTTCTCCATCCGTTAGCGGACCAGAGTTGAGAAGCAACTGCTCAACTGAGACTCGTTCATGTGACTCGGGTGACCATCAGGTGATGTCAACGACGTTGACGTTCGGTGTAGTCTGATTGCTCCTAGACCCATCGATCACCGGAGTGTTTTCATGCTGCGTCGGCAATTTCTGGATCTCACAGCGATCGTGCTTTCCGTTGCGTTGTTGGCTACTGCGTGTTCTTCGACGTCCTCAAAGGATCGATCGGCGGCATTGGCCGCTGGCGATCCGACCGCTCTGGCCGCGCTTCCCGCAGGTGCGGGCACTGGCGAACGCACACCGTTGTATTTCGGTGCGGTAGTCACACCGTCCTCGTGGGTGTCGACCTCACTTTCACCGACGTTGTCGGTACCCGATGGAACGGGAGCATGGACATTCACGCTCAGCGATCTGAGCGACGGCAAGTCGGCATTCGGTACGAAGACGTATTCAGAAAGTGGCAACAGCACTCGGGTCCCACTCGGTGCCGGGCTTCAGCAGGGCAACGCGTACACATGGAAGGCCGAGAGCCCGGGACAGCCGACAGTCGGTGGTTCGTTCTCCGTCGATCTGCAGATGGGTGGCGTACAACAACTCGATTCAGTCGGTGGTTTGAACGTCGGACTTTCCTCAGGGGAAGCATCGTTGGCGTGGTCCTCGCATTCAATGAATGCAGTCCCCGGATCAGTAGGTTTTGGCCTCCAATATCAGGCCTCGAATCCGGCCGAACCCGGTGTCCCCGAAGGGTGGAGCCTTCAGGCCGCATCGAGTTCTGACTACCAGCGAATCGTTGTCGCCGAAAACGGAAGTCTCGGACTGGTGAGCACGAACGGCATGGTGTCGAACTACCGCGAAGCCACTGGCGGTTCGTACGTGCCGGTGCAACTTGGTTCAAGTGACGTCAACACCAGCGGACTGGCGCCGGTCGTCATCAAAAATGACGATGGCACGTTCTCGGTGACGACAAAAAATGCAACCTCGGTGTTTACCCCCGATGACGGCACCGACAGCGCCTATCTCTCGTCAATAAGTAGCAAAGAGAACCCGGTGCTCGGGCAGAAGTGGAATAGCGGTCGTATTCAGAATGTCGCGGATCCGGTTTCGGGGCGCGAAATCACATTTGTCTATGGCGGCGGTGCTTGTCCGAAACCGGTAACTGGATTTGTCGCAGCCCCGGCGGGAATGTTGTGTCAGGTCAAATTTTGGGATGGCTCAACCTCGGCAGTTTCGTACGTCGACATTCCTGGATTCGGCGTGTCAATTGGTCGCATCACCGACTTCCCCGAAGGTAAGGGTGAAGGCGCCAGTGTGTTCGACGTGGCCTACGACGGGGCCGGCCGTGTGGCCCGAACGCGTACTCCACTTGTTGCGGCCGCCGCGGCCTCGAACATCATTGGTGCTGACGATTCACAATTCTGGACCGAGATTTCCTACACGCCGGAAGGAAAAGTTGCGACCGTGAGCGAGCCGGTCGGATCGGCCGGAGAAGCTCGTTGTGTGCGTTCCTACGATTACGAGAGCGCCCAGTCCACGAACGTGATCGATTCATGTTTTGGCGGACGTGTGCTCGCGGTGGTGTTCGACCCCACAACGTTCTTCACGATTTCCGCCACGAACGCCGCAGGTCTCACGCTTCGGAACAACTGGGATTTTGCCTCCGGTCAGTTGTTGTCGGCGACCGACTACGCCGGCCTGACAACCGTGAACCGTTACGAAGGTGGCGAACTGATTCAGTCGTGGGGCCCCTCAAAGGGCTCGTCGGCCGAAGCACAATCGACCCTGCGGGAATACGACGAGACCTTCGCAAACTCGCCTGAAGGTGTGGCCATGATCGGCCTCGACACAACCTATTGGCCCAGTGCCACCACGTCGGGCGAGGGAGGGGTACAGGAACTTGGTCCCCAACTTGGTGGGTCACTCACGTCTTCCTTGACTGTGAACTGGGAGAAATCACCAGCGGGTAACAACGGGGGCTGGTCGGCTCTTATGACCGGTGCAATCGATGTCAAAACTGCGGGTACCTATCGAATTGTTTCTGGCAACACGACTGCACAGGTGCGGGTCAACAGCATTCTCTGTGCTGATGGTGGCTGCGATTCCCTTCCATTGCAGAAGGGCATCAACGCGATTCGAGTTGATGTTTCGGCAAACACCTCGCAGGCATCGATGGACATTTCGTGGTCTGGCCCCGACACGGGTGGCGTGCTGCAGTCGATTCCGACCGGCGCGCTTCGTCCGCAATACGGCTATGTCACGACAACGAGGGCAAACGATCCGAGCGCAGTGAATGCGCAGGCGGAAAACATCTCGAAGTCTGTCTACGACGCACCATCATCCGGTCGCATTTCGTCCCGTTTGAACCAGTCCAACTCGAAGGTGACGTTCGCTTACGAAGGAAGCAAGAGTGGCAATGGTAGTTGGGAACGCCAGACTGCGGTGACGAGTGCTTCGGGTGCCACGTACAGCTACACCTACTGGGGCGACAAGGAAAATGCCGCCCCGAAATGCCCCGGTGCGAAGTCTGCAAATCAGGGTGGTGCATCAAAGACGGTCAGTGCCCCTGGCCCTGATGGAGGAAATGGCCCGATCACCACGAAATGGTTCGATGCCGCCGGTCGCGTCACTGCCACCCAGGCCCCTGGAGGGGCTCTCTCGTGTGTGACCTATGGAAGTGGTGGTCAGGTACTTTCCACTGAGTTGATCAACATGGGAAGTCTGCAGAAGAGCCAAACGAATTTCGCGCTGAACGGGAATCCACTGATCACCGAAACGACCGAAACAATCGGTACCGAGGTGACCACAACGAGATTCGAAGTCGATCTCCGCGGGCGGGTGGTCAGGACAGTAGATCGCTTCGGCATCGAGGTTCGCTACGTTTTTGATGGCCGGACGGGTGGAATTGCGACGACAACCACGACGGCCCCGGGAGTAACCCCGGTTGTGGAATCGAATACCTACGACGCCCGAGGATGGTTGACGGTCGTTTCAGTCAACGGATCGGTAGCGGCAACGTTGTCGTACAGCGCCGACGGGATTGTGTCCTCGGTTTCCTACGGAAACGGTGTTCGAACCTCTGCCTCGTACGACGCACAGAACCGTAAGGTCTCGGCGCGGTCGACAACTCCGTCGGGCACATTCGCGGACGATCGGGTGATCTCGGCAGGTGGAAACATCTCGAGTGAAACGCTGAGCGCTCCGTCGGGCGCATCGACGTTCACCTATGTGCACGACGCCGACAATCGTCTGTCGGCGGCGTCGGTCACCGCCGGGCTGGTACCAACGGCGAAGAGCTGGGCCTGGACCTTCGACGACGCATCCAACCGGCTCACGCAGAAGATCACCGACAATGGCGCAGCGTCGGGTGACTACACCTACAGCTACAACAACGCGTCGCAATTGGTTGCAACCACCGATCCGGCGGCATCGGCGGGAATCACCTATGACGATCGCGGCAATGCCACCAAGGTTGGCCCTGACTCGTTCACCTATGACAACGGCAATCGTTTGGTGAGCGCAACGGATGGAACTCTTACCGTTTCCTACCAACGCGATTTGAACGGCGAAATCGTCGCGAAGACGACAACCGGTGGAACCGGTGCCGGAACGATTCTCTACTCGGGTAGCGGGGTGTTGCTTGATGCCGATGCGAGGCCGTTGAACCAGCAGATCGCGCTGCCCCTTGGCGTCATGATGACACTCTCCCTGGCGACTGGTGCCGCCTCGCAATGGCAGTTCACCACGCTCGATGGAGATCTGTTCTTCGTCGCCGATGGCGCAGGTGTTCTTCAGGGCGCTGCGCAGATGTTCGATCCCTATGGTCAGGTTCTCACCACGCCGAATCCGGTCCAATCCACGCTTCCGAACACGACGTTCGAGGCCGCAATGGGCAATGAAACCGAAGCGTTGAAGACCGCCTACCAAATGATGGGTGCCCGTGTGTACATCCCGGCGCTCGGCCGGTTCGCCCAACTCGACCCGGTCGTCGGCGGCTCGGCGAATGGGTACGACTACGTCAATCAGGATCCGATCAACAACTCCGATCCCAGTGGTAACGAGTCGGAGAACTGGCTCACCAACGGATTGACTGCTTTGGCAGCATTTGGCCTTGCGGCGTTGGTCGCTCCAGCACGGGGAGCTCTGGTCGGCATGGTGGTCGGCGCGTTGGCGGGTGCGGCCGTTGCTGGCGCATCGCACGCCATTGAGTTTGCCTTCACCGGGCAGACCGAATTCTCGGCGATGCGGCTCGGGCTCTCGATTTTGGCCGGCGCCGCTGGCGGAGGCATTAGGGGAAGGATCAAATGGTCGAAGGCACAGAATCGTGCGGGCGGCAATGTGAATGGCAATCCCCCTCCTGCTGTTGCCCCTGCCGCACCGGCCCAACCGCCTATAGTGGATAGGCTGTCGGTCCTTCAACGGGAGCGGTACTACCGCTATTACGAGCGATCACTCGCGCAACAAGCGCAGCAGGCAAATCCTCTCTTGAGTGGACAACTTCTGTTCGGAGTGGTGCGAAGCGATCCAGGGACAAAATTGGCTCGCCATGTTATCGCTGAACGCTTCGCCATCAGCATGATTGAGCGCGAATCAGCCATGAGTTTCCGCAATGGAGCGTACAAATGGATGTCCGAAGGTGCTTTCACAACTGTCATGCTCTGAAAGCTCGGATCGGCGGATAGAAAACTCGAGGGGGCAGAGTCGTCGACTCTGCCCCCTCGTCGCGTTCGTCCAAAAAGGGCCTCAGCCTGGCTGACGTCCCGGGTCGAGCGCGATCATCGGATCAGCGGCCGCCACGGTAACTGTGGCTGTGGCTCGGGCGATCTCGTCGGCAATCGGTCCGACGGTTCCGTTGAACGAACTTGCCGCGCCGGGCTCGAGTTCGAGTACCTCGGTGGGCAGTCCGATGCGATCGAGGATGGCGATGAACGGCTCGGGATCGAGTTGTTCGACGTTCACCATCGTGCCGGCGTCCCACGTGCCATCGGCCACCAGCATTGCTGCGGCTATTGGGGGGACACCGGCCGTATAGCTGATGCCTTGCGATTCGACCTCGGCATAGGCGGCAGCATGGTCGGAGACTTGATAGATGAATACCTCGCGCGGCTCGCCATCCTTGGTGCCCTTCACGACGTTGCCGATGCAGGTCTTGCCCACGTAGCCCTCGGCGAGTGTTTGGGGATCGGGAAGAACCGCCTTGACGACCTTGAGCGGGATGACCTCGGAGCCGTCGTCGAGCGTGACGGGTTCGTGTGAGAGCAGCCCGAGTGTGCGCAGCACCGTGAACACGTTGATGTAATGGTTGCCGAACCCCATCCAGAACCGGATCGAGTTGGCGTCGATGTACCGCGAGAGCGAGTGCAGTTCATCGTGACCGTTTAGGTACACGGGCTGCTGACCGACCACGGGGAAATCCCAGACGCGCTTGACGGAATGTGTCGGGAACTCCTGCCACTCGCGGTCGATCCAGGTCCAGACCTTGATGAATTCGCGGAAGTTGATTTCGGGGTCAAAGTTGGTGGCGAAGTAACGCCCATGGCTGCCGGCATTCACATCAATGATGTCGATGGTGTCGATCGTGTCGAAGTACTTCTTCACGGCCAGCGCGCAGTAGGCGTTGACGACGCCGGGATCGAAACCGGCCCCGAGGATCGCCGTCACGCCGGCCTCGGCGCACTGATCGGCACGCTTCCATTCGTAGTTTGCGTACCAGGGCGGGTCCTCGCATACGACGTCGGGATCCTCGTGGATGGCCGTGTCGATGTAGGCGGCACCGGTGGCGAGGCAGGCCTCGAGAACCGACATGTTGATGAACGCGGTGCCGAGGTTTACGACGATCTGCGAGTCAGTTTCGCGAATCAGAGCAATAGTGGCGTCGACGTCAAGGGCATCGAGATGACGGGCGTGGAGTCGACAAGATTCGTCTTTCACATGTCCCATGCGTCGGACACTTTCGAGGATCGCTTCACACTTCTCAACCGTGCGGGAGGCGATGCAAATATCGCCGAGCACGTCGTTGTTCAGTGCCGCCTTGTGGGCCGCAACATGGGCCACTCCGCCAGCGCCGATGATGAGCACGTTCCTCTTCACTCTGTTCCCACTCCCCTTCGCTTCGTCGTCATCTCCGGTGTTTCCGAAGCGACAGTCACCAATACAAAGTTGATGGCCTTACACGAAGTTTGGCAGACGCGGGTTGCGAGACGGGAAACGGCTCATGACAGATCGGATTCGAAATCCTCGTAGCTGAATTCACGAACGATCTCGATCGAACCGTCAAGACGTCGCACAACGATCGAAGGTTTTACGACTCCGTTGAACCATGAGGTCTTCACCATCGAATAGCCCGCTGCATCGCCAAAACGAATCTCGGCGCCAACGGCAGGGATCGCCTCCAGCGAATATTCCCCGAACACGTCGCCGGCCAGACACGTGCGGCCGGCGATCTCCACCCGGACGTGACCGGCAGATGGTGCCGTGAGCGATGGGGAGGTGTCGTAGATCAGGTGATCGGGAAGATGAGGCTCGACGGCGGCGTCGACGATCACGACAGGGATCTCGTTGTGGATGACGTCGAGGACGGTAGTCACGAGTTCGGCCGATTGGGTGATGACCGCCTCTCCCGGTTCGAGATAGACCTGCACGGCGAAGCGCTCGGCGAACGACCGGAGGATTTCGCAGAAACGATCAACGGGATAGCCAGGAGCGGTGAATGCGATGCCGCCGCCGAGGCTCACCCACGACACGCCATCGAGGACATCGGCGTAACGCTCGGCGATGGCGCCGATGAGTCGCTCGAGTTCGTCGACCTTGTCGTTCTCGCAATTGAAATGGAACATCAGTCCGTCGACCATCGGTGCGACAGCCCGGAGTTCGGCGTCGTCGGTGACACCGAGGCGCGAGTGGAGCCGGGCCGGGTCGGCCAAGTCGTAATGGGAATGGCTCACACCGGGATTCACGCGAATGCCGATTGAGGGTCCATCGACTAGAGCGACGAGGTCTCGCAACTGCGAAGCCGAGTTGAAGATGACCTTGTCCGAATACTTCGAGACTTCGATGACGTCGTCGCGGGAGAACGCCACGCTGTAGGCGTGGACTTCACCACCGAATCGTTCATGACCGAGCCGGGCCTCGAACGGAGCGCTGCTCGTCGTCCCATCAAGGTGTTCGGACATCAGCGGGAACACACTCCAGGTCGAGAAGCATTTGAGCGCGAGCACGGACTTCGCTCCCGACAGCGATCGGATCTGATCGACGACCATGAGATTGCGCTTCAAGGCGCTTTCGTCGAGCAGAAAGTACGGAGTGCGGGGTGCGTTCACTTGCCCGACGCTATTCGATTCCCAATTGCGTGTACCCAATTGCGACTGGTCACCGAAGCGTCTACTCGCCGAGGGCTTCGCGTTCGATGGCAGCCGCTGACTTCAGCACGTTGTGGGCCACGAACGAACGCTCCCCGGCGGCACGTGACTCCAGCAGGTCGGCCTTGCGGCGACGGGCTTCGGCCACACCTTCGCCTCCGTTGAAGATCACATAGTCCACGAGGTGCAGGGCGAGTTGCTGATCGGTGGCATCGCCGACGGCAAGAGCATCGGCCCGGGCCAGCAGCGCATCGACTCCACCGATGAGTCCCACCACCTCAGTGGCGATTTGAGCGCGAGTGGAAGGAAACACCATCGACGGATTGCCGTCGTACCAGCCCATGTAGCGGCGCAGCACATCGCGCACGGCGAACTGAGTGCAGCCATAGAGCGGTTGCAGATGTTCGCTCTCTTCGAACTCCGGGGGCAGTTCAATTTCGTTGAGGATCTGTTCTTGCCACTGACCATCGTTGATGCGCCGCACGACCTCGGTGTCTATCCAGCGCAGGGCACGAGCGGTGACATCGAGCATCTCGGCGGCCTTCTCGGTGTAGACGCCACCGTGGCCACTGATGACGAACTGCGGCTCAACCGCCGCCATCGCTTCGAGGGCTTGGGCCCATTCGAGTACGTAGCGCTGCACTCGGAACGGTGTACCGGCATTGGGTAATGACGACACGATGAAATCGCCGCCAACGATGGTCCGCGACTCGGGTGCCCACACCCAGATGTGATCGTCGGTCTCACCGAGACCGTGATGGCATTCGAGTGCAAGTTCACCGAGTTCGTCGAGCGTGATGGAATCGGTGAACTCGATGGTGGGCGGGTGGTACTCGGCATGACGAACAACATCGCCGCCGTCGCCTTCCCAAATGGCGAACTGGAAATCGAATGTCTTCGCTATGTGCCCGGAGGTCTTCTGATATCGCTCAAACCTTTTGGCCACGTTGACATGACCCACGATGTCGGGGGCGGCATGACCGCGCTCGCGCGCGTCGGCCAGGATCGACGGCGTGCCGAACGCGTGGTCGAAATGGCCGTGCGTGTAGATCACATAGCGAACCGGCAGGTCAGTGATGGCTCGAAGCTCGCGAACGACTCGTGGACCGCTTGTGAGTAATCCGGGATCAACAACCGCGACGCCTTCGGATCCCACGAGGAACGTGGTGTTACCGAACCCAGCGAGGAAATGCACGCCCGGTGCGATCTCTTTGCTCTTGTGCCGCTTCGCTGAAGTAGTGAGCGCTTGAGCCCCGTGCAGTGGTTCAGACGTGGCTTCACTCATCGGTGTACTCCGGATCAGTTTTTGACGAATTCGGAATAGCTGTTACCGAGTTCGTCTTGCAGCACGTGTGCTGCGGTGGTGACGGTCTGGACCGTCAAGGAAGTATCAAGGATCCGAGAACTGTAGGTCCAGCCCTCGGGAAGTTTGAGACGTAAACCCAGATCGGTGAGCTGCGCTTCTGTGAGGGTTGGGTCGATCTGCGCGCTGTAGGTCTGCATCACGTACGTGGTGCCCTCGGTTGTGCGGAGTTCGTAGACGCGTGCCCCTGCGTCGTAGGTGAATGCTGCCGTACGATTGACCAACTTCGGTGAATAGGGCTTGGCTGCATCAATCATTGAGCCGATCTCCACGGTGGCTTGGCGGTACATCTCTAGTCCGCCAAAGTTCTTTTTGGGCAGGTCAATTGTGCCCCCTGCCTTCTCGACAGAGTTCATGAGCCAGTAGCGGGGGCCATTGAGCATGGCGAAAGGGACATTGTTCTGGGTGGCCAGCGTTTTGGCATCAAGCGCGTCCCAGGGGGCCTGCGGGCAATCGTTCAGCGGATACGTGTTCCACACTTCGGCAGTAGCTAACCCTGCATTCAGCGTGATGAGCAGAATCTCGCAATAGCGATCGCCCCGGATCTGCTGCGGTGCCGTGCTCGTTGAGGTGGTCGACTCTTCAGCCTTCGTCGCCGAGTTATTGCTCGATCCGCATGCGGCGAGCAGTGAGGACACCCCAAGAGTCAGGCAAATTCCGAGACCGAGCAGCGTGCGGTGGGGGCGAAGGGGGCGGTGTGTAGGAATGTAGAACATAGAGTTACACTATCACGGTGAACATCTCGTTAGAACAGTTCCATCATGCGGGGTCCGGATGCCAAGGTGGATGCGGCCTCAGTTAGGTCGGCCTCGTCGCTGGCGGAGGAGCACAGGCGCTTGGCAACTAGTGCTGTCCGCTATGAAGTGCGCGAGGGGGGACTTGAACCCCCACACCCTTACGGGCACAGGAACCTGAATCCTGCGCGTCTGCCTATTCCGCCACTCGCGCGTGGTGAAGAGGGGGAACCCTACCGCTCTGCGGCAATCGCCACGAATCCACAATGGGCGGGAGACCGGAATCTGAGGGGACGGCCGGGGTAGCGGGGCTTGCGTAGGTAACGTGTCCCCTCGTGGGTCTGAAGGGTTTTGAGCGTCGGCTTGAGAATGCGGTTGAGGGAGTTTTCTCCCGCGTCTTTAAAAGCGGCGTCCGTCCGATCGAGATCGGTCGCAAGCTGACCCGGGAGATGGATGACGGTCGTACCGTCGATGTCCGGGGTCGCACGGCGGCCCCGAATTCGTTCACCATTGTGATCTCGTCCGACGATCACGATTCGTTCTCGGACATCGCCGACACGCTCGCACGCGAATTGTGCGATGCGGCTCGAGAACACGCCCGTGATGAGGGCTACGCATTCCTCGGCCCAGTCGAAGTCGAACTGGCGGTCGATCCTTCGCAGCGAACGGGCACGTTCTTGATTGAGGCACGGTTCCGTGAGGGTGCGGGGGGAAGTGGTGCCGGATCACTGCTTCTTCCGGCAGGCGAGCGATACGTGCTGCGTGAACAGGTTGTCGTTATCGGTCGACTTCCGGAATGTGACGTAACGATCGTCGATCCGAACGTCAGCCGTCTCCATGCCGAGATCCAGCCCCGGGGCGATGGTTTTGTGCTGGTCGACCTTGGTTCCACCAATGGCAGCAAGGTCAACGGAGTGCCGGTCACCGAACGCGACCTACGCGACGGCGATGAACTCAGCTTCGGAAACGTCCGGCTCACGTTTCAGGCTTCCTGAGAATGATCTCGGACCAACTGCTATTCGTTCTGAAGCTTTGTCTTCTCGCCGTCCTGTACTTGTTCTTCTTCCGCGTCGTCCGTGCCGTTTGGGCCGAACTTCGTCCGTCACCTTCGGTTCCGGTCCCTCCGGTATCCGGCGCGGCACCCGCACTGCCCCTGGCGAAGCGCAGTCGGAAAGATCGGGCCATAGCGACGCCGTCGAAGCCGACGCTCGTCATCCTTGAACCGGCGGAGAACGCGGGTCGTTCGTTCTTCCTCGATGGCGAAGTTTCGATTGGTCGCGCCGCGGGATGTCAGATCACGCTCGACGATACGTATGCCTCGCAGATCCATGCGCGTGTATTCGCCCGCGACAACCAGTGGCAGGTTGAGGACGTCGGCAGCACGAACGGCACGTGGCTAAACCGTCACAAGGTCTCAGGGCCGATGGTTGTCCAACGCGGCGATCGCATCCAGATCGGCAATACGGTTCTGGAGATGCAATGACGAAGTTCGCGTGGGGAACCTCGACCAGCACCGGTCAGATCCGGCAGGCCAACGAAGACTTCTTCTTGGCAGTCGACGGTTTGTTCATCGTCGCCGATGGGATGGGCGGGCATCAGGCTGGTGAAGTGGCGAGTCGACTCGCCGTCGAAACCGTGCGTGAGGAATTCGATTCGGCCGGCACTGATGTGCTCGTCGCCGCGGTAGAGAAGGCGAACCGCGAACTCGTTTCACGGTCAATCGACAATCCGGATCTTGCCGGTATGGGCACGACCCTGTGTGCCATGGCCCTTGTCGACATCGGCGGGCGTGATGCGGTCGGCGTCGTCAATGTCGGCGATTCGCGCCTCTACTTGATGAGCGATGGGGAACTCCGCCAGATCACCGAGGATCACAGCCTCGTGGCGACGCTTGAGCGACAGGGTCGGATCACCGCCGCCGAAGCCGCTACGCATCCGCAACGCAACATCCTCACGCGCGCTCTCGGAATCGATGGAACCGTGATGGTCGACTCGTGGGAGATCATCCCTGTCGTCGGCGATCGTTATCTGCTTTGCAGCGATGGATTATTCAACGAGGTCGATGAAAATCGGATTTCCGCGACGCTCCGACAACTCGCCGATCCGGGAGAAGCAGCTCGCGAGCTCACCCGTCTAGCCAATGAGAGCGGAGGCCGCGACAACATCACCTGTGTGGTTGTCGATGTGAGTGATGACACCGGGCGCGACACCGGGCGCGATCCTGCCGGTCGGGTCATGTCAGCGCACACGGGTGGCGACAACCCGGTCGACGCGCCGACGATGAGCTCAGCGCAGCAAGGTGCGGATCAACAGATCAAGCCGAAAGCGCGTCGGGCTGGTCAGAGCATTCGATCCCGCTACACGTGGCGGGTTGGTGCGTTCCTCGGCGCATTGCTCGCCGTCGTCTTGTTCGGTCTCGGTTTTATCGTTTGGACGGGAACAAACACTTGGTATGTCGGCGTCGAAGGTGACTCGGTGGCGATCTTCCGCGGCAAGCCGGGTGGCCTTCTCTGGATCGATCCCGAACTGTCCGAAATCACGGCACTTCCGCTGTCCGATATTCCGGCCGCATCGCTTGCGGCGGTCACCGCCGGTGTCGAGCAACCATCGCAGTCAGCGTCCCGTCGCTATGTGGCAAACCTCGTTGAGCAACACGAACGGGCGACATCAACGGCCTCGACAACATCGACCACTTTGGCATCGGTGAGGCCGACCACAACCACATCCACGATGCCGGAATAGTCATCCATGACCAATCGGCGAAATACCGAGCTTGGCCTAATGCTTCTCGTGGTGTTCATCACGGCCGGCGCGTATGTGTTGGCGAGTCTCGGCGCTGATGCGCAGATCCCTGCCAATGTCATCCCCTTTCTGCTGATCGTCCTTGGTCTACTTATCGGTGCGCATGTCGCAGTACGGAAGCTCGCGCCGAATGCCGATCCGATTCTTCTACCGATGGTCGCGTTACTTAACGGTCTCGGCTACGTGGTGATCGCTGGGCTCAACGAAAAGCTTGCGGCAGCGCAAGCATCCTGGACCGCAATCGGGATCATCGGGTTCGTCGCCACGCTTTGGATCGTTAAGCGACCGCGTGATCTTGAGCGCTACCGATACACGTTTGCGTTGCTTGGCATCGTCTTGCTGTTGCTTCCGCTGGTCCCGGGTATCGGCAAGTCGGTCGGTGGCAGTCGTATCTGGGTGAGTCTCGGTCCGATCAATTTCCAGCCCGGTGAAATCGCCAAGGTCGTGCTGGCGATTTTCTTCGCCGCCTACCTCGCCGATCAGCGGGAACTCATCGCCACCAGCCAGTGGAAGGTCGGTCCGTTTCGCCTGCCCGATCCGAAGTACCTCGGGCCGGTGTTGATCGCATGGGGATTCACGCTCGTCGTGATGTTCTACGAAAAAGATCTCGGATCGTCGCTGCTGTTTTTCACATTGCTTTTGGTGATGGTGTGGGTTGCGACGCAGCGAACGTCATTCCTCGTGATTGGCTCGGGATTGTTCGCGGGCGGAGCGTGGTTTGCGTGGAAGTCGTTCGATCACGTCCAGTTGCGTGTCGACATCTGGTTGGATCCTTGGAAGGACCCGAGCGGCTCCGGGTACCAGATCATCCAAGGCATGTTTGCCATGGCATTCGGAGGAGTGACGGGCACGGGACTCGGTCTTGGTGGAAACGTCCGCATCCCGGCAGCAGAGAACGATTTCATCTTTGCCGTCATCGCCGAAGAACTCGGCCTCTTCGGCGCAGCACTCGTGATCATGGCCTACATGTTGATCGTCGGATCGGGGCTCAGGATCGCGTCTCAGGCTGAACATGCCTTTGACAAATTGCTGGCAACGGGACTTTCGCTACTCGTCGGTTTGCAGGCGTTCATCATCCTCGCTGGTGTCCTCCGAGTCCTTCCGCTCACGGGTGTAGCTCTTCCCTTCATCTCGTACGGCGGTTCATCACTTGTTGTGAACTACGTATTGCTCGCACTGCTGTTACGCATAAGTGATCAGAACGTCCGTAAAGCGCAGATGCCCGATGCGGAAGCGGTTGCTGTCTGATGAATCGCAACATCACTCGCCTGGGAATGGTGATGGTCGTTCTGTTTCTGATCCTGTTCGCCAAACTCAACTGGATCCAGGTTGTCGACAAACAGAATCTTGATGACAATCCACTGAACACGGCTCAGGTTCGCCGCGATTTCAACAGGCCGCGTGGTTCAATCTCGACGATTGACGGAGCGCTTCTTGCACAGAGCGTGGCGAATCCCGACAGTTCGTCGGAATTTGATCGCATGCGGGTGTACCCGGAAGGCGACCTCTTCGGGCATATCACCGGTTTCTTCTCCTTCCGTTTTGGTTCGACCGGGGTTGAGCGCCAGTACTCGTCAGAACTTTCGGGATCGACATTCAACCAGCAGGTCCGCGGTTTTTCCGACTTGTTTGTGGCTAGTGAGAATGTTGGAAACGTAACGTTGACAGTGCGGAAAGACGTTCAGCAGGTTGCGCGTGATTCGCTTGGCAACCGGGCCGGTTCCGTTGTTGCATTGGATCCGCGCACCGGTGAGATCCTCGCGTTCTGGAGTGACCCTTCGTACGATCCGAACCTCATCAGTTCTCTCGACAAGGCAGTTTCCGAAACGGCATGGAAAACGCTGAACGCTGCCCCCGGCCAACCGATGCGCGCTCATCAGTATCAGGATCGTTACTTCCCCGGTTCGACGTTCAAAGTCGTCACAGCCGGCATCGGGCTTGAATCCGGATTGGTCACAAACACCTCCCCGAGTTATCCGTTCGTGAACGGCTACACCCCGAAGAACACCGATCTGGCCATTAAGAATTTCGGCGGTGAGATCTGTGGCGGCACATTGCCGGAGATCCTGAAGATCTCCTGTAACTCGGCGTTTGCGGAGATGGGCACGGAAACGATCGGACCGGTCGAGATGGTTGCCGGTGTCGCCAAGTGGGGTTTCAACGACGCACCCCCGATCGACCTACCGGATCCTGCCCGCTCGGTATTCCCGACCGATGTGGGGAACGATCCCCCGAAGTTGGCGCAGTCGTCGATCGGTCAGAACGATGTTCAGGCCACGCCGTTGGAGATGGCGCTTGTGGCGGCGGGTGTGGCCAACAACGGAATCATCATGAAGCCGCACGTACTGCTCGAGGTCCGTGATTCTCAGGGAAACGTGATCGACAAATACAAGCCCGGTAGTTGGCTGAAGCCAATGTCTCCGCTGAATGCATCGATTTTGCGCGAGGACATGCTCGGAGTCGTGGCGGGCGGCACGGCTACCGGAATCCAGATTCCGGGCTACGAGGTCGGTGGCAAGACCGGCACCGCTCAGTTGGGAACGACGCCGCCGCGCAGCCACACATGGATGATCGGCTTTGCCGGTCCCCCCGGGCAGCCGGCAACCGTGGCGATCGCAGTCGTGGTTCTCGATCAGCCGGGCAGGAACGAGGCGACGGGCGGTGTGATTGCTGCTCCGATAGCACGGGCTGTTCTTCAGGCCGCTCTGGCCGCGCAAGCCGGACGCTGATCGGCAAATCCGTCCTCGTCGAGGTGCGATACCGGGCGACTGCTTCGAAAGTAGAGTTGGAGCTGTATGACTGACTCCCCGGCTGGACCCACAATCTTCAACGATCGATACGAGCTGCACCGAAAGCTCGCCCGCGGCGGCATGGCCGACGTCTATCTCGCCCGTGATCTCCTTCTTGATCGACCGGTCGCTGTCAAGGTGCTCTTCCCGGAGCATGCCCGTGACGATGCGTTCGTCGAGCGCTTTCGCCGAGAGGCCCAAGCGGCTGCCAACCTCAACCATCCGAACATCGTGGCGGTCTACGACTGGGGTCAGCAGTACGGCACCTACTTCATCGTCATGGAATACGTGGAGGGTCGACCGCTCTCGGAGATCATCCAGACCGAGGGTCCGCTTCATCCCAACCGTTCAGCGGAGATCACCGCTGATGTTGCTGCCGCTCTGGCGTTCGCTCATCGCAATGGCGTTATTCACCGCGATGTGAAGCCTGGGAATATCCTCATCACACCCACCGGTCAGGTGAAGGTCGCGGACTTCGGTATTGCCCAGGCCACAACAACCGGTGATGCGGCGGTAAATCTCACGCAGGCCGGTGCCGTCATGGGTACCGCCACGTACTTCTCGCCTGAACAGGCTCAGGGTCACGCGGTTGACCCGCGTTCCGATCTCTATTCGCTTGGCTGCGTGCTCTACGAGATGCTCACGGCGCGTCCGCCGTTCACCGGCGACTCGCCTGTTGCCGTGGCGTACAAGCATGTGCAGGAGCAACCGCTTCCGCCGAGCCGCATCAACTCGAATGTTCCGTCATCGCTCGAAGCGATCGACATGAAACTCCTCAACAAGGATCCGTTCCTTCGTTATCCCTCGTCGGAGGATCTTCGTTCCGATCTTCGCCGCTTCCTCGAAGGTCAGCCGGTTTCTGCAACAGGTCTTGCCGGTGCCGCAGCAGGGGCGACAATCGTCGCGGGTGTTGCCGGCGATGCAACAACTGCCGTTCCCACCACGATGATCGCCGGTGGCGGTCCGCTTGGTCCGCACACGACTGGTCTTCCCCAGGCAACACCTCCGGACAAGAATCGCACCGGTCTCTATGTCGGGCTTCTCGTCGGCCTGCTCGTGGTCATCGGCGGAATCCTTTTGTTCGTCGGTTCGAACATGGGCAAGTCGACAGCTCAGGTTGAGGTTCCCGACGTCACCGGGCAGAACGTCGTTGATGCTACGAATAACCTGCGAAATCAGGGTTTTAAGGTCACGGTGAAGAATCAGACCAACGACACGGTTCCGCTCAATCAGGTGTTTGAACAAAACCCCAAGGGCAACACGAAGGCCGACTCGGGCGCAGCTATCGAGATCGTCGTGAGCGGCGGTATCGGTGACGCAAAGATTCCTGATGTTGTAGGGCGCACACAGGCTGCCGCGGAGTCGCTACTGAAAACGAGTGGCTTCATTCCCGAGGTCAAGGAACTAGCAAGCGACACCATTCCGCTTGGTCAGGTCATCAGCCAGAGCCCGACCTCAAACACGATGGCCACGAAGAATTCGATCGTGCAGATCACGGTGTCGAGCGGCCCGGCTCAGGTCGAAGTTCCAAACAATCTGATCGGACAGAACGCGACGACGGTATCGAATCAACTTGGACAACTCGGGTTCAAGGTGACGACAACGCAGCAGTCGTCGTCGACGGTTCCGTCGGGTTCAGTCATCAGCACCAATCCGGCTGGTGGCACGAAGCTCGCCAAGGGAGCAACGGTTGCTCTCGTCGTGTCGAGTGGCCCTGCGGCTACCACGACAACCACGACGACGCCGGCTTCCACGACGACGGTCTCGACGCCCTAAGAACTCCGGAACGTCGATGCCTGAGGCATCGGCGTTCCGCATGCGGAATTAGTTGCCGCAGCGCTCGAGGAAGTTGCCGACGAGTTGATGGCCGCCGACCGTGAGTATCGACTCCGGATGGAACTGAACACCTTCGACATCGAACTCTCGATGACGCAGGCCCATGACGAGTCCGTCCTCGGTTTGCGCAGTGATCTCAAGCACGTCGGGAATCGAACTGCGCTCGACAACGAGTGAGTGATAGCGGGTCGCTTCGAATGGATCGGGCAATCCGGCAAAGACACCGACGCCGCCGTGTGAGATCAGCGATGTTTTTCCGTGCATGATTTGTGGCGCACGAACGACGTCGCCTCCATAGACCTGACCAATGCACTGGTGACCGAGACAGACGCCGAAGATCGGGATCTTCCCGCCGAGTTGGGTGATGACCTCGATCGAGATACCGGCATCTTCAGGGCGTCCGGGTCCGGGGCTGATCAGGATTCCGTCCGGGGCAATGTCGATGATCTGCTCGATCGACAGGGCGTCACTTCGGTGGACGGTTGGCTCAGCCCCCATCTCGCCGAGGTACTGGACGAGGTTGAAGACAAACGAGTCGTAATTGTCGAGAACAAGAATTCGGGCAGCCATCGGAGGCGACCCTATCGCTCCGGCCCCAGAGGCTGTTCATGACGTTGTTGAGGGGAATCGGTGAACCCGGTTGCGGCGATGACGCTACGATCGGCCTCGAAATGGCCAACGAAAAGCGATCCTCCAAAAAGACCGGCGGCGGCCGGGTGACTCCCAAGAAGTCGGCCCAAACCGATGTCAGCCCGGGAACCCCGTCGGGTTCGCCCGGGGCCTCTACCCGCTACACCCCACCGACACCGCGCTCGCAGACGGTGAGTGCCCGATGGGTGCCAATCGTGATGCTGATCCTGTTCGGCCTGGGCCTGCTGATCATCTTCCTGCATTATGTCGATCTGCTGATTCCCGGCGCCGCAAGCAACTGGTGGCTCCTCGGCGGACTGGGTTGCATCCTTGCCGGCATAATCACGGCCACTCAGTATCGCTAGCTGGGCTTTTACCGGATTCTTTCGGGTGGCGGGGACGTGGACGACACCTGTCCGGCAAGTTACACAGTCGTAACCCTCCCCAATGCTGTCCACAGGCTGGGGACAACCTGAACGACGGGCTTTTGGCTCGTCAGATCTCGTCGATAGGGGCCATGAGCGTCATCTCGTCCTGACAATGGCGGGGCGCTTCGGGATCCTCGTCGGGAGCGGCGGTCATCCGCAGTTCTGCCCCGCAAATGTCACAGCGATAGCGGATCTTGACTTTGCGCATCTCGCCGGCCGGAAGTGGTTCCGGGATGGGCCTGGCCAGCCCGCCGAGCATCAGCACGCCCGTGCGAAGGATCAACCACGCCGCGCCGGCCGCAAAGAGCACCGGCCAGAAGCCAAAGCCCGAATAGATTGCCGCGATCGCTCCAAGCAGGACAAGACCGTTGATCACTCGATGCTTCATGCTTCGACTCCCTGGACGACAACGTTCCGCCAGAGGCTAGAGCCACTGCCGGGGGTTCCGAGGAGCGGAGGGCGTCTACCCAAGACGTTCGATGATCGTGGCGTTGGCGAGGCCGCCACCTTCACACATGGTCTGGAGACCGAACCGGCCTCCGGTGCGCTCGAGTTCGCAGAGAAGGGTGCCAAGCAATTTGGTGCCTGACGCGCCGAGCGGATGCCCGAGGGCGATGGCGCCACCGTTGACATTGACCTTGTCCATGTCGGGATGGATTTCGCGTTCCCATGCGAGCACGACGGAAGCGAAGGCCTCATTGATCTCGATGAGATCAATGTCGTCGATTGTGAGTCCGGCTCGGGCGAGCACCTTCTGCGTTGCCGGAATCGGACCGGTCAGCATGATGCGCGGGTTGACCCCGGCAAGAGAGAACGAGTGGAAGCGGGCCCGAGGGGTGAGGCCGAGTCGGGATGCCGCGCTTTCGCTCATGATCAGCGCTGCTGATGCGCCGTCGGTGATCTGCGATGAGTTGCCCGCAGTCACGAGTCCCTCCGGGAGGAACGCGGGCTTCAACTTCGCAAGGCTCTCCGCAGTCGTTTCGTCACGGATTCCTTCGTCGGCGGAAAGACGACCGTCCGTCGGAATCATTTCGCCGGAATCCTTGTCGCGACGCTTTGCCTCGACAGTATGGAGTTCGCGTTCGAAACGACCTTCATCTCGCGCACGTGCAGCCCGCTGTTGCGACTGCGCCGAATACGCGTCGAGTTCGTCGCGAGTGATTCCCCACTGCTCCGCGATCAGTTCAGCGGAAAGCCCCTGAGGAATAAGGCCGCCTTCGTCGGCATAGCGGGCTTCGACCCGAGGCCCGAACGGAAATCCGACACCCTTACCAAAGCTCGCACCCATCGGCACCAGACTCATCACTTCGACGCCAGCGGCAATCACGATGTCATGTACGCCGGCCATGACCGACTGCGCCGCGAAGGCAGCGGCCTGTTGCGATGATCCGCACTGACGATCGATGGTTGTCGCCGGCACGGATTCAGGGAACCCGGCGGCGAGTGCCGCGTTGCGCCCGATGTTGAGTGATTGAGCACCGACCTGACTCACGCAGCCCATGAGCACATCTTCCACGAGGGCAGGATCGAGGTCATTGCGTTCGACGAGTGTGGCGAGCAGTTCCCCGGCAAGATCAGCTGGGTGCCATCCGGAGAGCGATCCATTTCGTTTGCCGCCGGGGGTGCGGATGACGTCGACGATTACTGCGTCAGGCATTGGATTCTCCAAAGATCGATTGGGCCGAGCATGTGCGCTGGTGCGCGAGGTGATTTACAGCGTGTCAGAGTCGGGCTGCGCCTGCATGGGGTCGGCCTGGCCCCGCACGAAACTCGAGAAGAATTCGTCAGATCAGCGCAGGTTCCACTGAAGAATCGCGGCGTTCTCGCGTTCCCATCCGAGAATGCTCAGCGTCGCCGGGTCAAGCACGAAGCGGCGACCCTCGACCGGAGCGAGGTCACACCAGCGGGCAGTGAGAACGCGAAGCACATGACCGTGAGCGAAGACGGCGACATTGCCGTCGACGGCGCGTGCTCGCTCAATCACCCGATCGACGCGGACGGCGACGTCCGAGAGCGTCTCCTCGTTCGGGCAGTCGCCGGACCAGATTGACCAGTCCGGGATGGTCTCGCGGATTTCGGAGGTGGTGATTCCCTCGTAATCCCCGTAATCCAATTCGAGAAGATCGTGGTCGACTTCCGCCTGATCGCCGAGGCCGGCGAGTTCGCAGGTGCGACGCGCCCGTTGCAGCGGACTGGTGAGGACAAGCGCGAAATGTTCCCGCTGCAGGATCAGGCCTGTTGTGCGGGCCTGCTCTTCGCCTTCCGTGACGAGTGGGATGTCGGTAAGTCCCGTGTGGCGTCCGTTCTTGCTCCACTCCGTGGCGCCGTGGCGAACGACGTAGAGGTTCGATGCCATTGGTTGTCCGTCAGCCTTCTGACGGCACGGGAGGCTCTTGTGGCCAACCGCCGAATTCTTCCGTCAGTTTCCGCCCACCTGTCGGCCCCCACGTTCCCTGTTCGTAGCGTTCAACCGCCGGGGCATTGGTGAGGATCTTCTCGACGATTCGCCATGACTCAAGAACGGAATCCTCGCGGGCGAAGAGCGTGGGATCACCCTTCATCGCTTCTTCAAGCAGCAACTCGTACGGCTCTGGTCCCGTGTCGGCTCGTTCGTCGGGTGGCGGCGCGAGGGTTATCGCCGACGGCATCATCGTCTCGCCGGGTTCTTTATGGAGCCACGTGATGGCGGCGAAGCTCTCCGGCTTGACCTCAATGCGGATCGAGTTGTTCGGAACATGGGAGTGCTCGTCGATCCAGAGTGGACGAGGGGGGCTCTTGAACTCAATCGTCATCTCGGTCACGGTTTCACCGAGCGACTTGCCGGCGCGCAAGAAAAACGGAACACCGCTCCATCGGGGTGAATCGATGTCGAGTCGGAAAGCGGCATAGGTCTCCGTGTCGGAATCGGCCGCTACTCCGGCAACGTCGAGATAGCCCTCGTACTGGCCGCGCACGAAGTTCTCCGGCTCAATGGCACGACACGCTTCGAGGACTTTGGCCTTCTCATCGCGCAGTGAACGTGAGTGTTCGTTGACTGGTTGCTCCATTGCCAGGAGCGCAACCATTTGCAGGAGATGGTTCTGTACGACGTCGCGCAGTGCTCCGACCGAGTCGTAGAAGACTCCACGATCTTCGACCCCGAAGGACTCCGACATCGTGATCTTCACGGAGCAAACGAAGTTCCTGTTCCAGAGTGGTTCGACGATTGCGTTAGCGAACCGCGTTACGAGCAGACTCCGGAGGGCTTCTTTGCCGACGAAATGATCGATTCGGAAAATTGCCGATTCGGGAAAATGCTCGTGGAGAGTCGCGTTGAGCTCAACGGCCGACTCGTAATCGCGTCCGAACGGCTTCTCGATGATGAGGCGAGCGCCACTGTCGAGTCCGGCGGCGGCGATTCCGTTGGCCACCGTCGCAAACATTGAGGGCGGAATGGCGAAGTGGAAGATCGGGTTTTGGGAGTCGCCGGTAGCAACCTTCAGACGAACGAAGGTCTCGGGATCGTTGTAATCACCCCTGAAGTAGGTCAACTTGTCGGCGAGTCGGTCGAACGCCGCTTCATCCCAGAACTCATCGGCATCAGTGATCGATGCGCGGCAATGGTTACGCAGATCGCCGTTCGTCCAGTCGTTGCGGGCGACGCCGATTACCGGAACATTGAGTCGACCGCGGGCTTCCAGCCGGTAGATAGCGGGGAAGAGCTTCTTTCTGGCCAGATCGCCGGAGGCGCCAAAAAGCACAAGAAGATCAGAGCGGGGAAGATCAATGGGCGTTGACATCAAGGGCATGAAGCAGACTCCCGATCGGAGAGGCGTGGACTGATCAACCTAGTCAGTAGGGCTTTGTCGAGGGTTTGCTTCGCTCGACAGATCTGACAGAAAGGTGAACAAACGGTGATGGGTTTGGTATCGACGTGGGTCAGTCGTACGATCGGACCGAGTGCCCAGTCGGGCCCGGGAGGTGTACTGCAGTGCATGTTGTCGTCGTCGGATGTGGTCGAGTCGGTTCCGGTCTCGCCGCCACTCTTGTAAGTCAAGGACACACCGTCGCAGTCATTGATCGAAAGGCGACGGCGTTTCGTCGGCTTCCGGAAGGATTCACCGGCGACACCATTGTCGGAGTCGGGTTCGACCGTTTGAGGCTTATTGCCGCCGGTATCGAACGAGCGGACGCTCTTGCGGCCGTGACGAACGGTGACAATTCCAACATCCTCATCGCCCGGACAGCCCGCGAGTTCTTCAATGTCGATCGGGTCGTTGCTCGTATTTACGATCAGCGTCGTGCCGCGATCTACGAACGACTCGGCATCTCCACGGTCGCCACTGTCGGTTGGGCGATCGAGCGTGTGTTGCGCCGCATCGAACCAGAAACGACCGGAGTCGAATGGGTCGATCCAAGCGCCAAGGTGTGTCTCGTCGAGCGAGTTGTTCCGGCCTCGTGGGCCGGACATCCGCTAGTTGGGATTGAACTCGATGGTGTCACCCGCTTGGTGGCGCTCACCCGTTTGGGCGTTGCCCAGTTGGTTTCACCGGCACTTCTCGCTCAAGAGGGCGACGTCGTGTTTGTAGCGGTGGCCGGTGACCGTTTAGAGGAACTCGATCGCCGCCTCGCCTCTGCGCCGGCATCTCACGGAGGAAGTCACTGATGCGCGTCATCATCGCTGGCGGCGGAAACGTCGGAACCTATATCGCTACGGAACTTCACACCGCTGGTCACGAGGTGTTGATCATCGAAGTCGATCCGCAGCGCGTCCAGCAGGCGCTTGCCGATAAAGAACCCGCTGGCGTCGAGTGGTTAAACATCGACGGTTGTGAGGTCACGGAGTTTGCCAAGGCAGATCCTTCGAAGGCTGACGTCGTTGTCGCCGTGACCGGCGACGACGAGGACAACCTCGTCATCTCGCTTTTGGCCAAGCAGGAATTTGGCGTGCCGCGCGTCGTGGCTCGTGTGAACAACCCCTCCAATGAGTGGATGTTCAACGCAAGTTGGGGCGTCGACGTTTCGGTGTCGACACCGCACATGCTCACCGCCTTGGTTGAAGAGGCCGTCTCGGTCGGTTCGCTGGTCCGTCTGCTGTCGTTCGAGAACGATCGGGCTCGACTCTCCGAAGTGACACTCGCTCCGAACTCACCGGCGGAAGGGGTCCAATTGAAGGATCTCGGTCTTCCTCGGGATTCCTCGGTCGTCGCCGTCGTGCGTGACTCGCATGTGGTTGTGCCTCGTGGGGACACATGCCTCGGCGCGGGAGACGAAGTCATCGTCCTCGTAACCGCCGAGTCAGAGGACGCAGTCCGTCGCATTCTGGTCGGCTGAGCGCCCGAAACGAAGGAAAGAACTCCACGCGCCAAGTGGCGGGGAGTTTTACGCGCCATACTGTGGGCGTGAGGGGAGTACCCCGTAACTAGCGGTGTCGTCATCACGGCGGTCTGATCTGCGAATCAGGCCAACCGGTGCCGCTGACCCACTTGGGTGGGGGAGACCTCCGGTCGGATCAAGCGCGTCTGCGTGATCCCTGTCAACACCCGTTGGCACTACATGACCGGAGTTTCGATGTCCCCTGAAACAACCTCTTCCTCCACCCTTGCGCCGGTTGCGCGGGTGCCGTGGTCGACAATGCGCCCCGACGCGGTTGCCCGCGAGTTAGGCGTCGATCCTCTTGTCGGTCTCACCACTGAGGCGGTTGCGGCACGGGTGGAACGTCATGGGCTGAATCGGTTGACCTCACCGCCCACCCGTCCCCGATGGAAACTCTTCCTCGACCAGTTCCGCGCCGGCATCGTTTACGTGCTTTTCGGCGCTGCGGTTCTCGCCGGAGCGCTGGGCGATCTCAAGGACGCCATCGTGATTTTGGTTGTCCTCGTGATCAACGCGATTCTGGGGTTCGCCCAGGAAGCGCGGGCATCAAATGCACTTGCGGCCCTTGAACGCATGCTCGTAACCCGCGTGCGAGTGCGCAGGGACGGCGAGGTTGTCGAATGCGTGACCGAGGATCTTGTTCCCGGCGATGTTGTGCTCCTGGAAGCGGGAGATCGCGTTCCGGCCGACGGTCGACTCTTCCTCGCTGCCAACCTCTCTATCGACGAATCATCATTGACAGGCGAGTCCGTGCCTGTCGACAAACACGCCGAGTCCCTTGCGCCGGACGACTCACCGCTTGGTGATCGACACGGAATGGTGTTCATGAACACCACGGTCGTACGTGGTCGTGCTGAAGTCCTGATCAGTTCGACGGGCATGCAGACCGAAATGGGTCACGTCGCCGATCTGCTGAATGAATCGGAGACGGTGAACACGCCTCTCCAACGACAACTCGATGGTCTGAGCAAGCGCCTGGCTCTCATTGCTGGTGGTGCTGCGGTACTTGTCTTTGTCTTGCAGTGGGGCCTTCGCGGGCAGGATTTCGCCGAGGCAGCTGTCGGTGCGGTGGCGCTGGCGATCGCTACCATTCCTGAGGGTCTGCCTGCAGTTGTCACCGTGACACTTGCGATCGGCATTTCGCAGATGGCGAAGAAGAACGCGATCGTGAAGCGACTGCACTCGGTCGAAACACTCGGATCGACCACCGTCATCTGTTCAGACAAGACCGGAACCCTCACGCTGAATCAGATGACCGCTCGCGAAGTTATGCAGGGCGGTGCAGCATGGAGCCTTTCGGGTGAGGGGTACTCGCCGGTCGGCGAGATCACCGATGCGAACAGTTCCGTTGTCGATAGCGGCCGAGGCATCTCGGCGCTGCTGGCGGCGGCGTTGTGCTCCGATGCGGTAGTCAGAGTCGACGATGACGGAGTTGCGTCGATCGTGGGCGATCCGACCGAAGCGGCTCTCGTCGTTGCTGCATCCAAGTCGGGCATCGACGTTGCGGCGATACGCGTGAAACAGATCCGTCTGGCCGAAGTGCCGTTCGATTCGACGACGAAGTTCATGTCGACATTCCATCGGGTCGATCCTGCCGATCCGACCAGCGATGTTCTCGTCTGTGTGAAGGGCGCGCCCGATGTGTTGCTCGCTCGGGTGACAACGTTTGTTGACAGCGATGGCAATGAACAGACCATCGACGAAGCGGGCCGCATTGCTCGTCAGGCCGACAACGACCAGCTGGCTTCGAAGGGGATGCGCGTACTGGCCTTGGCGACTCGACGCATCGCTGCCGACGAAATCCTGAATCACGACGGTTCGATCACGGATCCCGAAAACTGGATTCATGAACTGCGTCTCGATGCGCTGGTCGGGATCGTGGATCCACCGAGATCCGAAGCCCGCGACGCGATTCGGTTGTGTCGTATTGCTGGTGTGAGCGTGAAAATGATCACTGGCGATCACGCAGTCACCGCCGGCGCTATCGCCTCGGAACTTGGGATCGATGGCCGGGTCGTTACCGGCGACGATCTCGATCAGATGTCCGACGAGGAACTTGCGGCGCAGATTGACTCGATCGGTGTCTGTGCTCGGGTGTCGCCCGAGCACAAGGTCCGGGTCGTCGAGGCGTTGCAGAGCAACAAGCATGTTGTCGCCATGACTGGTGACGGCGTGAACGATGCTGCTGCGCTCCGCCGTGCGGACATCGGTGTGGCGATGGGCATCACGGGCACCGAGGTCACGAAAGAAGCCGGTGACATGGTGCTCACCGACGACAACTTCGCGACGATCGTTGGCGCCGTCGAACGCGGTCGGACGATCTACGACAACATCCTCAAGTTCGTCCGCTTCCAGTTGGCGACGAGCATGGGTGCTATCAGCACGATTCTCGGAGCGTCATTGTTCAACCAGCCAGTGCCGTTCTCTCCGCTGCAGGTTCTGTGGGTCAACCTGATCGCCGATGGTCCGCCAGCCATCACTCTTGGGGTCGACGCGCCGGCGAGCGACATCATGACTCGGCCTCCGATCAGCAGCGATGCCGAGATCCTCACAAAATCGCGCCTTAGCCAGGTGCTGTTCCAGGGCATCGTGATGGGTGGGGCAACGCTTGTGCTTTTCGCCTGGGCGCACAGCGTCGGACATTCCGAGGTGCTCGCATCGACGATGGCGTTCACCGCATTCGTGCTCGCACAGTTGGTCAATGTCTTCAACGCTCGATCCGAAACGCAGTCGCTATTCAGCATGTACACCTTCACGAACAAGATGCTCATTGTGGTGGTCGCCGGGGTCACCCTTCTTCAGGTTGCTGCAACGACATGGACTCCGTTCGAGTCGTTGTTTGGAACCACCGATCTCACTCTCGTCCAATGGGGTCAGTGCCTGCTTGTGCCCCTCGCGCTTTTGGTTGCCGCTGAATGCTGGAAGTTTGTTGCCCGACGAAAGCAGGCGACAGGGATCGCTCAGTGAACGGCACGACCGACGGTGATGCCCCCGCCCCTGACGAGGGGTTCATCGATCGACTCGAGCAAGCGGCGGTCGAGGCCGAGATAGAAACCGGTTCCCGTGAGGAGACCGTCGACGAGGCGAAACGGCATGTCCTTATCCGCCTCGGGCGGATACTGGTCGGCTTCGTGATCGTCATCGCTGGTTTGCTGATGTTGCCTCTGCCTGGTCCAGGACTACTCACGCTGGCTGCCGGACTCGCGATTCTGGCCCCCGAGGTTCCTTTCGCTCACCGACTGCTCGTTCAGGTTCGCAAACGTCTTCCGAGTGATGCCGATGGAAACGTTCCGTTTCTAATTGTGTTCGGAGGATTGGCCGTCAGCGTGATCGGCATTTGCTTCAGCATCTGGTGGTCCTTCATCCGCTGAGCCAAGTAGCCGCTGAGTCCGGTGTCGCCTCAGGGGACGATGCCCGCCCAGCTTTCGAGCAGCTCGGTGTTGCCAAGAGCTTCGAGGTCACCCTCGGTGGCGCCGCGTCGGTTCCATGCCCACAAGTAGAGCGATGATGCGGGTCCGCGCACCGCAAGATCACCTTTGGCGTGTTCGCGTGTCGTCGATGGGGTGCCGCCCGTGAAAACCGTGAGCCACTCGCCCTCGGTATCGGTGCAATGGAGATGGAAGCTCGCGTCAAGCGTCGACTCCTTGAGTGCTGCCGACATCGGAATGAGTACGGTGAGGAGTTCATCGATGCCGTCGACGGCGAGGTCGGCGGGAAACTGGCCAGCGTGTCCGCCGGCAACCTCGGCGTCCCATCGGTGGATGGCGACCTCGTGAGTTATGCGCCGCAGCCAGAACGCATTGGTGAGGTTGGTGCCCGTGAAGTTCCAACTCGGCGCATCTGGGTCGGCGGCGAAGAGCACCTCAAGAAGTTCGTCAAGGATCTCGCTGTATTGATCGAAGATGGCCTCATCGCGGGCAAGGCGCTCGAAACGATCGTTGTCGGGCGGCGCACTCAGCCCCTCGGCTACAAGGACGGTCGTTCGCTGGAGCACACGGGCCGTGTGGCTGGTGAGCCGACCAATGTCCCAGCCGGGGCAGGCATCGATGGGAGCGTCGATGCCGGCGCTCTGTGCACCGATGAGCAGGGCGACGCCTTCTCGGCGGAGATGATCGCGGTATTCCATGCCTGCGTTCTACACGATCGTCGACGAAGCGGGCGGTTGGCTCAGAACCGCGGCCAGAGTGGAAACGACATGATCTCTTCACGATCAGTCGTGCCAATCGGGGGGATTGGGCCCGACGCCGATACGGTCGGGGTATGTCGAATCCGATAAATGCCGGTTCGAACAACGGCGGCGAGTTCTGCCCCCATGAGATCAAACGTCCGGTGATGCGCCAGCGTTGGGTCGACGCGACCTTTGCTCATTGGCCTGTTGATCCCGGTCTTGTGCGGGCCGTACTTCCGGTAGGACTCGAACCAGATCTTTTCGACGGTCGTGCATGGGTGTCGCTGGTTGGTTTCGACATGGACGGATTGCGCGTCACCGGTCTGCCTCCGATCCCGACGACGTCGCACTTTCCCGAGTTCAACGTCCGCACGTACGTCACGGGTCCGTCCGGGCCGGGCGTGTGGTTCTGCTCGCTTGATGTCCCGAACTGGTTGCCGGTTCTTGTTGCGCGACTTGGTTTTGCCCTTCCGTACGATCGCGGCTCGGTCGATGTGCAACGCACGGCCACCACGATCGGATGGTCAGTTAGCCGGACCTGGCCTGACAAATCTGACGGTGCTCTCACCGTTCGACTGACTGACGAACGGGTGGATTTTTCTCAGGACCCGCTGGCGGTTTTTCTCACGGCGCGCTGGAGGCTCTACGCCACGACAGTCGGTGGGGTGCTTCTTACTGCTCCCCTGATTCATGAGCCATGGCCACTCACGAAGGCGGAACTCATCAACGTGCGTACCGGACTCGCCGATTCGGCGGGGTTACCGGTCACTGGCGAACCGATCGTGCATCACGCCGCGATGGTTTCGGTTCTCGTCGGAATGCCGCGACTTGTGGCGAAGCCGAAAGCGCCGCGTTCGCCGATTGTCATCCACTTCGACGATGACTGCGGCGTGTGCAGCGCATCGGTCAGATTCCTCCGCCGGTTCACGAATGAGACCGTGACCTACGAGCCGAACCGATATCTCGACGATCCGGTCCTCGAACGACTTGCCGAAGAGGCCCTGATCGTGACCGGCGATGGTGGTCCGTGGTTTGCGGTGGACGGCGTCTCCATGGCGCTGAGCCGGACCGGTCTGCTCGGACGAGTCGTCGGCGGACTGATTGCGCTGCCGGTGATTCACGGCATAGCGGGCATCGTCTACCGGCTTGTGGCCCGCAATCGCCAGCGGATCTCCGCCCGACTGGGGCTTGTCGCGGCCTGCAGACTGCCTAATTCCGACTAGCGCTTGACAAAGTAGCTTTCGACATAGCTAAATAGTGGAGTCCCTTCAGGAGGTTCCACCATGTCCGAATCAGTCACGCCCGCCGAGCACGATCTTCCGCTGATGATCTCCGTTGATGACCACGTCATGGAGCCGAAGGATCTGTGGCAGCAGCAACTTCCGCCGTCGCTGCGTGAACGAGGTCCTCGCACAGTTCGCGAGAAGGTGAAGCTCTCCTTCCAGGGCGGGCACTACGGATTCGAGCGCAACGCCGACGACGGTGAATGGTGCGACGTCTGGTTGTTCGACGATCTCGTCACGCCAACAGGTTTCCTGCACGCACCCGCCGGCGTGCCCCGCGACGAACAGCGCAATGTCGCCGCCACCTACGAAGACTTCCGGCCGGGCACGTGGGATCAAACCGCTCGCCTTGAGGACATGACGATGAACCATGTCGAAGCGGCAATCAACTACCCGAACATTTTCCCGCGGTTTGCCGGTCAGGGATTTCTCGAGCGGGCCGACAAGGATCTCGCGCTCACATGTCTTCGTATTTACAACGATTGGATGATCGATGACTGGTCGGCGGGCGCTGGATACGGCCGACTCATTCCGTTGACACTTGTTCCGCTCTGGGATCCCGCTCTCGCCGCAGAGGAAGTTCGTCGCTGCGCCGCAAAGGGCAGTCACGCGATTGCGTTCAGCGAGAATCCATCGAAGCTGGGTGTTCCGTCGATGTACACCGGCGAGTGGGATGTGCTGTGGCAGGCCTGTCAGGAAACGGAAACGTCGGTATCGATGCACATCGGATCATCGTCAAGCATGCCGGCGACGTCAGCGGATGCACCCTTGGCCACATCGATGTCGTTGTACGCGCAGAACGCCCAGGGATCGCTGTGTGACTGGGTCTACTCCGGAACACTTCAGCGGTTCCCCGAAATCATGATCGCATTCGCCGAGAGTCAGGTCGGCTGGATGCCATTTCAGCTCGAGCGGATGGACGCGGTGTGGCAGGACGGACGCGGCGACATTCCGAACGTCACGATCCGACCAAGCGATCAGATCAAAGGGCGCGTGTATGGCTGCGTGTTCGATGATCTCCACGGCCTCAAGAGTCGCAACGACGTTGGACTCGAGCACATCCTGTTCGAGACGGACTACCCGCACTCCGACGGCACATTCCCCCACTCGCGCAAGATCGCACACGAACTCTTCGTGGCCGCGGGCATGGATGCCGCTGAATGTCATGCCGTACTGCGCGGAAACGCGATCAAGGCCTACGGGCTCGGCCGTTGGGGAATCAAACCCTGATGGATCAGGAACTTGTCCCGGGAGCGGACGGGCTTCTTGGTCATGTGGTTCGTCTCAACGTCGCGGTTGACCGCGTCCTTGCCGAGATCACCGGCGCCTCGGGAATCAGCATTGCTGATTACCTCGTGCTCGGTGTGATCCGACGATCAACGCAGCATCGAAGCGCGCCGACGGCGATCTGCGACGTGCTGGGACGAACCACCGGCGGCATGTCGCTGACGCTTGACCGACTCGAAACCGCCGGCCTCGTTCGTCGACTGCCCGATCCAAGCGATCGCCGTCGGATCGTTGTCGAGGCAACGGTTGCGGGTCTCGCTCTGGCGAAGAAGGTCAACGCTGATCTTCATAGCTGGGAGGACTCGCTGGGAGTCTCAGGTTCTGATCGCCGTGTTCTTGCCGAATCACTCGCTCGCTTGACGGAACTTATCGATGCTGACGCCGATGCTGACACTGAAGAGTCGGCAGGCGTCTGAGCGTTCCGAACGCCGCGAAGATTCGTTTCGAGTTGTCCGCTCAGCGTGAGGCGGCGACGTGCAGTGCAATGAGATCGGCATCCTCGTCGAGATTTCCGAAAAGTGTCTCGAGAATCCATGCCCGCTTCAGGTAGAGATGGGCGTCGACTTCCCACGTGAAGCCCATGCCGCCGTGAACCTGTACGCCGGTCTTGGCGTTCTCGGTGGCAGCGCGAGCGGCCATGAGGCGTGCTCCGGCAATGGCACGATCGACATCGGCAACCTCGGGTTCGTCGATCGTGACGCCAGCGGCCCAGACGCTTGACCGGGCTACCTCGGTGCGGGTGAATGATTCGGCGAGCATGTGCTTGATCGCTTGGAACGAACCGATGGCGCGGCCGAACTGCTCGCGTTCTTTGGCGTAGCCGACCGCAAGCGACGTGCTGGCTTCGGAATTGCCCACCAGTTGGGCGGAAGCGAGTACGGAGCCGAGCCTGCGCCAAGCGAGGGCGAGATGGGCATCGCCGATCTGTTCTCCACGCGGGAGTTCGCGGATGACGGTTACCGGAGTCGTCGGATCGGTCGGATGTTCAACGATCTGTCCGTCGATCGCAGCGATCTCCACGCGCTCGATTCCCATGTCGTCGATGACGAGTAGCACGTCGGAATTCTGGAAGTGTTCGACGAGTGCAACCTGATGGATCGGGCGGGTGACGATTGCCGGAATCACGTCGCCCTCGAGCACGCCCGGAACGAGTCCGGCCGAAAGTGTGGCCGCAAGCAGTGGTCCCGGTACAAGGCCGGCACCGAGCGATTCGTGAACCAGGACTGATTCGATCGTGCCGAGTCCGACGCCGCCGGCTGATTCGGGAAGCGCGATTCCGAACGTGCCGAGCTCGGCAAGTTCTCTCCACGCACTGCGATCGAAGCCTCCGACATCGCCGAAGGTTCGGGTCACGTCGGAGGGAAATCGGTCAGCAGCGAAACGGGAGATCATTTCCTGAAGTGCACGCTGGTCGTCGTTCGGATCAAGGTCCACTGGTCAACGCTCCCGGGGAAGGCCGAGGACGCGCTCGGCGATGATGTTCTGCTGGATCTGTGACGTTCCGCCGCCAAGAGAAACGGCGAAGCCTTTCAACTTGCCGTGCAACTGGGCGGCAGTGGGCTCGCCATTGACGTCGTCGAATGACAACGACGAGCGATCGAGAACCCGCAGTGCGATGTCGCCGAGACGGTGCACGACACTTCCATAGGCGACTTTGAATGCCGAACCGTTACCCATAGCGATACCGCTCTTCGCTCCTTGCGAAACGTTTCGCTTCGTAAAGGCCCAGAGGGCATCGAGTTCCGCGGCGACGTAACCGATGTCGCGGCGAATACCGATGTCATCCCATGCCGTTCCGTTGCCGCGTGGGGTGCGCTGCGCGATGCCGACGAGTTCGTTCATGACGTTCGTGGTGTCGAGCATTTCGCTGACGAATCCAGTGCCGCGCTCGAAGCCGAGAGTCACGTTGGCGACACGCCATCCGTCGTTCTCGTCACCGACCCGGTTTGAGACGGGAACGCGAACCTCGTCAAGGAACAACTCGGCGAATTCGGCTGATCCCTGCGCTGTTACGAGCGGTCGCACTTCGATGCCGGGCGAGTCCATCGGGACGATGAGCCACGTGATGCCCTTGTGCTTTGGCGAATCGGGATCGGTGCGGACGAGCATCTCGCAGTAGTCGGCGACGATCGCGTGCGAAGTCCAGATCTTCTGCCCGGTGATGACGTAATCGTCGCCGTCGCGCATTGCTCGAGTGCGGAGACTGGCGAGGTCGCTGCCAGCCTCAGGTTCAGAGAATCCCTGACACCAAACATGATCGCCATTGAGAATGCCGGGAAGATGATGGGCCTGCTGCTCTGGTGTTCCTTCAGCAATCAGTGTGAGCCCGGCGTGCATCTGTGCAACGAAGAAGACCCCGACGTCGGGGGCGTGTGCCGCTGCAGCTTCTTCGAGAAAGATCAAGTGCTCGGTCGGAGTTGCGCCCCGTCCTCCGTAGGCGGCGGGCCAGTTGATGCCCGCATACCCGGCATCGAACAGCAGACGTTGCCACTGAGCATCGCGGATGCGGCGCGCCGGCCAGTCCCTCGGATCGGGTTCAGGGGGAAGGGTGGGCACGATGGCGTCGAGCCATGTGTGTAGATCAGCGCGAAACGCCGCGTCTGCGTCGGAATCTCGGAGGTGCATGGTTTCTCCTGTCGGTGGACGGACTAGAAGTCCGTCCACTCCTTGTCGCTGTCGGTGCGGGCGGGTTGGCGGCCGATCTTCATGGGCGAAAGCGGAGCATCGCACATAAGGAATCGCTCGAAGCCTTTTGCGTTCCACTGGAGATCGCGCCACGCCCTGAGGGCGGGATCGGCATAGACCGCCTTTTCGAATTCAGCCCACTGCTCCCAAGCCGGAATCGCCCAGATGACGATGCACTCGGAATCGTTGTGCATCGACGATTTGAGCGCCCCGACTAGGTCCCAGCCGAAGGGTTCGTGGGCCGCGATGCCCTCGTCTCGCACCCGTGACAGAAAATCGTCGGCGCCACCGTGATCGAGCTGAATGGTTTCGTGGGCGTAGGCGACGCCGCTGACGCCGTCGGCGCACAATTCGGTGATCGTCCGAGTCCATGGTGCAGGGATGAGGACCCGGTCGAAACCGCCGCTGCGAAAATTGGAGGCCTCGAGCCACCATCGCTCGAGTTTGGGATCCTGGAGGGTGGGGCGGCCCAGTTCGTGGCCGAGGGCTTCGGCGAGACCGTCGAAGCCGGCCTCTTCCCACATGTTCACGACCTGCGGCCAGTGTCCGGTGGTGCCAACGGTGCCCCAGACGCCGAAACACTTCTGGTTTCGGTCCTCCTGCGCCATCGGGCTCCAGTTGGCGGTCATGTGGTGCATGTAATTGGCCCGGTTCGGCCCGATGATGTCGATGAACTCGTGGGTATAGACCCTGTCGTTCATGTGATGGCTCCCCGGAAGATCGCTGGCCGATCCGGCCATTCGGGCTCGATGCCCGTGTGCTGCTAGTACATAGTACGAAGTTGCCGCTCGGGACCTGTGCCCGATGTTGTGCGGCGCGTTTCGCCATCCGACCGGATGGCGATCAGATCGACGAAAAGGAATTCCGCTCATGGGCATGCTTGACGGCAAAGTTGCCATCGTTACCGGTTCAGGACATGGCATCGGCCGTGGTCATGCCATGGAACTGGCCAAGCACGGCGCCAAGATCGTTGTCAACGATCTCGGTGGCAGTGTCAACGGCGAAGGCGAAGGCCGCGCCGCAGATGAAACTGTTGCGCTCATCGCCGCTCGTGGCGGCGAAGCTTCCCCGAACTACGCGAACGTCACCGATCACGAGCAGTGCGGCGAACTCGTGCAGCAGGCGATCGACACCTACGGCCGTCTCGACATCGTGGTGAACAATGCGGGCATCGTCCGCGATGCCGCGATCTGGAACATGCCAGTTGCCGATTTCGATGCGGTCATGAACGTGCACGTGCGCGGAACCTGGTCGATGTCGCATTTCGCCGCCGTTCACTTCCGTGCGCAGGCAAAGGCCGGAGAAAAGGTTGCCGGACGAATCATCAACACGACGTCGGGCGCTGGTCTTGGTGGCAACTTCGGCCAGACCAACTACGCAACGGCAAAGGCGGCAATCGCCGGCCTCACCCTCACGCTGGCGCAGGAACTCGCTGCTTCTGGTGTGACCGTCAATTGCATCGGCCCGGCCGGACTCACCCGCATCACGGCAACAATGCCGGGTGCTGGCGAGGCCTTTGAGCCCGACGCAATCGCTGATGACGATTTCCACCCGATGGATCCGGGCAACTCGTCGCCGCTCGTCGCGTGGCTTGCCAGCGATCAGGCCGGTTACGTCAATGGCCAAATCATCCGTGCCCTCTACGACCAGATCATCTGGATGCAGGGTTGGCGCGAGCGCGTCACCATCAAGAGCGGTGACAAGAAGTGGGATGCCACCAAGCTCGGGGCCCGTATGGCCTCGGAGGTCTTCAACGTGGCCCCGACTGGCATCAACTTCCTGCAGGCCTAAGTCACACTTCAACCTCGGGCCTACGCTTGAAGATCACGAACTTCCGCTGGCTCGTTTCTGTTTGCTTCGGCAACCAGAAACGAGCCAGCGAGCGTTTTTGGGGTCAGTGTTTTGGCGTCAGAGCAGAGAAAACGGGTCGAGATCGCGGATGGCGGTGCAACTGCGGGTGATCATGGCGAGGAACATGGCATCGGAGGCTGGAGTCGGCTCGGCCGTCGCATAGACGGCACCGAGGATCGTGATGAGCGGACCTTGGACCACGCCCAATCGGTAATCCTCGAAGCACTCGTCGAACGAATGGCCGACGACGCCGTGCGAAAGGAGCGCTTCGTGATAGCGCGCCACAAGTTCGCGTTCGCTGGTTCGACGGATTTCAGGCTCGACGCTTGTGGCCAGGAAGTAACCGATGTCGCGTCCCGGTAAACCGATGCCGAGGGTTTGCCAGTCAACAGTCGAGACCGACGATCCATCGGGCATGAACATCAGGTTGTCGGGGCGATAGTCACCGTGCGTGACGCTGAATCGCTCCGGCCGGGTGAGTTGCCAATCGGCGATACGCGACGGGATGGTGGCGATGAGATCGGCATCGCCCGGGGCCATCCGCTCGCCGAAACGTTCGACGAACGTAGGAATTGCACCGGCGAGCACCTGTGAGAAGAACTCAGCACTGTCGCGATCGGCCCGGCGCATCCAGTCAATGGTGAGGAGTGCCGGATCGTTCCAGCGCGGACCGTGCAGCCCGGCGAGGTTTACGACTGCGAGTTCGCATTCAGGGCGTGAGCATCCGTTGACCTGCACACCAGGCTCGGCAGGTGCGAGATCGTCCATGAGCAGTACGAATTCGATGTTGTCGTCGGCGATGGCGGCGTACCAACAGCGCGGCGTGTTGACTGCCACCGTCGAAGCGATTTCGGTATAGAAGCCGAACTCGTTGCGGAATCCGTCGGCGACGAGTGTTCGGCTCTCGGGATCACCCCCGGCCATTTTGGCCACAAGCGACTCGGGTGCACCGGCGGCGCTTGCTGCAGCCGAGTCGGCGTAGTCGATGGTGAGGCGATAACTCGCCCCGATTTGACCGGTTCCCACCCGAACGGCTGCGACAGCGTCGATCTCGACATCGATCCCGCAGGTGGCGAGGGCAGCGGCTAGCCACGACGGGGTGAAGCCGCTCGGATCGTCGAAGTAGGCCGGTGATGGCGAAGCGGTTTGGGAGGTCATGGTTCGAGGCGATCCTTCTGTCCGGGAGGTGGTGCCGGAGTCGTTCGGGCGAGCTGCGTTCGCTACGGTAGGGCAATGCGTGCGGCTCGTCCCGCGTATCCGGGTTCGATCGAACCCGCCAAGGATCTGGCAGCCCTCCCGGGCTTGCCGGGGGGAATCAGGGGGAAGACATGACCGAAATCACGAAACTTTTCGACGCCGACAATCACTATTACGAGGCGATCGACGCGTTCACGCGGTACATCGAACCGGAATTCAAGAAGCGCTGCATGCAGTGGGCCGACGTCAACGGCCGCCAGATGCTGCTTGTCGGCGGAAAGATCAATCGCTTCATCCCGAATCCGACGTTCGACATGCTCTCCGCCCCCGGCAGCCTCGAGGAGTACTTCCGCGGCAACAATCCCAAGGGCGACAGCGTTAAGGACCTCTTCGGCGAACTCCTCCCGTGCGATCCGGCCTACCGCGATCGCGAAATTCGTCTCAAGACGATGGACAGCCTCGACACCGAAGGCGCACTTTTCTTCCCAACTCTTGCAGTGGGCATGGAACAGGCACTGAGCAACGATCTTCCCGCCGCCCGTGCTGCGTTCCGTGCTTTCAATCGCTGGATGCACGAGGACTGGGGCTTCGCCTACGAAGAGCGCATCTTCGCAACGCCGTACATCACTCTTTCTGATCTCGACAACGCCCTCGCCGAACTTGAGTGGGTCCTCGAGCGCGATGCGCGCGTGATCCTCCTTGGAACGGGTCCCGTCAGCACGGTCGAAGGCTTCAAGTCGCCGGCCGATCCCCGCTTCGACCCGTTCTGGGCACGCGTGCAGGAAAGCGGCGTCGCTGTCGCCTTTCACGGTGGAGCGAACGCGTATTACAACCTCATCACGATGTGGGGCGAGAGCGCGGACATGGAAGCGCATCGCTTCGAACCGCTTCGTTCAGCGCTGTCGCACGATGCCGTCGCCGATACGTTTGCGGCGCTCATCCTCCATGGTCTCTTCGACCGGTTCCCGCATCTGCGCTTTGCATGCATCGAGACTGGCGCCGACTGGGTGGCACCGCTGCTCAAGCGTCTCGGCAAGATCTACAGCCAGACTCCCGCCGCGTTCAAGAACAATCCGGTTGAGCAGTTCAAAGCGAACGTGTGGGTCTCTCCGTTCTACGAGAACGATCTCGACAAGCTCCGCACCATCATCAGCGCTGATCACCTGCTTCTCGGATCCGATTGGCCGCACACCGAAGGTCTCTCTGATCCGATGTCGTTCACGAACGATCTCACCGAGGCCGGCTTCACTGCCGACGAGCAGGAGCTCATCATGTACGCGAACTGCAAGAAGCTGGTTCAGCGGCAGCCGCACTGAGTCTTACGAAGCAATCTGTTTCAGTAGTCGTAATTGCGCCCACTAGATCGAGGAGAAAAGTGATCAAGAGCAGAGCAGCAATGTTGTGGGGTCCAGAGGACACCGACTGGTCAGTCGAAGATGTCGAGATCGACGAGCCGCAGGGCAGCGAACTTCTCGTTCGTAACGTCGCCTCTGGCATGTGCCATTCCGACGAGCACTTCATCACGGGTGACATGCCGCATGGCGGCTACCCGTGGATCGCCGGCCACGAAGGTGCCGGCATCGTCGAAGCGGTAGGTCCCGATGTGCGCAACTTCAAGGTCGGCGACCACGTCGTTTACTCGTTCGTGGCGGCCTGTGGGCAGTGCCCGTCGTGTTCCGAGGGTCATTCCAACCTGTGCGACAACGGTCATCTCATCATGAGTGGCCGCATGCTCGACGGTTCCTCACGTATCCGTGCTCGTGGCGAGGATGCACTCGTTATGGCCGGTCTCGGAACGTTCGCTTATCACTGCGTTGTCCACGAGTGGTCGGCAGTCAAGGTTCTTGAGGATCTTCCGCTCGACAAACTCTGCCTTCTCGGTTGCGGTGCAACGACGGGTTGGGGATCAGCTGTGTACGCGGCCGAGGTGAAGCCCGGCGACAACGTTGCCGTCATCGGTGTCGGTGGACTTGGTTCGGCGGCCGTGCAGGGCGCCCGTCTTGCCGGCGCAGAGCGCATCTTCGCCATTGACCCCGTCGAGTTCAAGCGGGAGACGGCTCAGAAGTTCGGTGCAACCCATACGGCAAACAACGTCGAGGAAGCGTTTGAACTGATCCAGCAGGAGACTTGGGGCCGCATGTGCAACAAGGTCATCCTCACGATGGGCGTTGGCGACGGAAACATGATGGCGCAGATCATGGCGATCACTGCCAAGCGTGGCCGCATCGTTGTCACCAACATTCATCCCTGGACCGAGACCAGCAACAACATCCCGATGATTGATCTCACGCTTTCGGAGAAGCAGGTTGTCGGTTCGTTGTTCGGATCAGCCAACCCGCGTTCCGACATCCCGCGACTCGCGGAGTTGTATCGCAAGGGTCAGCTTGATCTCGACACCATGGTGACCAAGACGTACACCCTCGATCAGATCAACGAGGGCTACCAGGACATGCGCGACGGAAAGAACATCCGCGGCGTCATTCTTTACCCGTGACTTGTAGAGGTGCGGTGAACTGACCGGTTCACCGCACCTCGGTCACGATTTAGTTCAAGCGTTGACAGCAGTCGATCCTCGGCCTCAATCTGCCCGGCGGGTACTGTCCGGCTATGCCGCTAATTACACCGCCATCAGAAGTCGAAATTTTGCGAAAGCGGATTGTCGAACTTGAGTCTGCGCTCGCCAATGTTGTGAGATCGGATCGATCCGTTTTTACTCGTCGGACTGGCAAGCTCATCGACACGACGCCAGCCACTCTCCTCGCGGAGTCTGTTCCGGCGGTACCAGAGGACCGATCACCGATTCAATGGAGCGGCGATGATCAACGGGCATTGGCGGATGCATTTCATCGCATGTGGTACGACCATCGCAGCAGCACATGGGAGGACACACATTGGTTGGGCCATCAGTTGCTCAAGCTGCCGCTTGATCTGTGGGTCTACCAAGAACTGATCTGGAAAGTCCGTCCGACAGTGTTCATCGAATGCGGCACCAATCGGGGAGGATCAGCGCTGTACTTCGCGTCGCTCTTCGATCTCATCGGTACGGGTCGGGTGATCTCCCTGGATGTCGAACGTCACGGAAATCCCCCAGTGCATCCACGCATTGAGTATCTGCTGGGCTCGTCGACGAGCGAGGAGATCATCAGCGCGGTGCGCGATCAGATCACTCCAGACGACGTCGTCATGGTGTTTCTCGATTCCGATCACACGGCGTCTCACGTCCGGGGGGAACTGGAAGCGTTTGCCCCGATGGTGACTTCCGGAAGTTACGTAATCGTCGAGGATTCGAACATCAACGGACATCCGGTGCTTCCGAACTGGGGCCCCGGGCCATGGGAAGCTCTCGTCGACTTTTTTGAGGGCAGCGAAGATTTTGAGCGGGATCCATGGTGCGAGCGTTACTTGATGAGTTTCGCAACCGATGGCTTTTGGCGTCGTCGCTGATGGGAATCGAACCCACGCTCCCTGCGTGCAAAGCAGGTGCTTAGCCGGCGAACGTTGGAGCGATGGGGTCGCCACTCGCTGTCGTTGTGCTACTCGTTGAGACAACAGTTGTTGATGTTGATACCGATGTTGTCGTTGTGGTTGTCGAAGGCGACGCAGAGGTGTACACCGCGATGCCGGCGGGGCCGAGCGCTCCCGTTACGAGAGCAAGATTGTCGATGCTGCCATCAAGATCAGCGACGCCAATGGACCCTGATCCGTCGCTCGCCCAATACACATGGGATGCGTCAGTCGCAACGCCAGCAGGCATGCTTATGCCGGTGATGAAGCTCTGGTCGTCGCCGGTGCCGTCAAGGTTTGCGCGCCCAATAGTTCCGCCGCTGTAGTTGGCCCAGTAGATGTGGGTAGCTGAAAGAGCAATTCCATAGAGACTGTTGCCTCCACTCACTAAGTTCTGCACTGCGTTCGTTCCATCAAGGTTGGCTCGCCCGACGGTGCCGTTGTCTGCGTTAGTCCAGTAAAGGTGAGTCGCATTCACCGCGATGCCGTATGCACCTACGTCCTGTGTGAAGTTCGTAACTGAGTTTGTTCCGTCAAGATCGGCACGCCCGATTGTTCCACTATCGGCCCAGTAGACGTAGTTCGCATCGACAGCAACGCCTGAAACGAAGGTTCCACCAGTGGAGATGAACGTCGAATTCACGTTCGTGCCGTCGAGGTCTGCGCGGCCGATTGATCCATTCACGTTTACCCAGTAGAGGTGATTCGCATCAACGGCCATAGCCCGCGACGATTGAACTCCGAAAGTGATGAGTGTTTGGTTCGGCGATGAGCCATCAATGCCTGCCGTACCAATCGTGTCGTTGTTGTAGTTCGCCCAGTAAATCGCGCTCGCGGATGTTGCCGTTGCCGGCGTGGAAGAGCCAACGGCCAAGAACGAAGCAACTGCAATCGCGATGGAAGTCAAAAGGGCGATGGTGGATGTTCTGCGAATCATTGGCTCGGTCTCCTCATGCGAATTTTTACGGGCGCCGTTTCGTGTGGATTTCTCACCGTAATTGCTTGTTAGTCATTAAAACGAATTAGGCACGTAGTCGAGAGGGAGAGTGCGCACGGATTCATAGGAAAGGCCCCGCCGAGTGGCGGGGCCTTTCCGGGTAGATGGTGGAGCTGATGGGAATCGAACCCACGACCCCCTGCTTGCAAAGCAGGTGCTCTAGCCAACTGAGCTACAGCCCCGTGACCGGCCGAGGCCGGGCGAAAGGACGAGTGTAGACGAGGGGGAGCCCCCCGCTTTGCGCCAGACTCTCCCCATGGAAGAACTCCGATTCGACGGGTCAGTTGTGGTCATCACGGGAGCAGGAAGGGGACTCGGCCGCGAGTATGCGCTCCTCCTTGCGGCTCGAGGAGCCAAGGTCGTGGTCAACGATTACGGCGTCGGAATCAGCGATACCGACGACACCGCTTTGGCCCCCGTGGCCAATCCCGCTGACGAGGTCGTTGCCGAGATCATCGCCGCCGGTGGCGAAGCCGTGGCCAACTACGACAGCGTTGCGACGGCCGAGGGTGGTGCCGCAATCATCGCAACCGCAGTCGATGCGTTTGGAACAGTCGACATCGTGATCAACAATGCCGGCCAGGTTCGCATGCAGCCGTTCGCGAATTTCCCCGACGAGCACGTGGCGACCGTGGTGTCCACACAACTGCTCGGCACGCTCAATGTGAGTCGTCCCGCGTGGCGCGTCATGGAGGCGAAGGGCGGCGGTCGCATCATCAACGTTTCCTCTGGTGCGGGCTACGGCGGGTTCCCGAACAGCACCGTGTACTCAATGGCGAAAGCCGGTGTGATTGGTCTCACGATTGCCATGGCCGGTGAGGGTGAAGCCTGCGGCATCGCCGTCAACGTCATTGCTCCTTACGCCAAGACGCGTCTGGGCACCGGGTTCGGTCCAATTCCGTGGAGCGATGAACTCGCCGAATGGCTTCATCCCCGCAAGGTCGCGCCGGTCGTGGCGTGGCTCGCTCACCCGTCGTGCGAAGTGACAGGCGAGTGCTTTGCGGTTGGAGCCGGCCACGTGGCCCGCGTCGATTTCGCGGTGAACGACGGATTCACGGACAGAGAAATGACACCGGAGTCAGTTGCCGCGCACGCCGCTGAAATCACGGCACCCCCGACCAAACCGGCCGGGGGTGCAGGATCACCGTTGATGCCAAGCCTGATGAGCGGTTACCCGGGTCTCTAACCGGGGCCGTCAGGCCGGCGTTGAAACCGATGTCGGTTCAGTAGGCGTCGAGGATGTCGACGACGAATACGAGGGTGTCAGTTCCGGCGATGCCGGCCTGCGCGTTGCCCTCAGCCCCGTAGCCCTTGTCCGGCGGAATGGCGACGAGGACTCGCGAGCCGACAGTTTGGCCAACGATTCCCTCATCGAAGCCGGCGATTACCTGACCGCTACCGATGGGGAAGTCGACGGCACCTGAGGTCCAAGACGAGTCGAACACGGTGCCAGTTGCCCACACGATGCCGGTGTACTGCATGGAAACGGTTTGGCCGGCGGCCACGACGGGGCCGGTGCCCTTGATGAGTACCGAGACGACCAATGTCGTGGAGGCGTCACCGGTGGGCTTGGCGATCGTGGGGACGCCATTCTCAATGGTCACGGCGGGCATGTTCGGCAGGGGCGCGACGGCTTCACCCTCGGCGCTGGCCGGAAGCTTCTTGGCGTCGACGATGTCGAACACGAAGAGGAGCCATTGGCCGTTGGCCTCGGTCGAATCGGTCGAGACAAGGACGCGAGTTCCGACCGGTTGCCCGATGATGGCTTCGTCAATGATCGGCAGCACGGCGCTTGTTCCAACCGTGATCTTCTGAGGCGCTGCGCCCCAGGTGGTGTCGAGTTCTGCACCATCGGAGCCACCCACGGCGACGTAGTTGACCGTGACGCGGTCACCTGAGGCCACCTCCGGACCGGTGCCGGCCTCGATGATCCTGAACTCGTCCTTCTCGCCGGCGAAGGCTGGCTTGAAATCGATTGTCGGCTTTTCGTCGAGCGGTCCGGAGACCTTGACCTTGCCGAGGGAGCTGGTCTTCACAACGGTCGACATGGTCGACGAAGTGGACGAATCGCTTTCCGAATCGCCACAGGCGGTGAGCGCCAGGGCGGGGATGACGGCGAAACACAGGGCGATGGCCCCGGTCTTTACCCAGCGGGAGCGACGGTTGGTGAGGGGGGAATGGGATTTCATTTGGATGACCTTAGAGCGGGATGGGAGGCAAGTATCAACGGTCTCGGTAAGGAAATGATGAGAGTCTCTGGACGTCGAGAACGGCGCCACGAAAGCGCCACTCACAAGGGCACTTACCCGGGTCTCACCACGAGGGGATAGGAAGGGTGCATGGGAGCACGATTGGTCATTGCCGAAGACGACCGAGCCGTACGCGAATCGGTCACGAGGGCGCTCGAACTCGAGGGCTACGAGGTCGAGGCCGTATCCGATGGGTCCGCCGCCCTCGAAGCGGCGGGACGCGAAGGCGTTGACCTCCTGATCCTCGATCTGGGGATGCCTAACGTCGACGGGCTGACCGTGTGCCGTCGTCTGCGGTCCTCAGGTGTGAAGTTCCCGATCCTTGTCCTGACGGCTCGCACGGAAGTGGCCGACCGGGTCTCCGGGCTCGACGCCGGCGCTGACGATTATCTCGCCAAGCCGTTCTCGCTCGACGAGTTGCTGGCGCGCCTGCGCGCATTGTTGCGCCGCACAGCCCCTGATCCCGAAACCGCCGTCGAGATCCGAGTCGACGATCTCGTGATCGACACAGCAGCCCGTCGGGCGTGGCGGGCTGAGCGCGAGATGGAACTAACGAAGACTGAATTTGATCTGCTTGAACTTCTCGCCCTCAACCACGGCGTCGTTCTTTCGCACTCCAACATCTACGACCAGATTTGGGGTTACGACTTCGGGCCGGAGTCCAAAGCGCTCGCGGTGTACATCGGGTACCTGCGCCGGAAAACCGAAGAGGCCGGCGAGAGCCGACTCATCCAGACCGTCCGCGGAGTTGGCTACTCCTTGCGCGCGTCATGACGCTTAGGGCCCGAATCGCGATCGCCATGGCGGCGCTTACCGGAGCGACAGCCATCTTCGTCGCCGTGACCACATATGTGGCGACAGATCAACGCGTGCGATCCGAAGTTGATCAGTCGCTCAAAACCACCGCCCGCCGGTTCCAAGATCCCGGCGGTCGTCAGGCCGCCGCCTTGTGCGGCGCGACCTCCACCGCTCGGACTCGGTCGCGAACACCCGAACTGAACAACGAGTTTGATGAGGGAATTCAGATTCAGTGCGTCAACCCCAGAGGTGAATTCGGGTTCGGAACAGGATCGGTGCTGCTGCCGATTAATGATCGCGACAAGAGAATCGCGGCCACCGGTGTCGGTTCGCAGACCCGAACAGTTCGCGTGGGAAACAAAGTCTTCAGGGTCGAAACAGTCGGTCTCGATCCGAACGGGGCTGTTCAGGTTGCTCGCGACTACGGCGAGACGAATCGAGTTCTCGCGTCGCTTCGTCTGTGGCTTGTGATCATTGTTGTCCTTGCGGCTGCAGCGAGTGCCCTCGTCGGTTGGCTTATCGCGCGCAAGGCCACGAAGCCGCTCGAGCAACTGACGGACGCCGCCGAAGAGGTGGCGACCACAGGTCGGCTCGATGTCGATGTTCCATCAGCGGGTAATGACGAGCCAGGACGACTCGCACGTGCCTTCTCGACAATGCTGGCGGCGCTCGGACAGTCACGCGATCAACAACAGCAACTTGTGCAGGATGCTGGTCACGAACTGCGCACGCCGCTTACGAGCCTACGAACCAACGTCGAGACGTTGCAGCGCTATCCGGAACTCTCTGAAGAGACCCGCAGGACCATCCTCGACGATCTCGAGTCCGAGACGCGTGAGCTTGGCGCGCTGGTCGATGAACTCGTGCAACTCGCAACCGACACGTTCGATGACGAACCTGAAGAACTGGTAGCAGTCGATCAGTTGACGTTGCGCATCGTCGAGCGAGCGCGTCGTCGAACAGGTCGCGAGATCACACTCGCCTCGAGTCCCTCGACGATCGTGGGTCGACCCCGCGATCTAGCGCGCGCGATCAGCAACCTCGTCGACAATGCCGCGAAGTTCAGCGAGGCTCCGTTGGCGATTGACGTCGTCGTCTCCCCCGGCACGATCACCGTGCGCGACAGAGGGCCGGGTGTTGCCCCCGAAGATCAGAGCCACGTGTTTGATCGCTTCTATCGCTCGGCGTCGGATCGATCGAAGCCGGGTTCCGGACTCGGTCTTGCCATCGTTGATCAGACAGCGAAGGCGCATGGAGGCGCGGTCTCCGTCTCCAATCACCCTGATGGTGGAGCGGTATTCACGCTCACCTTTCCCGAGGTTTCGGCTCCGCCTGTTTCCGACTGATTGTCAGACTTACGTCAGAAAAGTGACGAATTGGCGTAACAGTCCGAACACCGGCGAGAAATCGGGCCTCTCTACTGTCATGCATGCGTCAAGCGGCCGGATCGGTCGGTGACGTGGGAGCGACAGCGTGGTTGTTCCCCCCGTTATGTCAGCTGAAGCCTGCGGGCTTCGAACGAGGAGGAACGATGGTGAATCTTGTGACTGCGGTGATTAAACCGCACAAGCTCGAGGAGGTGAAGGACGCATTGAAAGGCATCGGCATGCAGGGCATGACGGTCGACGAAGTCAAAGGCTTCGGTCGACAGGGAGGTCACACAGAGACCTACCGCGGTGCTGAGTACAAGGTGGACCTTCTTCCCAAGGTCAAGGTCGAGGTTCTGTGCAACGAGGCTGATGTCGAATCAGTCGTCGACACAATCATGAACGCGGCCCGGACCGACAAGATCGGTGACGGCAAGATCTGGGTCACTGCCGTAACAACCATGGTGCGAATTCGTACCGGCGAACGAGATGGAGAAGCACTATGAACGCCAAACGAATCCTCGCCGGTGCTGCAGCGGCCGGCACGACCTTGTTCGTGATGGCCGGAACTGCGTTCGCGCAGACCGCTGAAACAACGGCCCTCGACACCGCGGCACCAGTTGCCGATCTCGAGACCGTCGCCAAAACCGCTGATCACGCCATTCGGTCGGGCAACCTCGTCTGGATCGTGATCGGTGCTGCACTCGTTATCTTCATGCAGGCCGGTTTCGCACTTGTCGAAACCGGATTCTGTCGTGCCAAGCACGCAGCGCATGTCATCAGCACCAACCTCGCCATTTTCTTCCTTGGCTTCGTTGGTTTCTTCCTTGTCGGCTTCCCGCTGATGTTCGGTGGCTATAGCTACCTGCTGCCGGGTTACGACTATGGCTTGGACCACGCAGTCGGTGGAGCCCTTCTGGGCAGTGGCGACTGGGTCTTCCTCTGGCAGGGTGGCTGGGGCGGTACCTGGTTCAACGGTGCCGATCTCGCCTACTCGGGCGCAGCATCTGCGTTCTTCCTGTACATGGTGGCCTTCATGGACACCACCGCCACGATCCCGACGGGTTCGATGGCCGAGCGCTGGAAGTTCAAGTCGTTCGTCGTGTGGGGCCTCTTCTGCGGCGCCATCTACTACCCGCTGTTTGGTGCATGGACCTGGGGTGGCGGATTCCTCGCCAAGCTCGGCAACTCCATGAACTGGGGTAACGGCTATGTCGACTTCGCCGGTTCCGGTGTCGTTCACGCCGCTGGTGGTATGGCTGCTCTGGCCGGTGCGATCGTTCTCGGGCCTCGTATCGGGAAGTTCAGCAAGGACGGAACTCCTCGTGCCCTTCCGGGCCATCACATTCCGATGGCCATGCTCGGCACTCTGATCCTGCTGTTCGGTTGGTTCGGCTTCAACGCCGCATCCACCTTCGCTTCGAGCGATCCGCAGATCGGCGTGGTGGCACTCAACACCGCCCTCGCCGGTGCCTTCGGTGGCTTCACCGCAATGCTCTGGATCTGGAAGCGTACGGGCAAGCCTGACCCGGCCATGATGGCCAACGGCATGCTGGCCGGCCTCGTGATCATCACGGCCCCTTGTGCCTTCGTTGATCCCATGGTCGCAGCAGGCCTGGGTATCTTCGCTGGCATTGTCGTGATCGAAGCGGTGTTCTTCATCGAACGCAAGCTCAAGATCGACGATCCGGTAGGCGCCATCTCGGTCCACGGAGTTTGTGGTCTGCTCGGCGTGCTGGCTGTCGGCCTCTTCGCCAACGGCAAGTACGGCATCGATGCCGGCGGCGCCGGTATCGGCTGGAACGGCACGACCACGTCGTTGACCGACGGTGTCGCTGATGGTGTCACCGGGTTCTTCTACGGCGGCAACGGTGGCGGTCAGTTGCTCTCGCAGCTCGCCGGCATGGTTGTGCTCTGCACGGTGATCCTGGGCGTTGCGTTCGCCTTCTTCAAGATCCAGAACGCACTCACCAAGGGCGGCATCCGCAGCGATGCCGAAGAAGAGGTCGCTGGCCTCGACGTCCCCGAAATGGGCATCCTCGCTTACCCGGACTTCTCGGGAACGCACGAGAGCCTCGTCACCTCCGAGTAGGAGTTGTGTAGTTGCTTCGGATCTCGGTCCGGACGAAACGGCCCGGTGGAGTTCGCTCCGCCGGGTCGTTTCGCGTGTGGGCTCGGGTCGCGCGATGTGAACGTCGAAGTGTGAACGTCGTGTGACCAAAGGGCCGAAAGGGTTGTATGTCGTGAGATTGTCGGGCAGGGTGCGCACATGGCTTCCACTTCCAATTCCAATTCCGGCAACACGGGCAAAATGCTCAAGTCCTCCAAACCGGTTAAGCCGGCAAAGGTTTCCAAGGCATCGTCCGTCGATCCAGATTTCGCCAATCGTTGGAATGCAACCGACAAATCCGAGCGGCGCCAGATTCGTCGCCTCGTGCGTATCGGTCGTCCGCAAGAGACCGAAGCCGACGCTCAACTCGCCGTAGGTTTCGCTGCCTACCAGCGCACACGGCCCTGGTACCGGTTCTTCTGGCTCTGGTTCGTCCCGGTCATCATCGGTGGTCTCGGGGCCAGTCTCGCCACGCATCCGATCGTGATCGGCATGGTGGCGGGTGTTGCCGTCAACGCGCTGCTCGTTCGTCGGGCCTTCCGCCGCACCGACATGGTGAACGCTCCTGTGCTTGAGGGCACGGCTTCGGCCTGAGCAGCGCCGAACTGGAGAACGACGAAGGCCCCGACGCAATGTCGGGGCCTTCGCATGTTCGTAGTGATCGCAGAAGCGATCAGACCGGGACTCAGCCCTGAGGCAGTGAGGCCCTGACGGCACGCAATTGGTCAACGAGGTCACCCTCGTCACCGTCGAGGTCAGCGATCCAAAGATCGATGGCCTGACGAAGAGTCGCATTGCGATCGCCGGCCATAGTGGCGGCGGCCTGGGCGTCATCGATGGCGGCCGAGGCGGGCTCAATGTTCGAGCTTCCCTGACGCTTGGAGATGATCACTGCGCCGAGAACCACGAGCAGTGCGGCACCTGCGATGACGAACCGGACATTGTTGTCGCGGAGCTCGATGATGGCGGGAAGGATGAGAAGCGCAACGAGGTTCATAACCTTGATGAGCGGGTTCAGGGCCGGACCGGCGGTGTCCTTGAAAGGATCGCCGACGGTGTCGCCGATGACGGCGGCCTTGTGGGTTTCCGAACCCTTGCCACCTTCGTTGCCATCTTCGATGTACTTCTTCGCGTTGTCCCATGCGCCACCGGCGTTGGACAGGAAGTTGGCCATGAGCTGACCGGTCACGATCGCCGCGGCCAGGAAAGCGCCAAGGGCGTAGTAATCGAGACCGAAACCGATGATCGCTGGGGTGAGCACCGCAAGCAGGGCCGGCGTTGTGAGTTCGCGCAACGAGGCCGTGGTGCAGATGTCGATGACCGGTCCGTAATCGGGACGCTCGGTGTAATCCATGATTCCGGGCTTCTCGCGGAACTGGCGGCGAACTTCCTCAACAACGGTGCCGGCGGTACGGGAGACCGCACGGATGGCAAGCGACGAGAAGAGGAACGCAACCGAGCCACCGATGAGAAGGCCGATGAAAGTCTTCGGATCGGCGACGTTGATCTTGACGAGCGAGGCGAGCGTGCCGTCGAGTTCGGCCTCGATCACCTCGGTGACGCTGAAGGTTGCCTTGGCGATCGTCTCGGCGTACGAGGCGAACAGCGCCACGGCGGCGATGACGGCCGAACCGATAGCGAAGCCCTTGGTGACGGCCTTCGTGGTGTTGCCGACTGCATCAAGGGCAACCATGATGCGCTCGGGTTCACCCTCGAACTCGCCAGCCATTTCGGCAATGCCCGCGGCATTGTCGGCCACGGGGCCGAAGGTGTCCTCGGCCACGATGATGCCGGTGGTGGCCAGCATGCCGATGCCGGTGAGGGCAACGAGGTAGAGCGAGAAGGCGATGTTGCCGCCGCCGAGCACCAGGGCTGCGCCGATGGCCACTGCAATGGCGATGAGGGCCCAGACGGCGGATTCAAGACCCGACGAGATGCCTTCAAGCACGGTGGTGGCGGGGCCAGTACGTGCGGCCTTTGCGATTTCCTGCACCGGCTTGGTCGTGGTGGAGGTGAAGTACTGCGTGATCTTCGATGCGGCGAAACCGAGCACGACGCCGGTCACGATGGCGCCGAAGAGACGGGCACCGAGGTTCGAGAGCGTGGCGCCTTCGGGATTGCCGACATACAGGAATGCCACGCCAGCGGCGCCGATGATGGCAAGCGCTTGAGCGACGTAGATGCCACGGTTGATGGCGGCGAGAGCGTCGGTCTCACCCTGACGACCCTTAACGGCGAAGATGCCGATCATCGAGGCGAGAAGGCCGATGGCCACGACGGCCAGCGGAAAGATGAGGCCCTTGGCGGCCTCGGCGTTGTTGAGTCCGACGGCGTGGAATGCCGAAACGCCGAGGATGATCGACGCCACGATGGTGACGGCGAAACTCTCGAAGAGATCGGAGGCCATGCCGGCGCAGTCGCCCACGTTGTCGCCCACGTTGTCGGCGATGGTGGCGGGGTTGCGGGGATCGTCTTCGGGAATGCCCGCTTCGATCTTGCCCACGAGGTCGGCGCCAACATCGGCGGCCTTCGTGAAGATGCCGCCACCGACGCGCAGGAACAGCGCGAGGAGCGATCCACCAAAACCGAAGCCGATGAGGATCGACGTGGCCGTGTTCTGGAAGATCATGACGATGACGACGGTGCCCAGCAGGCCGAGACCGGCAGTGAGCAGACCGGCGACGCCACCGGTGCGGAATGCCACCTTGAGGGCGGCGTTGAAATCGCTGCGGCGGGCGGCGGCGGCGGTGCGGACGTTGCCGCGTACGGCCAGCCACATGCCGAAGAAGCCGATCGAGGCCGAGAACACGCAGCCGACGAGGAAGGCCAGGGTACGGAAGGTGCCCGACTGCACGAAGGTCATGACCTCAGCGCCGGCGAAGGGGTTCTCCAACGTCGGGTTCTTGTTGATCGCGGTCGAGGTGAAGAACACCACGGCGGCGAGCGGGATCACGATCATTCCGATTGTCCGGAACTGACGCTTGAGATAGGCGAGCGCACCCTCCTGGATGGCGCCGGCAATCTCCTGCATCTTCTCGGTGCCCTGCTCCTGTGCGAGAACGCCCCGCATGAGGATCACGCCAAGAATGAGAGCAATCACGGCTACGGCGGCAGCGAAGATGAGCCATCCCCACTCGCTGCCGGAAAGCGTGAACGCCTGGTAGCCACCTTCGGCGGCAAAGACCTGGTTCATCGAATCCGTCCTGTTCTTGGATCCGGCTGAAATGCCGGAAACGTTCGAATATGCGCGCGCACCAAATGGTTCACACGAGCGGGGCAGATTACCCCGCGGTTTGATGCCGGTGCGAGAACCGGCCCCCGGCAGGGGATCTGCGGGGCGATCGGTTACTGATCGCCGAGTGCGTAGAGCTGCCCGCCGCGGGTAGCGACGAAAATTCGGCCCTTCCAAACGGTCGGGGTGGCCTCGATGCAACCGTTGAGTTTCACGGTCCATTTGAGGGGCGGATCGATCATGGGGTTGGAAACATCCCAGGCATTGAGGTTCCCCTGGCAATCGCCGACGATGAGCGTGTTGTCGACGACCACGGGGGACTGCCAGGTCTGGGATCCGAGCTTCTTTTCCCAGAGAATCTGCCCGGTCATCTGGTCAATACCAAGGACTCGGCCGGTATTGGTATCGGCATAGACAACGCCATTGGCAAGGGCCAAGGTGCCCCAGACGCCGGCCTTTCCACCGCCTTGGTCCTTGACCGACCACACGAGGGGATTATCGGGTTTACGCGGATCGAGCTTCATGATCTGCCCGACCTGCGTGGAACGAGCATTGCGGTTTTCGTATTCGGCGCCGACGTAGAGGAATCCGTCCTTGTCGATCACCACGGAGGCGTCGGTGTCGTCACCGGTCCAGAATCGGAAGCTGCGGGTCGGGGTCTTGCCCTCTTTGAGGCCGCTGATATCCCAGCCCTGAATGAGTCCAGCCGAGTTGCCGAAGTAGACGGTGTTGCCCGAGATGGCGACGGAGTTCTCGATCGAGAACTGGTGATCACTCACCGTGTTCCAAAGCTCCTGATCCCAGCTCGGTGTCTTGAACACGACCTGCGGGTTGATGGTGACCTTGCCGGCAGCGTCGTAGCCGCGGTTGAGCTTGATGATGTAGAACCAGCTGTTCTCGCCGCCTTCGAACAGGTAGTCGTCGATGATCAAAGGCGAGCTGTCCCAATCGTCATTCCACACCTGCTGCACACCGTCGTAGGCCGAAAGTCTCCAGAGTTCGAAAGGGGCAGGGCCGCGGTCGGTGGCGATGATGTGGAAGTAGTTGTCACGGGACCCGCTGTAAGTGAGCGGGTAGCCGTCGGGATCGGTCGTGACCGTTCCCTTGATGATGTCGCCCGTCTTGAACGGGGAGAGCAGGTTCGTGCCGGTCAGGTAATCAAGCCAGTGGACGGAATAGTCGTACGCCCCGAACGAAACGATCGTCTTGCCGTTCTGCTCGTAGACATTCGGCTGGCCGGTCCAACCGCTGCCGCACCAGGTTTGCTTGCCGCCACCGTCACTCGAGGTGCCGCACATGCCGCCGCTCTGCGGATAGGTCCACAGAATTTTCGGATTAGTCGGAACGGGGCCCATGCCGTAGTAGGTGCGCGTGGGGTTGCCGCGAAAAGTGAGCACACCGGGGACTTTGGAACTCCACATCTGACCCGAGGATGCGGGATCCACCCAGCCCTCGTACTTCGTCGTGGTTGTGGTTTCCTTGGCGGTGGCTTTGGTCTCGGTCGATTCCGATGCGTTGTCGGAGTTTGTCGACGAGGAGTCACGGGAAACGAAGGCGATTCCACCAGTGAGCACAAACACGCCGGCCAGAGCGATCAGGAGAACTTTCCAAGGTGATCGCGGCGGATTGTTCGCGTGCTGCATGTGACGCTCGATTCTGATGCGAAAAGTGGATCGACCCGCGGTTAGCCGATGCTTCCCTCGGCGACGAGCCGCTCGAGCACCAGATCGGGGTTGTCGCCCTCAAGGCGTTCGAGCCAGTACTGGCTTTCGAACAACGCCATGAGAGTACCGTCCGCCCGTTGAAGAACCCGGACACCCCTCATGCCGCGCAATGCATCGGCACTGGGTTGATCGGTGCGGCGGGCGACCTTGTAGTTAGTAGGTGAAAGGTCGACAGGTGCACCGAACTCGTTCTCAAGTCGGTAGACGGCGACGTCGAACTGCATCGGCCCGACCGCAGCGAGCACCGGGGCCTGATCACCCTGATCGGCATCGCGTAGAACCTGCACCACGCCTTCTTCGTCGAGTTGGGCAATGCCGCGCCGGAACTGCTTGAAGCGTCCGGTGTCGCGCACGCGTGCCACCGAGAAATACTCGGGTGCGAAACTTGGGATCGCCGGGAACTGCACGGGGGTATCGAGCCAGAGTGTGTCGCCGACGCGAACCTCTGTTGCATTGACAAGGCCGACGATGTCACCAGGAAATGCTTCGTCGATGGTTTCGCGTTCGGAACCAAACACCTGATGGGCGTACTTCGTGGCGAAGGGCTTGCCAGTCGTTCCGTGGGTGATGACCATGCCGCGCTCGAACTTGCCGGAACACACGCGCATGAAGGCGATTCGATCGCGGTGCGATGGGTCCATGTTGGCTTGGACCTTGAACACAAAACCGGAGAACGGATCGTCGAGCCCTCGGTAGTCGCCACTGGTATCGGGTCGGGCGCCGGGGGACGGAACGAGATCGACAACTGCGTCGAGGAGTTTGCGGACACCGAAGTTCGTGAGAGCCGAACCGAAGAAGGCCGGTGTCGATTGCGCACCGAGGAAAAGTTCACGGTCGACGTCGGCACCGACCTCATCGAGTAGTCGGATTTCGTTTTGCGCGGCCTCCCACGCTGCGCCCTCATCGGCGGCTGCGCGTTCGGGATCGACGATCTCTTCCGGTGCTTCGGTGGCACCTCGGGCGACACGCGTGAACCGCGTGAAGAGCCCGTCGCGTCGATCAACGACGCCTCGGAAGTCACCGGCGATACCGACGGGCCACGTGACAGGTGTGACGACGAGATCGATCTGCTTCTCAATCTGGTCAAGTAACTCGAGAGCGTCGTAACCGGGGCGATCCCATTTGTTGATAAACGTGAGAAGCGGAAGTTCCCGTTGGCGACAGACATCGAAGAGCTTGAGGGTCTGCGGTTCGATCCCCTTAGCCGCGTCAAGGACCATGACGGCGGCGTCAGCAGCGGCGAGAACGCGATACGTGTCCTCGGAGAAATCGCGGTGACCGGGAGTGTCGAGAAGGTTGATCACGCAGTCCCGGTAAGGAAACTGCAGAACCGTCGACGTGATCGAGATGCCGCGCTGCTGCTCAAGCGCCATCCAGTCCGATGTGGCCGATCGTCGACCGGAACGGGCTTTGACCGAGCCGGCTTCACTCGAAAGTGCGCCGCCGTAGAGGAGGAACTTCTCGGTGAGCGTGGTTTTGCCCGCATCCGGATGGCTGATGATCGCGAATGTGCGCCGTCGCGAAGCCTCGTCTGCGGGAATGCCCATGGCAGCGAGGGTACCGGTCAGCGGGTGGGAGTCGAGCAGTTGCCGCAGGTACCGACCAAATCGAGTTGGTGATGTTCGATCGTGTAGCCGTGTGCAGCCCCGATGTCGATGGCGAGTTTGCTCACGCCCTCTTCGATCGCAGCCGGCACGTTGATATCGACGACATTGCCGCATTTCGAGCAGATCAGATGGTGATGATGTCCCGTGAGGTCCTCAGAGAGCTCGTAACGAGCGGTGTCATCGGAGGTCACGAACCGGTGCACAACACCTGCTTCTTCGAGGATCGCAAGGTTGCGATACGCGGAACTTTGGGCGAGTCCGCTGGTCAGATCGAGGAGATCGGTGACGGAGACGGGTCGGTCGGCAACCGCAAGAGCCTCAACCAATGCCCGCCGGTTGGACGTGTACCGCTGCCCGTCGCTCTGGAGACGTTCGCCGGCGGTCCGGTGGAGTTCGGCGGGTGAGGCATTCATCGCAACGAAGTGTAGGCCGGTGGAAAGTCGGGCCTAGGCTGCCAATTCGTGCCGGACAATGATCAGATGCGCAGCTTCCCGGGGGCTCGACCGCCGGACAGGACAAGTCATGTCGACAGCAGTGGACTCCGACTTGCCGTGAACGAATGGGGCGACGCCGACGCTCCGATGATCGCCGCCATCCACGGTGGATTCGACTTCTCCCGCACATTCGATGTCTTCGCTCCCATGCTCGCCGATGGCGGATGGCGTGTTGTGGCATGGGATGCACGTGGCCACGGCGACTCCGATCACGCGCATCTCTACAGCTGGGCCGCTGATGTGCGCGATCACCTCGCCGCACTCACTGCCCTTTCCGACAAGCCGGTCGTGATGCTCGGTCACTCGAAGGGTGGCGGGCAGTTGCTCGACTTGCTCGACGGACGACCATCACTGGCCAAGGCGTTCGTGAATCTTGACGGGCTCCCGTCGCAGTTCTCATCGCCGGATGTGAACGATCGGGAACGACGTCGGATGCGCCGGGCCGATCTTGGTGCTTTCCTCGACCGTCGGCGTCGACGCAACGAACTCGAGCGTCGCCCCGACACGATCGAGGGACTCGCCGGCCGACGCCAGCCGATGAACCCGCGGCTGACGGGTGAATGGCTTGAGTACCTCGTGACCGTCGGAGCTCGACACGACGATCTCGGATGGCGCTGGAAGATCGATCCGGTTCTCCACCTCGGCGGCTTCGGTCCGTGGCGGCCAGGTTGGTCGATGGAACATCTCGCTGCACTCGAGATGCCGTTCCTCGGGGTGCTGTCTGGGGTGCAGGACGATCCGATGGGTTGGAAGAGTCGACGCGAAGACATCGCCCCATTTCTGCCGCCCGGCGGTCGGCTTGAGTACTGCGACGACATCGGACACTTCCTGCACATCGAACAACCGCGTTACATCGCCGATCTCGTTCTCGAATTCCTGGAGCCATTCAAATGAGTCGGCGCACCGAGTTTCTTTCGTCAGGCGCGTTGCGTCTCGCACTTCACACACTCGCCGAAGGTGAAGGGCAGCCACTTTTGCTGCTTCATGGTCTCGGCGAGCACTCGCCGATGGATCGCCCGTTCTGGACCGACGCATGGACGGGGCCTGTCCTCGCTCTCGATTTCACCGGTCATGGTGAGTCGGATGTTCCGGTGGGTGGCGGCTACATGCCCGAGGCACTGATGGCTGATGTCGATGCCGTTATCGCTGCGTACGGTGACCTAACCATCGTTGGACGGGGTTTGGGCGCGTGGGTCGCGCTGCTTGTCGCCGGGGCCCGCTCGTCAATCGTCCGCGGCATTGTGCTTGCCGACGGATCGGGGATCGCTGGTGGCGGCCCGCAGCCCCCATCGCCTTATGTCGACGCGCTTCCGGCGGTGGGTTCGCAAACGCCGGATCCATTCGCGCTTCTTGAACTGAGCCGCGACGTGCGGCCGGCTGACTACGCGCTCGACTATGTGCGCTTCGTTCTCGAGGATTCGGAACTCGAAAATCCGATTGTTGTGAGCGCACGCATACGGCCAGACTGGTTAGCAGCAGTTGCTGCGGACATCGGCGTGATCGAGTTGTCGCTGGCTGAAGCGGTTGCGTCGTTCGTGCCGCAGGCGGCGACGTAGATCAGCGGTCGCGGGACTCGACGTAGATCGCGAGTTCCTTCAGCGCATTGAGTGGTTCAGCATCGAATGCGATGTCGTCGAGAGCCGAGATTGCTTGCGCTGTGAGCAGGCTGATGTCCGATTCGATCTCGGCTCGTGCACCGGTTTCTTCGAAGATGGCCTGGAGCTCAACGATGTCGTCGGGGCGGAGCGATGGATTTCCGATTTTGCGGAGGACGGCGAGTTGTTGTGGCGTGGAGCGTTGCTCGGCGATCGAAAGAAGCGGGGTGGGTTTGCCCTCGCGGAGATCGTCACCGACGGGTTTTCCGGTGAGCGATGAATCACCAAACGTTCCGAGGATGTCATCGCGGAGTTGGAAGGCTTCGCCGAGCGGAGCGCCGTAGCGAGAGAGTGGCATGAGGAATTCATCGAGGCGTCCAAGGAGTGCTACCCCGAGATGAAGCGGACGCTCGATCGTGTATTTGCCCGACTTGTATTGGGCGATGCGACGAGCAGTTTCAAGGTTGACCGATCCGCGTGCTGTTCCGAGCACATCGAGGTACTGCCCGATGTTGAGTTCGATCTTGAGTTCGTTCCAGATGCCGAAGGCCTCGGAATTCGCTCCCGTCATGAGCCTGTCGGCAAACACCTCGGCAAGGTCGCCGATCAGAATGGCGATTCCCTCGCCGAACCGCCGCGGTTCGCCGTGCCATTCGGGTGCGTCATGGATCTCTTCGAACGAGATGTGGACAGTGGGTTCACCGCGCCTTCGCGCAGAACCATCCATCACGTCGTCATGGATAAGGGCGAAGGCGTGAAGGAGTTCGAACGCGGCGCCGGTATCGAGAACAGATTGATCGTCGGCGGCACCGCCCGCACCGATGAAGGCCCAATGACAGAAGGCCGGCCGTAAACGTTTGCCGCCGGTCAGCACGAAACGGGTGAGAACGTCGAGCGGTTGCGCAAGATCAGGATCGACCTTGACCCATCGCGCAGACTCGGTAGTGAGGACGTCACGCAGGCGCGCTTCTACTGGCGCCGCGACTACGGCCAGCGCCGGGGGGACTTCAGGCGGAGTGGATCGTGTCACTCGTCTTCCGCGTCGAGGATCTCGTCGGATTCAAGAGTCTCGAGATCGGCAACGATGCGGGTGATCTCGACTCGTGCATCGGTGAGTCGGCCTCGGCACAGCTCGATGAGATCGGCGGCGCGGCGAACGCGATCAGCCAGACGGTCGACGTCGACATCGTCAGCTTCCAGTTCGGCGAGGATTTCCTCGAGTTCGGAAACCGCGTCTGCGTAGCCGATTTCTTCAGCAGGCTTTGCTTTGGCTGCCATCAGGAATTGTCCTTGTCGGTTGGCGCATCGGAGACGATGCTGGAAATGGTGCCATCAGCAACGGTCGTGAGAAGAATCCCGCCCGGCTCGATGTCATTCACACTGCGGACGACGGTACCGGCCGCAGATCGTGTGATCGACCAACCCCTGGCGAGGGCCCGGGCCGGATCAAGGGCTCGAACTCGCGCTTCGATCAGATCAAGTTGTGATCCGGAGTGGCGAACCGCGCCGGCTGCGCTGCGGCGAACCCGATCGCCGAACCCCTGGAGGCGATGATCCTCAATGACGAGACGGTTCCGGGTGGCGGACGTCGCTCGGTGCGCTCGTCTTGATAGGCGTTCACTTTCGTCGTCGAGAGTGGCGTTGAGAGCCATCGTGATTTCCTGCCATGCAAGTTCGGCTCGGTTCACGGCCTCGAGGGCAAGATCGGCGATTGCGGAAGCGCATGCGGTCGGCGTCTTGTGTGATGCGAAAGCGACAAGGTCAGCGACGCTCGTGTCGATCTCGTGGCCGATGCCGGTGAATACGGGGACGTCGAGTCCCGCAATGGTTCTGGCAATCAGCTCATGGTCGAACGTGGCCAGATCAGTTCGGGCCCCTCCGCCCCGCACGAGCGCGATCAGATCGACACCCTGGGCGGCAACGGTTCGCAACGCCGCCGCGACAGTTCTCTCCGCGCCGATTCCTTGGACGCGCGAATCGGCGAACACGACGTCCCAGTTGAGGCCGCTATCGGCGAGAGTCTTGAGGAAGTCGGCTTCGGCGGCGCTTTCGGTTGCTGTGACCAATCCGATTCGTAAGGGCACGGATGGCATTGGTAGTTGACGATTTCGATCGAACAGGCCCTCGGCCCGCAACGTCTGGAGAACGCGATCGCGCTCGGAAGCGATGAGTTCGAGTGTGAACTCCGGATCAATGTCCTGCATCGAGAGCTGGATGCGGCCGCCGGGAACCCAGAGTTCGAGCGGTCCGATGATCCGCACGCGCACGCCATCGTCCATGCGGATCGGGCCTACGTCCTTGAATCGCCCATTGACCTTGGACTTGTTCCCGGCCCAGAGGGCGACTGAAAGCTGCGCGATGACGGTGTTGGACTCGTCTTTCTCGACGAGGTTGAAGAAGGTGTGGTTGTTGCGACCCTTCTTGAACCCCGAGATCTCACCTTCGACCCACACTGGCCCGCCAAGCCGATCGTTGATGGCGTCGCGGGCGCTGGTGAGAAGTTCGCTGACTGTGTAGCCGTTGTCCGCCATGGGCGGCACGGTAGCGGGAGAACGCGCACATAGAGTCACGAGATGGGACAACGCGGATATTCACCGTTGAAACGGATCCTCCCGGTCGCGATCCTTCTCGTGGTCCTCGCCGCCTGCGGGTCATCGCCGGCGTCAACGTCTTCGACGACCACGGCTCGGGGGACAGCCGCGCCGGCAACCGCAGTTCCCGGCGCCGAGACCTCGACCACGACGATCGAGACTCCGCCTCCCAACCCGGACAAGCCGGTCGACCCGCCTTCAAGCGCGTGCGAGCTGCTGAGTCAGCGGCTCCTGCCGTCCGATCTCCGCCCCGCGAACAGCTCCAGTTGGGTCAACGAACGTCAGAGGGTTCTGGTCGACGCGAATCTTTCCGTCAGCGTCCTCGACGCCGTCCGCGACACACTGCCGACGCCGCTTCGCGAACCGCTGAGCATGGAGCGGGATTACGCCGAGTTCGTCAGTCGCACGATGGAATCGTCGACGGGCTATCCCGACGCGATTGCAAAGCTTGACGGTTATCCCAATGGGGCAGCGCTGGCTTCTGCCGAAGCGAAAATCTTGGAATGGTCCAAGGCCAACTGCTGAACGTCAGTTATTCCTGAACGAGCTCAATCAGGGTTCCGAGGGCATCCTTCGGATGGATGAACGCAACGGTTGTGCCGCGTGAGCCCGGCCGGGGAGCGTCGTCTAGCACGCGGAATCCCTGAGCCTTCACCGCGGCAAGAGCTTCGGCGCAATCATCGACCCGGTAACCGACATGGTGGATGCCAGGACCGCCGCGATTGGCGAGCCACTTGGCAACAGTCGAATCGTCGCGGGTGGGAGTGAGGAGCTGAACGTAACTTTCGGCGACCTTAAGGAGGACCTCTTCAACGCCATCGCTTTCGACAACCTCGCGATGATCAACGACTGCGCCGAAGGTGTCGCGGTAGTAGTCGATGGCAGCACCGAGATCTGGCACTGCAATCGCAATGTGATCGATCTCGGTGAGAAGGGGCTTCGTGTTGGCAGCTGATTCGCTCATCTGAACTCCTGGTTCGTCATCGCCGGGGCGTCGAACGGAAATGGACATGTAACGACTATGCCCCGTGGCGGCGGAAAAGGGTGATTCGGTCTTCGCCGACCTGCTCGCGGAATTCCGGATCGTCGATGCCAAGGCCTTCGGTCGGAGCGAGACACAAGACGCCGATCTTGCCCTCATGAAGATTCTTGTGAACCTGGTAGGCGGCCTCGCCGGTGTCGTTCATCGAATAGACGGCGGAGAGGATCGGCTGGACCTTTCCGGCGCGAATGAGATCGTTTGCGGCCGAGGCTTCGGCGTAGTTCGCGAAGTGCGAACCCACGATGCGCTTGAGCTTCATCCAGAGATGACGGTTGTCGTATTCGATCTTGAATCCGCTGGTGGCAGCGCAGGTGACGATCGTGCCACCGCGTGCGGCTGCGAAGACCGATGCGCCGAACGTTTGACGGCCGGGATGTTCGAACACGATGTCGACGTCGCGTCCGATCATCGAGCGAATGTCCTTACCGAGGCGACGCCATTCACTTTCGTCCTGAGTCGTCTCATCGGACCAGAACTTGTAATTGGCCTCGCGACGGTTGATGACGTGCTCGACACCGAGTTCGTTGAGCAGCGCGACCTTTTCGGGCGATGAGACGACACCGACCGGCGTGCCACCACCATTGAGCACGTACTGCATTGCGTAACCACCGAGACCGCCGGATGCGCCCCATACAAGAACGGCATCGCCTTGCTTCATCGGTGCGGCATTGGGGCTGACGAGCATGCGATAGCTGGTGGAGTTGCACAGCGCGTTGACCGCAGCTTCTTCCCACGAGAGATGCGCGGGCTTGGGCATCAACTGGTTGGCCTTGACGATGGTCAGTTCGGCGAGACCGCCGTAGTTGGTTTCGAAACCCCAGATGCGCTGGTTGTCGCCGATCATGGAGTCGTTGTGACTCGACGGGTCCTGGTCATCGACATGGTTGCAGTGGATGACGACGCGATCGCCCGGGGCCCATTTACGCACAGCCGAACCGACGCGCAGCACGACGCCGGCGCCGTCGGAGCCGACGGCGTGGAAATCCTGATCGTGACGCGCTCCCCAGTAGCTCTCGCGTCCGAGTCGCGTCAGGAACCCGAAGGTCGAAAGGGGCTCGAAGATCGCGCTCCAGACTGTGTTGAAGTTGATCGAACTGGCCATGACGGCGACGATCGCCTCATCGGGGGCCAGCTCGGGAAGCTCGATGTCCTGTATGTGGAGAGACTGGCGCGGGTCTTTGTCTTCGGACTCCATGCCTTCGAACATCGTCTGCTCTTCTTTGCGGACGACGACGGCCCGGTAGGAATCGGGCAGGGGTATGGCGGCGAGTTCGGCACCGGAAGCGCCGTTCTGGATGGCCTCAAGGATTTTCTGCATGATGCGCACGGTAGTGGGCTGGGTTACCCATGGGTAAACTTTACGGACGGGGCATTCGCGTCCCGCCGAGCCCAGTGGTCAACCGGACCGTCACCGTGACGGAGCCGAGGTCCCGATCGGCTCGAACTACCTGTGTGGAGGAAGTCCATGGCTGGATCAGTCATTCTCTCGGGCGCTCGTACGCCCATCGGCAAGTTGTCCGGTTCTCTGGCTGGTTTTGAAGCCACGGACCTCGGAGCAATCGCAATCAAGGCCGCGCTTTCGCGTGCCGGTCTAACCCCCGAGCAGATCGACTACGTGTTCATGGGGCAGGTTCTGCTCGGCGGCGCCGGTCAGATGACGGCTCGTCAGGCCGCGTTTAAAGCCGGTATCCCGATGTCGGTTCCGGCGACCACCGTCAACAAGGTCTGCCTCTCGGGACTCAATGCCATCCATCTCGCCGATCTCTACATCCAAGCGGGCGAAGCCGACATCGTTGTGGCCGGCGGCATGGAATCCATGACCAACGCGCCGTACCTGATGCCGGGTGCACGAGCGGGTCTGCGTATGGGCGATGGCAAGATCATCGACTCGATGATGTTCGACGGACTTTTCTGCGCAATCGATCAGTTGGCCATGGGTGCCGGCACCGAGAAGTACGCCGCAACCGCCGGTCTTGATCGCGCCTCACAGGACGAACTCGCCGCAATCTCGCATGCGCGTGCTGCTGCCGCGCAGGCCGCTGGTCTCTTCGCCGACGAGATCGTTCCCGTCGAGATTCCGCAGCGCAAGGGTGACCCGAAAATCTTCAGCATCGATGAAGGGGTCCGCGTCGAGACGACACTCGATTCGCTCGGTGCGCTTCGTCCGGCATTCGACAAGGCTGGCAACATCACCGCTGGTAATGCATCGCAGATCTCCGACGGCGGCGCGGCTGTCATCGTCGCTTCCGAAGCGGCGGCCGAGCGTCTCGGCATCAAGCCCCTTGGTCGCATCATTGGGTACGGCCAAGTCGCCGGCCCCGATGCGTCGCTCCTCAATCAGCCGGCAACGGCGATCAACCTGGCACTTGCCCGTGCCGGGATGAGCGTTGGCGATCTCGACTTGTTCGAGCTCAACGAAGCGTTTGCCGCCGTTGGTGTCGCTTCGATGGCGACGCTCGGAATCAACTCCGACATCACCAACGTGAATGGTGGCGCGATCGCTCTCGGTCATCCGATCGGCATGTCGGGAACGCGTGTTGCGTTGCATCTGCTCAACGAACTGAACCGTCGTGGTGGCGGCAAGGGTGCAGCCGCACTTTGTGGCGGCGGCGGTCAGGGCGACGCGATCCTTCTCGAGACGTACTGAAATCGTTGTTGTGATCTGAACATGAAAGAGCCCGGGCCTCAGGCCCGGGCTCTTTCATGTTTGTGCACGGCACGTGCGGGCTGAACCGACGTTCAGTTGACTTCCCGCCGGCCTTCAAGAGCCCGTCCGAGCGTGAGTTCGTCGGCGTATTCAAGATCGCCGCCGACAGGTAGCCCGCTGGCGATCCGCGTAACGGTCAACCCCAGTGGCTTGAGCAATCGACCGAGATACATGGCGGTCGCTTCGCCTTCGATGTTGGGATTGGTGCAGAGGATCACTTCAGTGATGCCTTCGGGTTCGATGCGGATAAGCAGTTCTTTGACCCGCAACTGGTCCGGGCCGATGCCCTCGATGGGGCTGATGGCTCCCTGAAGGACGTGATAGCGACCTCTGAATTCACCTGTCTTCTCAACCGACACGATGTCGCGGGGTTCCTCGACGACGCACACAATGTTGGTTTCGCGACGGGTGTCGGCGCAGATGCCGCACTCGCTCCCCTCGGCGATGTTGAAGCATGTCTGGCAGAAACTGACGCGCTCTTTCACGATTGCAATTGCGTTGGCGAGACGGAGTGCATCGGCGGTCGGGAGCTTGAGCATGTGGAACGCGATGCGTTGTGCCGATTTGGGGCCAACGCCGGGAAGGCGTCCGAGTTCGTCGATGAGGTCCTGAACGGGACCGGCGTAAACGCTCACGAACGTTCGGGCCCTTCGTCGATGGCGATGGTTTCCACAAAGTCGGTATCGCTACCGAATCCGGCAAGGCCGCCGAGCGCACCGAGATCGATCGAACCCATTGAAGCCTGCTGAAGTTGATCGACCTGCGTGATGGCATCGATGAGAGCGGCCCTGACGAGATCCTCGAGCATTTCGACATCAGCCGGATCGACAGCCTCGGGACTGATCGTCACATCGAGAATCTGGATCGATCCAGTGATCGTGATCTTTACAGCACCGCCACCGGCGCTTCCGGTTACGACGGCGTTCGCTGCATCGGCCTGGGCTTCAGCGAACTGCTCTTGCATCTGCATCGCCTGGGAAAGGATTGAACTGAGATCGAACTGATCGGACATGAAAGGCTCCGGAAGCGTGAGGGGAAGTTATGTGCAGGTGATTCTGGCGGTGGGGCGCCGCCGAACGGCGACTTATCCAGCGTCGCCGTCGAGAAGTTCGGCCCCGGGGAAAAGTGCTGCGATGCGATCGGCGCCGTTGGATCCGATGTCGTGGGCGTCGGCAAGATCCTCGACCTCCGAATGGTGGATCTCGTCGTCGACCTGAGTGGGTTCGGCGGCGGCTTGGGCCACGCGACCGCGTGGGGCGGCACCGCGTTGTGCCGACGGATCGGGAGCGCTGGTGTCGATGACGAGTCGCACCGGAACGGGGAGACCAAAGTTGGCGGCGAGGGCCGCTTCGACATCGGAGCGGCATTCCTCACAACGCTGGGCGTGCGTGGCATTGGGGAGTCCGAACACGGCAGTGTCGCCATCGATTTGGGTCCACTGGCCGCCGGCGAAACGCACTCGGGGACGTTGGGGGAGGGCGGCGAGGATCGTGTCGGTCCAGGCCGCGGCAAGTTGGTCGAGCGTGGGCGTGACGCCGGTGGAGGTCGACATCGCTGGCATCGGAGCTGGAGCCGCCGCCGGGGCAGCAGGCGTGTCGGCGGGAGCAGCGTGATCGTCAGCCGCAGGCGCTTCGGTGTTGGCCGGTGCGTCGGCGACGGGAGCGGTCGGCTTCGGTGATCCCGGGCGTGCTGGCGCTGATGGCCTGGTCGTGGATTGTCCGGGTGTCGTCGGGCGGGGTGTCGTCGGACGGGGCGGCGGTCGCTCGGCACCAGTTGGTTTCGTGCGATCGCGCAGAACCTGACGGGCTGAATCGGCCGGGCGCGACCCACCGCCAGATGGTTGAGGATCGATCGGTGCTGCGGAATCGAAGTCGGCGTCGGGGTCGTACTCGGGATCGTCGTCGTCAAGGCCAGACTCGGCCACTGGAGCAGCAGCCTTGGCAGCAGGCTGAGCAGGCGCAGGCGATGACGCAGCGGGTCGGGCTGATGATCCAGTTGATGACGAGGACGAACGGGGAGCACCGTTTTCGAGGCGGGTGATCCGCTCGGCGAGAGCGCCGAGTGAGGTGTCGGCATCGATCCGGGTGAGGCGCACGAGCGCAACCTCGAGCGGGATTCGGGGATCAAGCGCGTCTTGAATTCCGACGAATGCTTCGCCCAACAACTCAAGAGCACGGGTGGCCCCGGGGGCAGTCAGACGCAACGCTTGGTCGGTGACGCGTTCTTTGTCGGCCTCGGTAAGGCGGGAGAGATCGGCGTTCATTGACGCGAGGAAAATGTCGCGCAACCGGGCGATGAGTGATTCGCCGAGAACACGGGGATTGCGGCCGCGTGAGAGCGCGGCGTCGACAGCGACGAGGGCGCGACCGGTATCGCGATCGCACAGAGCCTCGACAAGTTCGTCGACGGCATCGACTGAGTCGGGAACGCCGCCGGCTGCGACGACCCGATCGAGCGCGCTGAGCGTGTCGCGGGCAGAGCCGGCTCCGGCGCGGAGCACGTAGGCGTAACCCTCGGGAGAAAGATCGAGCCCGGCATCGCCGACCACGTACTCAACGAGGCCGCGAAGGTCGTCGGCGGAGAGAAGGTTGACCTCGAAATGCTGGGTGCGGCTACGGATCGTGGGCAGCACCTTCTGCGGATCGGTCGTTGCGAGCACGAAGACAACGTGTTCAGGAGGTTCTTCGAGTGTCTTCAACAACGCGTTCGATGCCGCGGTCGAAAGCATGTGGACCTCATCGAGGATGTACACCTTGGTGCGGCCGGGGGTTCCGAGAGACGCCTTGGCGATGAGTTCCCGGATCGCGTCCACGCCGTTGTTCGATGCGGCATCGAGTTCGTGGACGTCGAAGCTGGTCCCCGCTTCGATCGAGAGGCACGAAGCGCATTCACAGCACGGTTCACCCTCGATGGTGTTCTCGCAATTGAGGACCTTGGCGAGGATGCGGGCGGTGGAGGTCTTGCCGGTTCCGCGGGGCCCGGAGAGCAGATAGGCGTGGCCGACGCGCTCGTCGCGGACGGCATTACGAAGGGCCGAGACCAGATGCTCCTGACCACGCACTTCGCTGAAGCGGCGGGGGCGATAGCGACGGTAGAGCGACTGATAGGCCATTGGACCGAGCCTACCGACAGGCCCCGACACCCGCAGTCACGAAGGGGGGGAAGGCGGTATGGGGCGCGAAAGGACCCGCTCCCCCGTGTGACGGTCAGGCGACCTGCGGCACATCGGAGTTCCTGCTGAGGGCTGCTGCCTTCCGGCCCTGACCCGATTCACAAGTTCCAATTGCACAGGACCCGACCGCCACACGCGGGAGCGGGTCGACAGAGACGATACCCTGTCGACTCGGTTCATCGTCCGGCGCAGTGCGGACGATCCCCTGGAGGGGTGCGAGAGCGGCCGAATCGGCACGCTTGGAAAGCGTGTGTGGGGTAACTCACCGTGGGTTCGAATCCCACTCCCTCCGCCACGTAGGGTCCGGTCATGGTGACCGGACCCCACGAAGCCCAGTTCATGGCCGATTGCATGGGCCTTGCTCTCGAAGAAGCCCGTGCCGCAGGCGAGTCGGGCGAGGTCCCGATCGGTGCGGTGGTGGTGATCGACGGCGTGGTCGTCGCCCGCCGGCACAATGAGCGCGAACAATCGCAGGACCCGACGGCGCACGCCGAGCTTCTTGCCATCCGCGACGCCGCCGATGCGATCGGGTCCTGGCGACTCGAGAACGCGACTGTGTTCGTGACACTCGAACCATGCGCGATGTGCGCAGGGGCAATGGTGAACGCGCGGATCGGGCACCTCGTGTTCGGCGCACGGAGTCTGGAGAACGGAGCGTGCGGATCGCTGTACCAACTCGGCAGTGATCCCCGGCTCAATCACGAATTCACGACGACGGCCGACGTTCGGGCGGATGAATGCGGAGAATTGCTGTCGTCGTACTTCGCAGGACTGCGCTAGTCGAGGTTCGGAGGCGGGAGAGTTTCCCCGGGCGATCCCTCAGCATTCTGTGACTTCTTCCGATGGGCCATTGGCCGGCCGAAGGACGCCGCCGCTAGTGTCCAAGGTGGAAAGTTGCCAGAGCGGACGAATGGGACGGTCTCGAAAACCGTTGAGGCTTTGCGGTCTCCGAGGGTTCAAATCCCTCACTTTCCGCCACGGAACCGGCGCCCTCGGGCGCCGGTTTTTCGTTTTTCGGAGCACCCGCTGGGAGGGGACCCTCCGCTCGGGCCGTAGCCTGACCCCACCATGATGCCGAGCTCACTTCACATGATGATGGCCAGCAACCGCGATGAGGTCGCTAGCGCCAACATCGGTCGCCGCACTGTTATGCGGGTCCTCTCATTCGCCCGCCCCTATCGCAAAGCGATCGTTCTGTTCGTTCTGGTGATCGTTGCCCAAGCTCTTCTCGGTCTTGCGCCTGCGCTTTTGTTCCGACAGATCATCGATAAGGCGATTCCCGAAGGGAATCGTGGTCTGCTCCACCTGCTTGCCGCGATCGTCGTGGCGGCGGCGGTGACGAACGCCGGACTCGCCTTCTTCGAGCGACTGCACTCCTCTCGTATCGGTGAGGGATTGATCTACGACCTGCGCGTCAGATTGTTCGATCACGTTCAGTCGATGCCCATCGGTTTCTTCACTCGCACCCAGACCGGTGCGCTTATGAGCCGCATGAACAACGACGTGATCGGGGCCCAGCGCGCAGTCACAACCACACTCGGCTCAGTTGTTTCGAACGTGATCGTGCTTGCGACCACGCTCACCGCGATGCTTCTTCTCGAATGGCGACTCACCCTTCTCGGCCTGATCGTGCTTCCGGTGTTCATCATTCCGGCTAAGCGCGTTGGGCGTCGTCTCTCCGGCATCACCCGTGAGGGATTTGATCTCAACTCCGTCCTGAACACGCAGATGACGGAGCGTTTCAACGTCTCCGGCGCACTTCTCGTGAAGCTTTTCGGGAGTCACAAAAAGGAATCAGCCGAATTCTCTGAGCGAGCCGGCCGTGTGCGCGACATTGGCATCAAGAGCGCGATGTACAGCCGGACATTCCTGATTGCTCTCGGACTTGTGGGCGCGGTCGGAACTGCCTTGGTCTATTGGTTGGGTGGACAGCTCGTCATCTCCGACACCATCACGCTGGGCACACTTGTCGCCCTCGCCGCGTTGATCACCCGCATTTACGAGCCCCTCACCGCTCTGTCGAGTGCCCGCGTTGACATCATGACGGCGCTGGTTTCCTTCGACCGGGTGTTCGAAGTTCTCGATCTCGCCAACCCATTGATCGATGCTGATGACGCTGTTGAGCTTGCGTCACCCCGAGGTGAGATTCAGTTCGATCATGTGACCTTCCGCTATCCCTCTGGCAAAGAGGTTTCGCTCGCGTCATTGGAGATCGGATTGAGCGGCTCTGTCGACGACGGACCGGGCGCCGAAGTGCTTCACGATGTTGACGTGATGATCGAACCGGGTCAGCTGATCGCACTTGTCGGTCCGTCGGGCGCAGGAAAGACCACTCTCAGTTCGCTCGTTCCGCGTCTTTATGACGTGACCGAAGGGGTGTTGCGGATCGATGGTCACGATGTGCGCGACCTCACGCTCGATTCGCTGCGCGCTGCGGTCGGCGTTGTCTCTCAGGACCCGCATCTCTTTCACGACACAGTTGCGTCGAATCTCCGGTATGCCCGTCCCGGGGCTACCGACGCGGAACTAGTTGCTGCGTGCAAGGCCGCCCAGATCCACGACGTCATCGCATCACTTCCCGATGATTACAACACGGTCGTCGGCGAACGCGGCCATCGCCTCTCCGGTGGTGAGAAGCAACGTCTGGCGATCGCCCGAGTGCTCGTAAAGGATCCTGCGATCGTGATCCTCGACGAGGCGACGAGTCACCTCGACTCGGAGAATGAATCGCTCGTGCAGCAGGCGTTGGCTGTTGCTCTTGCGGGTCGCACGGCGCTCGTGATTGCCCACCGACTCTCGACGATCACCAATGCCGATCAGATCCTTGTGCTCGATGGCGGCCGCATCGTCGAGCGCGGTCGTCATGAACAACTTGTGTCGAGCGACGGGTTGTATTCCGAGCTCTATCGCACGCTTGTGCGCGGGGATCTCGAAGGAACGGTCAGGCCGGGCTGAGCATCTCTCTCAGGAGAGGCAGTACTTCGCGACCGAGCAACGCGATTTGGTCGCGGATCGTCTCGGCGGCGATCCCGGGAGCATGGAGACGCAGATTGAGGCATGTCGCCGCGGACTGGTTGAGCGAGTCGGCGAGTTCACGGGCCAGAGCCTCGGGATCATGGGTGCAGATCCATCCGTCGCTACGCCAATGTTCGAGGGCGGCGTCGCTTGTGTAGCTGCGGTAGACGTCGAACTGTGCGGTGAACGCCTCGCTCGGAGGCGCTCCGAGCCACACGCGTCGGATGAGAATGCGCGGCCCGGTGCCACCGGCTTCGACGTAGGCATCGGAAAGTTCGCGTTGGCGGGTGAGCACTGACCCGCCGTCGTACAGCACGCCTGCTCCGGCTGCCGCGGCGCGTCGAACCGCAGGCGGACTCATCGCTGTGCTGATGACGGGTATAGGGGAGTCGACACACGCGCTGAGAGCCCGATCGCCTTCGACGACCCCGAGATCGCGCCCGGCCAGCATGTCGACGAGTTTCGGAAGTCCGGCTCGGAACAACGGCATCGCGTCGGATTGGTCGACGCCCATCGCATCGAAGTCGAGGGCCAGTGCACCCGGAGCGACACCGATGCCGACACGCCCCGGGAACCGCGCGTCGAGCCAGGCAACCTCTTCGGCGAGCAAGGTCACGGGCCGGAGCGGAAGGAGGACGGGACACGCAGCCGCCCATCCGGTTGACATCGATGCGAGTTGGAACCCAGTGACTTGGAGTGGATTCGGAAGGTATCCGGCGAATCCGCCGTGATGTTCGGAGGTCATGACGCCGTCGAAACCGGACTCGACGCCGAGAGAAGCCTGCTCGCAGAGCTGGTCAACGATGGCCGTTGCCGCGAGTTCATTGTGTGGGTAGAGGCGAAGTGAGATCGACCCGTCGGCAAAAACGGGCGAGGTAGGTCGCGGAACCGGATCGGAAGCCATTCGCAGAGGTTACGACCCTGGAATTCCGGTGACCCGGATCAGTGCCATCTACCTTTGTCGTCATGTCACAGAACGAGACCGGTGTCCCCGGCGATGCGGTCGAGAAACTCTGGGCCCACGAACAGATCCGACAACTGGCCGCCCACTATGCGGTGGCCGTCGATTCTCGCGATCTCGACATGCTCGTCGGGCTGTTCGTTGACGACGTGAGGGTTGGTCGTGACACGTTCGGGCGCGTGGCGCTGCGCGAGTCGTTCGCGGAATCGTTGAGCGGTATCGGTGTGTCGATTCTGAACGTAGGAACTCACGCGATCGATCTACTCGACGCGGATCACGCGATCGGTTCGGTCTACTGCCACGGGCAGATCCAAGACGGCGATCGCTGGATTCACCAGGCGATCCTCTATCGGGACACGTATGAACGGCGCGAGGGAACGTGGTACTTCGTGCGCCGGATTCACGAACTCTGGTTTGGCGAGCAAGCTGCGACCAATCCCCTCTCGCAGGCGCCGGCAAACTGGCCCGAAAATCACGACGGTCGAGGCACTGTTCCCGAGTCCTGGCCCACATGGGCACCGTTCTGGGAGAAGTGACCGACATCGGGTCGCCGCGCATTGCTCTTGTGACGACGGCAGAAACAGCAATGGTGCACGGTGATCCAGATCGTGAGCTTCAGGACTCAGCGTTCCTCGGTGCTGGGGTGTCGTGTCATTACGTGCCATGGGAGGACGCGTCGGTCGACTGGGAGTCGTTCGATCTCGTGATCGTGCGCAGCCCGTGGAATTACCCGAAGCGACTTGCCGAATTCATGCAATGGCTTCGCGATCGGTCCGCACTGGCGAACTTCCACAATTCGGCCTCACTCATCGCGTGGAATCTCGACAAGCATTATTTGGCCGAACTCGCGATCCGTGATGTTGCGGTTGTTCCGACCACCTATGCCGATGATGCGGATGAACTCGAACGAGCGTTGGACACAAATCCCTCGGCCATGGTCATCGTGAAGCCGGTGACATCCGCGGGTAGTCGTTTAACCGGCCGTTTCGTGACGGGGTCTCCGGCGGCTCTCAATCTCGGGGTGCAGATACTCGCCGAGAACCTCACCGTGATGATCCAACCGTTCGCGGAGTCAGTCGATTCTTCGGGTGAGATCGGAACAGTTGTGTTCGACGGCTCGATCTCGCATTCGTTTCGCAAGGGCCCGCTGTTGGGTGACGAGGGTCAGCTCAAGGGAGGCGAGTACCGCGAAGTGATCACACCTGCAGTGCTGGCCGAGGACGAAAGATCGCTGGTGCTGCAGGCGCATTCAGCGGTGCGCCAAATTGCAATCGAGCGAGGTTGGCTTGGGTCTTCCGACGAATTGCTCTATGGCCGCTACGACATCGTTCGACTCGATGATGACACTCCCGCCCTTCTCGAGGCCGAGCTCGCCGAGCCGAGTTTCTTCTTTGAAGTCGATCCGGGCTCGGCGCAACGATTCGTCGACGCTGCCGTCCGGCGTCTCTAGCTAGACAGAGTGCCGGCGAAGATCTGCCAGGCGAGTGCGCTCTTCGCCACAAGGCTGAGCACGAGGTACACCTTTTCGCCATAGAGATAATCGGAGAACTTGCCCTTATTGCGGTACTGCAGCCACTGGTTAAGTGCGAAGCAGTTGAAGAGCAGGAAGAGCGAGACGTAGATGAAGTAGACGAAAACCGGTACGCCGTCGCCATCGGGTTGGTCGTAAACGGTTGCGGTGATGAGCGAAATGGTCACGGCAATCCACGGAACAATTCCGACGACGCAGCCGAGGATGAACGGCCACCAGTTCACGTTCTCGCGATCGCGGTTGACCTGCTCCATGACAAGCCCGAACAGGATCATGGCGGCATTGACTCCGAAGATCCCGATCATCGCGTACAGGTTGTTGATGCCGGTGAGCAGGCCGATGAGCAGCATCATGATCGACGCGCTTACGGAGTATTCGATCCATCGTGCGTAGTTGCGGCCTTCGAGCAAGTTGGCCTCGTACCAGTTGCGGATACGGGGAACCGTCATCAGCAGATGGTCACCGGCCGCGAGGAATAAGAACGCCGCGATGGCGATGGGGAAACTGAAATCGAAGAACTTCTGGAATCCGTCGAGCGAACCCGGTGCTCCCGGAGGTCCGGTCTGCACGATGGCCACAACCGCGATTGAGAACGATGCGCTGATCGCAAGGATCACGACGCCCTGAATGAGATGCAACACCCCGACTCCGAGGTTCCAGTTGCGAAGATTCTTGAGACGTGCCGCCTGATCAGTCATGATCCGAGCCTAAGTCGGCCGGGAACCCGAGCCGGGTTCTTGCCACGCTGGCCAACGTCAGCTCGGGATCGAGAAACTCCCGGTTATCGAAAAGCGCCGGCCTGCGAACGCGTTGTCCTCAAACCGCACACTCGCAACATCGTGGCGCGTGCTCGACAAGAACGCGATGAGGGTGTTGTCCTCGGGTTCAAGAGCTGCGAACGTGTTGGCCGGGACTGACTCGTCGTTGAAGACCCGATAGTCGTACAGGCGTAACTCGCCGCCCTCAAAGCGTTTGGGTACGGAATTGAGATGGAAAGCGAGGCTTACCCGCCGGGCCTGGGTTTCGGGAGTGGCGAGCGGGCCAGTGTCGTCGCGATGGGGGCCAAAGAAGTCGCCGTGTCCGCTCGCGGTGACGGCGAGATCGCGTGCGGTTGGCGCAACAAGATCCTCCGTGCGAAACCCGAGTGGCTCCACAAGACTCGGCGCAACTCGCAGAATTTGAGCAGCAAATAATTCCGCAATCGCAGGAGCGGGATACAGCACGAGAGCCCGACGGCCGTCCATGGCGTTGGAGACGTACTCGGATTCAGCCGCAACGATCGCCTTGAAGAGTTCGTCGTGATCGGCTTGTGGAAGGAACCCGTTGACCTTCACATAAGGAGAGGGCAAAACCTCTGCTTGTTCAAGAGATCGATTCCGATGGTCTCGCGCCAGTTGGGCGAGAGCGGCGCGATCGGCGTCATCCATCAGGTGACGTCGATCAGCCGGTGAACGTGGGCGCCGTCGGCAGGACTGCGGCGGTTGTGCTCGTCGAAGTCGTGGTGGTCTCGGGGGCTGCGGCCACCTCGATGGTGACAAGATCCGGAGTGGCTCCGTTGTAGACGAACTCGCCGATAGGACAGATCAAGGAGGGGGGTGGGTATGGAATGTTGCCGATGGCCACGACGCACTCGCCGCCGGTGTAGGGGAACGAGTCCGTCCCGATAAAGCCGGCGTTCGGCGTGTAAGTCGCCACGTCTCCGATGATCGTGACCGTGCCGTTGGAGGGCTGTGCCACCGGCCAAAACACAAGATCGGCCGGGCTGGAGACGTTCTGGGCGGTGAGGGTGATGGCCACCGGAACACCGGGGGTGGTCGAAGCCGTCTTTGGGTCGATGACGAGCGCCGGTTGTGCATCAGCCAGACGGGCGTTGGAGATCGACTCGATAAGCGGAAGCGCCGCGATGCCGGCAGCCCCGATCGCCATTGTGCGAATCATCTTGCGTCGTGAGAGCCCGGACGACGTCGGGAGCGGCGCGGCGAGCAAGCCGGCATCGTTCAACTGCTGAAGCGCCACGTCGACGGAAAGCTTGTCGGAGAAGTTCTCGGAGCGAGCCTCAACATGTTCAGCGAGTTCGGCAAGATCGCGGGTGCCGTCGCAGGCGGCGAGCACGAGTGCGGCAGTGCCGTCGAGAACATGGCCGGTGTCGGTCTTCGGGTCGTAAACCAGAACGCCAGTGTCTGCGCCACCGGGACGATCGGTGATTACGAGATCATTGCGGGCTTCGGGATTCGGCATTGAAAGGCTCCTTGGGTTTCGCAGAGTCCAGCATGGAAACCCTGAGTGGGCAAGAAATTCTGTTTCTGGTCGATCTGACCGGCAGCCCGGCGGTCGCCGAAGTGGGAGGCTTGGACATGCAGATCCATCTGGTCGACGGAACCTACGAACTCTTCCGTCATCATTTCGCACTGCCGTCCCGCATTAACTCCGACGGGCTCGAGGTGGCGGCGACACGCGGTGTGGTCATGTCGATGCTCGGATTACTCAAGGAAGGCGCGACTCATGTCGGGATAGCAACCGATCATGTGGTCCAATCATTTCGCAACGATCTCTACGACGGCTACAAGACTGGCGAGGGAACCGAACCGGTGTTGCTTGATCAGTTCTGGCTGCTTGAGGACGTGCTCGAAGCGGTCGGATTCAAGGTGTTCCGGATGGTTGAACACGAGGCCGACGACGCAATGGGGGCGGCGTCGGTGATAGCGGCGGCTGACGAGCGCGTCGAGCGCGTCATCATCTGTACGCCAGACAAAGATCTCGGGCAGTGCGTTGTCGGAACGCGCGTCGTGCAGTTCGATCGCCGCAAGGGACTCATGATCGATCACGATGGCGTGATCGAGAAGTTCGGGGTTCCCCCCGAATCCATTCCCGATTACCTCGGACTCATGGGCGACAGCGCCGACGGATTCCCCGGCCTAGCCGGGTGGGGAGCAAAGTCGGCGTCAACCGTTCTGGCCCGCTACGGCCATATCGAAAACATCCCCGACGATGCTGCTGATTGGGATGTCACTGTGCGCGGCGCGGCGAAACTCGCAGCAACTCTCGCCGACCAGCGCGAGCTGGCGATGCTTTTCCGACGGGTAGCCACGATCGACTATGCGGCGCCGACGATGGAAAACATCGACGAGCTGTTCTGGACGGGACCGACCGATGCACTGGCGTCGTTTGCGGAACGGATTGATGCGCCCCGCCTCGTCGAGCGGGTCGAGAAGTTGGCTCATACGCGAAACTGACCGACCCTGAGGCCGGTCAGTTCGACGATCTGGTGAGCTGGGTGCTCAGGATTCGGTGGATTCGGCCTTCGGCTCGTCGGCCTTGCCGGACTTGGCCTCGCCGTCTTTGAGGCCCTTCTCGAACTCGCCCTTCGCTGAGCCGAGGGAGCGGGCAAGCTTCGGGAGCTGGGATCCGCCGAAGATGAGGGCGACAATGATTCCGACAATCAACCATTCGTTCATGGCGGGGTTCTCCTGAAGTAGATAGAGCGATTCCGCAGGCCTGCGGACTTATTTGCCAATGGTAGGCCCAAGATCCGGGCAAGGCTCGCCACCGGCGTTCCGGCTGCCCTTCGGCATATCGGTAGAGTTGGGCCCATGTCGGAACATCCCATGACTGAACGCCTCGCCGATCTGGCTCGGCGCAAAGAAGAAGCCCTCCACGCCGGTTCGGAGCGTTCTGTCGAGCGCCAGCACTCGAAGGGGAAACTTCTCGCCCGCGAGCGGATCGACTATCTGCTCGACGAGGGGTCGTTCCATGAGCTCGACATGCTGGCTCGCCATCGTGCACATGAGAGTGGCATCGAAGAGCGCCCCTACACCGACGGTGTTGTCACCGGTTGGGGAACGATCGACGGCCGCAAGGTCTTTGTGTTCTCGCAGGACTTCACCGTGTTCGGTGGCGCTCTCGGCGAGGTGTTCGCCGAGAAGATTCACAAGGTCATGGACCTCGCACTCTCGGTCGGCGCTCCGCTAATCGGCCTCAACGATGGTGCCGGCGCTCGCATCCAGGAAGGTGTCGTGTCGCTCGCCAGCTACGGCGGCATCTTCCATCGCAATGTTCTCGCTTCCGGCGTTACCCCGCAGATCTCTGTCATCCTCGGCCCATGCGCCGGTGGTGCGGTCTACAGCCCGGCCATGACCGACTTCATCTTCATGGTCGACGAAACCTCGCACATGTTCATCACCGGTCCTGACGTCGTAAAGACCGTGACCGGCGAAGAAGTGACGCTTGAAGAACTGGGTGGCGCCAAGAGCCACGCCAGTAAGTCCGGTGTCGCCACGTTCGTATCCCCCGATGAGAAGACCTGTCTCGACGACGTCAAGTACCTGTTCTCGTTCCTGCCGTCGAACAACCTTGAGACGCCGCCGCTCATGCCGACCGACGATGATCCTCAGCGTCTTTGCCCGGAACTTGTCGAGATCATGCCGGCAAGCCCCAACATTCCGTATGACATGAAGAAGGTCATTGCATCGGTTGTCGATGATGGTGACTTCTTCGAATACTTCCCGCGCTGGGCCGGATCCATCGTGTGTGGTTTCGCCCGAATGAATGGCGCCACCGTCGGCATCGTGGGCAACCAGCCGATGGTTCTTGCCGGCGTGCTCGACATCGAGTCGGCCGAAAAGGGTGCTCGTTTCGTGCGCACGTGCGATGCGTTCAACATCCCGCTCGTGACGTTCGTCGATGTTCCCGGTTTCCTTCCTGGCGTTGATCAGGAATACGGCGGCATCATCCGTCATGGCGCCAAGTTGCTCTACGCCTTCTGTGAAGCGACGGTTCCTCGTATTCAGATCATCACGCGTAAGGCCTACGGCGGCGCCTACGTTGTTATGAACTCCAAGTCGATCGGTGCCGATCTTGCGTTCGCTTGGCCTTCGGCCGAACTCGCCGTCATGGGTCCGCAGGGTGCAGTCGAGATCCTTTACAAGCGTGAACTTCAGAATGCCGCCGATCCGGTTGCGCGTCGCGCCGAACTCATCGACGACTACACCGAACGTTTCGCCAACCCTTATGTCGCGGCCGAGCGCGGTTTCATCGACGATGTCATCGATCCCGCCGAGACCCGTATCAAGGTCATCGCCGGTCTTGAGATGCTGAAGTCGAAGCGCGAAGAGCTGCCGCACCGCAAGCACGGAAACATCCCGCTGTGAGCGAAGCGGCACCGAGGGTGCTTGTCACGCCGGAACCGACGCTCGAGGAAGCTGTCGCTATCGCGGCAGCCATCGAGGTCACGCGACCGCGGGCAGTACTGCTTGCCGAGCCCACCCCCGAGTCGCGCTGGCGCTTCTCGGGGCGCTGGTGGTCTCGCCCAGTGCCGACCCGACGCTCGCGTCCCTGAGACCAGAGCCACCTCTCATGGCCTCGGCCCCAACGCCGCTGGCTGACCTGCGGGTCATTGACATCTCGACTGTTCTCGCTGGGCCTGGATGCGCACGGCAGTTGGCCGATTTCGGTGCCGACGTCATCAAGGTGGAACGTCCTGGTTCGGGCGACACGGCTCGATCGATGGGATGGCGGGATCCTTCCGACGACGTCTCTTTGTTTTGGAAACTCGCGGGGCGCGGCAAGCGAAGCATCGTGTTGGATCTCAAAACCGAATCAGGTCTCGAGATCCTGCGTCGACTGATCGACACCGCCGATGTTCTCGTCGAAAACTTCAGGCCCGGAAAACTCGAAGCGCTGGGTCTGGAACCCGACGAACTCATCGCCTCGAATCCGAAATTGGTGATCACAAGGGTTACCGGATTCGGGCAGACCGGCCCCTACGCTGCTCGGCCTGGTTTCGCCACGTTGGCTGAAGCCATGTCGGGATTCGCGAACGTGAACGGTGAACCCGACGGCGCCCCGTTGTTGCCTCCCATTGCACTGACCGATGAGGCCACGGCCGTCGTTGCGGCATTCGCGACAATGGTTGCTGTGCACTCGGGCATCGGGCAGGTGGTTGATGTCAATCTGCTCGAGTCGATGTTGCATCTGATGGGTCCGCTCGTCTCGGCATTTGCCCTGACCGGTTACGAGCAGCCTCGACTCGGATCAGGCATTCCGTACTCGGTACCGAGAAACACCTATCGCTGCATCGACGGAAAGTGGATCGCGATTTCGACAACGGCCGAAAGCGTCGCGCAGCGACTGATGGCACTGGTTGGTTATCCCGACGATCCGCGTTTTGCGGGGTTCGATGCCCGGGTTGCGAATCGGGAACTAATCGACGTTCTTGTTGGTGACTGGGTAGCTCAGCGAACGCTCGATGAAGTTCTGGCCGAGGCCGAACGGGCGGAGGTGGCGGCGGCCGCGGTGTACTCCATGGCCGATGTCGCGGCTGATCCGCATCTGGCTGAACGCTCGGCGATCATCGATGTCGATGGCGTTGCTATGCAGAACGTGATTGCGCGGTTGTCGCAGACTCCGGGCGGCGTGCGGTTCGCCGCCCGCGGTCTCGGTGCGGACACTCAGGAAATCCTCGACGAACTTGAGATTCTCGAGCAGCAGGCCCGCGATTCCCGTTAGGCCCACAAAAGCTTGAGCCGACGGAGTTATGCGCGAGTGGCGATGACGAGGTCGACAATGTCGGCCATGATTCGGCCGATTTCAAAATCTTTGGGCGTGTAGACCCGAGCGACACCGGCGGCCAGAAGGCGGGGTCGGTCATCCTCGGGGATGATTCCGCCGACGATGACCGGACAGGTGACTCCCTCGGCCCGCAGACGGTCGACGACATCGGGCACGAGTTCGAGATGGCTGCCCGACAAAATCGAGAGTCCGACAACATCGACGTCCTCGTCGCGCGCAACCGCCGCGATCTGTTCGGGCGTGAGCCGGATGCCTTGGTAGATGACTTCCATGCCGGAATCGCGAGCGGCGACCGCGATCTGTTCGGCGCCATTTGAATGTCCGTCCAGACCGGGTTTGCCCACGAGCAGGCGCGGCGGTCCGCCGGGAAGCGATTTCACGCGGGCGGCGACAGCGCGCAGATCTTCGGGCAAGGTTCCAACTCCGATAGCTGCTCCGACGCCGGTTGGCGCTCGGTATTCACCAAATGATTCGCGCAAGGCGTTGGCCCATTCGCCGGTTGTGCCACCTGCATGGGCGAGCGCAATCGTGGCGGGCATGACGTTTTCTCCGGAGCCGGCGACACGTCGCAACTCCACAAGAGCGGATTCGACGGCATCGTTGTCGCGGGAGGCTCGCCACGCGTCGAGCTCGGCGAGGGTTTCAGCTTCGAGCGCCGGATCCACGCGAAGGATGTTCTCGTCGCCGGCCAGCGGCGAATCTGCCGATTCGGTGAATCGGTTCACGCCGACGACAACTTGTTCGCCGGATTCAATCCTGCGCACTCGTTCGGTGTTGGACGAGACGAGGCGACCCTTGAGTTCTTCGATTGCGGCGAAGGCTCCGCCGTGGGCGAGCACATCGTCGAGTTCGGCCCGGGCGGCAGTCGCGATCTCGTCAGTCAGACCTTCGATGACATGCGATCCGGCAAAGATGTCGTCGTAATCGAGCAGATCGCTTTCGTAGGCGAGTACTTGCTGCATGCGCAGCGACCATTGCTGATCCCACGGACGCGGAAGCCCAAGGGCCTCGTTCCATGCGGGAAGCTGCAGGGAACGAGTCCGTGCATCTTTGGAGAGCGTCACACCGAGCATCTCGAGAACGATGCGTTGGACATTGTTCTCAGGTTGCGCTTCGGTGAGTCCGAGTGAGTTGACCTGAACGCCATAGCGGAAGCGACGCGCCTTCGGATCGGTGATGCCGTAACGCTCAAGCGTGATCTCATCCCAAAGTCGGGTGAACGCTCGCATCTTGCACACTTCTTCGACGAACCGGATTCCGGAGTTCACGAAGAACGAGATGGATGCAGCGACAGCAGGCATGCGTTCGGCGGGGACTTGACCGGAATCGCGAACTGCGTCGAGAACGTCAATTGCTGTTGCGAGCGAGTACGCAATTTCCTGAACGGGAGTCGCGCCGGCTTCTTGAAGGTGATAGCTGCACACGTTCATTGGATTCCATGCCGGAATGTTCTCGGAACACCAGGCGACCATGTCGACGATCAATCGCCGCGAAGGTTCTGGAGGGAAGATGTACGTGCCGCGCGACAGGTACTCCTTCACGATGTCGTTCTGCGTGGTGCCCCGCAGTTCGGCGGTAGCGACGCCTTTGTCCTCGGCGTGCGCGACATAGAGAGCAAGAAGCCACGCTGCGGTCGCGTTGATCGTCATCGATGTGTTCATGCCGGCGACTTCGATGCCTTCAAGCAGCTGGTGCATGTGGCCGATGTTTGCGACGGGGACGCCAACTTTGCCCACTTCGCCGCGGGCACGCGGATCGTCGGAGTCGTATCCGGTCTGTGTCGGGAGGTCGAACGCGATTGACAGTCCTGTTTGCCCCTTGGCGAGGTTTGTTCGGTAAAGGACGTTCGAGGCTTTTGCCGTTGAATGACCCGAGTAGGTGCGCATCATCCATGGTCGATCGCGCTCGCGGGGTGCTTCGCTTTGTTCGCCGGCTGCGTTCATGTCTCTAATCGTTCCTCACTTGGGCATCCGCTGTCACGATGACACCGATTCCCCAAAGGTTTTGACGCCTGTGGAGAGCGCAATTTCCAGATTCTGTAGGTAGTCCCGCCGCGGGATCTCCTCGGCGCCGAGTGTCTCGAGATGAGGCGTGAGCCACTGGATGTCAAGCAGTACGGCCCCGATCCGCTGCAATTCCCCGACCAGTCCGACGAGGGCGACCTTCGATGCATCAGGCTCCCGGTGGAACATGGACTCCCCTGCGAAGAGTCCGTTGATGTTGACGCCATAGAGGCCACCGACAAGTTCGCCGGACTCGATATTCCAGGCCTCAACGCTGTGGGCCCAGCCGAGTCGATGGAGTTCGGTATACGCCTCGTGAATCTCGTCGGTGATCCAACCGCCGTCTCGATCCGGGCTGGCGCACTCGCTCATGACTTGTTCGAACGCGGTATCGATCCGCACCTCGTAGCGGCTCAGCGATCGCCGCAGTGAGCGCGTAAGACGTAAACGATCGAGCCGGATTACGCCGCGCGGATCGGGCGACCACCAACCAATCGGACTGTGACCCGACAACGGCATCGGGAAAAGGCCAGATCGGTACGCGAGAAGCAGCGTCCCGGGAAGGAGATCGGCGCCGACGCCGACCAGACCGTTTTCGTCGGCACTGGCAGGATGCGGCAGTTCCCAGTCGGTGGGCTCTGGCTCGATCGGTACGTCCGGCAAGTACCGACTTACTTCCGGTAGTCGAAGAAGCCCTGGCCGGATTTCCGGCCGAGGTGTCCGGCGGTGACCATGCGTCGCAGACGCGGCACCGGAGCGAAGTTCGGATCGCGGAACTCGTCGTACAACGCGTCGAGAATCGAGACGGACGTGTCGAGACCGACGAGATCGAGCAGGGCAAGCGGCCCCATGGGGAAGTTGCAGCCGCCCTTCATGGCGGTGTCGATGTCGTCGCGGCTGGCCACGCCGTTCTCAAGAAGACGAACGGCGTTGTTGAGATACGGGAACAGCAACGCGTTCACGATGAAGCCGGCACGATCGGCGACTTCGACGGCCTGCTTTCCGCAGGCTTCCGCAAATGCCTTCACCGATGCGATGGTTTCCTCGTCGGCGGTGATCGGGCGAATGATCTCGACGAGGCTCATGGCCGGCGCCGGATTGAAGAAGTGGACGCCGCAGACCTTGCCCGGTCGGTTCGTAACCATGGCCATCTCGACAACGGGAAGGGTTGACGTGTTGGTAGCGATGATGGTGTCCGGTCCGCAGATCGCATCGAGTTCGCGGAAGAGGGCGAGCTTGATGTCGAGATCCTCGACCACAGATTCGAGAACGAGATCACAGCCGGCGAGATCGGCGAGATCGGCGGTGGCGGTCACACGAGCGAGGGCGGCGTCGGCAGCAGCTTGCTCGCGGCGACCCTTCTCGACCTGACGGGCGAGCGACTTCTCGAGTCCGGCCACCATCGCCTGCGCGCTTTCGAGCGAACGGGAGCGGAGGACAACCTCGTGCCCGGTTGTGGCGGCGACCTCTGCGATGCCGGAACCCATGATCCCGGAGCCGACGATACCGATTCGTGAAATTGCCATGGTGCGACCTCTCAAATGTGCCGACACGCAATCGGGTCGGGCAGGGAGACGTGAGGTTACCGCCGGGTAGGTTCCAGATTCCACCGGATCGCCATATGGCGATGGTCTCATCCGTCGGTCAGCGCCTCCGGTCTCCTTAGGTAGCGTGGGAATGTGGTTTTTCCGGCGCCCTCGATGACCAACAGGACCCGTCGGTTTCCCGTCAGGGTCGAAAACGAATTTGCCCGTCGTCACGGACAGCTGGTGGCGGGTTCCGGCGGCGAGGTCCTCGACCTAGATGATCCGGACGCTCGTGCGATTCTCCTTGAGGCAATGGCTGACGCGGACGTGGCGGCTCGGTTCGATGCGATCGTCTCCGTCGGCCAATTGATTCGCTTCCCTGATCTCGCAGCCGCCATCCGAGGGATCGAGCGGTTGCTTCGGCCCGAGGGCTGCGCGTTGATCGTTGAGACCATCGACCCTCCCAATCTTCTGGCGGCGATCGCAACCTCGGCATGGTCGAGAACACGGTCGGTGCGCGGATTCCACCTCGGGCGTGACGTTGCCGCAGTTGTCAGGTCGGGAGGGTTTCTCATCGACACGATCGAACGTTTCTCAATACCCACCCGGATCTATCCCCTGCGACATGCGGTGAGCATTCGGGCGATCGTCCGCAAACCGCAGAATGTTCCGCACCTGGATGTAGACGAAACCAGAAATGACAATTCGCAAAGTAGACCGACGGAGGCAACAAAATGACCGGACCATTGGTGTTGGTTGGCGGTGGCGAATTCGCCGACGGGTGTGATTTCGACGCCGAGGTGCTGGCGGCGGTGGGCGCGACCGAAGTGGCGATTCTGGCTACAGGTTGGGCCTACGAGAACCCAGCGAAGAATGTGGCGCAAGCCACCGACTGGTTTGCATCACTTGGTGTGGCGACGCGGGAAGTTCCTGTCTACACACGGCCGGATGCCCTTCGGTCGGAGAACATCGATGCGATCGCTTCGGCAAAACTGATCTATCTCACTGGTGTCTCGCCGATGCACATGCGGTCGGTTCTGGCCGGAACGCCGTTCCTCGATGCGCTGACCGCGGCCTGGGCTGATGGCGCAGCGCTCATCGGAAGTGGCGCTGGCGCCGATGTCATCTGTGATCCGATGGTCGATACGCGCGGCGGTGCGTTCACAATCGGATTGGGTTTGCTTTCTGGTGTCGCTGTCGTAGCCCGCTCCGACCAGTGGTCTCCGGACAAGGTGCGGCGCACGATCGACCTTGCATCAAAAGATGTGTTCGTCGTCGAACTGCCCGAACGAACGGCGATCGTCCTTGACGATCCCGCGTCGGGCTCATGGCGAAAGGCCGGAGTCGGAACGCCGGTGGTGCACCTCGCAGGTTCGATCAGTTCGATCGGTTCGCTGCCTCGGCCTTCGCCCTAGCGGAAGATCAAGGCGTGGTCTTGGCCGGCGACGGTGTCACCGAGATCAGGTCGACAACAAATATGAGCGTCTCGTCGGGAGCGATGCTTCCCTGACCGTTCGATCCGTAACCAAGTGCGGGCGGGATGACCAGAAGCCTCTCGCCTCCGGGCTGCATGCCGACCAAACCTTGCGTCCACCCCGGAATGACCTGATCGAGGGGGAAGGTAGCGGGCTCGTTGCGCGACCACGATGAGTCAAAGATCTTGCCTGTCGAGCACGAGACTCCGATGTAATTGACCGTCACGGTGTCGGTGGCGACGACGGCGGTGCCAGTTCCGGTGACGAGATTCTCGATGATGAGACTCGTGGGCGGTGGCCCGACGGGAACGGGAACGGCAGGTGCGCCGGCCGGAAGCGGATCGGCCAAAGCAACACAGTCCTTGCCGAGGGCAGAAGCGCCGGGAACCTGGGTCGATGGCGGGCTGAACGTCGTGGAAGTCGTGGACGTCGTGACGGCCGTGGTGTCAGTCGACGTGGTGTCACTCAGGACTACGAACAGGCCGATTACAACGACGGTTCCGGCGGCCGCAAGAGCCCCGAGGCCGATCTTTCGCCTCCGCTCGTAGCGCGCCTGCGCTGCATGCTCGGCCGTGAGGCGGGCCTTGTGTCCGATTTTCTGGCGTTCACGCTTTGAGGTTCCCATCGGGATGGGACGCTAGCAACGCTTTGGCCCGGGATCTGAACGCGGCCTCAGTTGGCTATCTCGGAATCGGTGAACTCTTCCGGATACTGATCGACGTGATGGTGACGAGTGCGGTTGGTTCGCCACTTTCGCTGGCCAATGCATTGATTGCATTCAGGGTCTTTTCGCCATCGAGCATCAATCCGAATGTCGCCACCTTTGGGTCAATGGCAGGAGCTTTTTCGAAGGTCGCAATCAGGATGCTGCCGCGGTTCGTGCCGGAGCTTCCGGGAGTGGTCGTCATGGCGATCGCCCCCGGCGACGGAACCCGACCCTGCGCACTCGGTTCGTCGGGAATTGTGAACCCCGGAGCGGTGTCCTTGGTCGGGCCGGTGAAATCGTTTCCGAATCCAAACGACTGACGGGGAAGGATCGAGGTGATCGGTTGCCCGTCGTAATAGTGGTAGCGGGCGAGAACAACGAACGCGTTCACCGTCACCGGAGCCGTGACTGGGTTGAGCTGGATACTGAGAGGGCCCTCGGTGGTCTCAATGGTGGCGATGTAAAAGAAGGTCGGGTCGATGCATGTGGGAGGGGCCTCGGCGAACATCGTTGTCCGCGCCGATGAGCCATCTTCGGCCGGGCAGACGGTCGGTCCCGAGATCGATGCTCCGGGTTCGATCTCGGCCGGCGTTATGCCTGTTCTGGCGATCGTTGTTGCTGACGTCTTTGCGGTCGTTGAGGTCGTCGACGACTTAGACGATTCCGACTGCCTGGAACCGAAGAATGCTCCGAACGTCGAGAGCACAACGACAAGGACGATCGCCAGTGCCACGAGGCGCTGGCGCTGTTTGGTCTTGGCCTGGTTGGAAGCCTTGGCCTTGTTAGCGCGGTCGCGAGCCTGTTCTCGTTTTCGGCGGTTCGAAGTCGTAGCCATTAGGCGAGAACCTACAAGTGATTCGGGCTGATGGCCTGACGGCCGGTAGCGTTTCGGGCTGTGGCACTCCTGGTCCAAAAATTTGGCGGTACGTCCGTAGGCGATCCCGAGCGCATGCGCGCTGTGGCCGATCATGTAGCGCGCACCGTTCGCAAGGGCAACCAGGTAGTCGTCGTGATCTCGGCCATGGGCAAGGAAACCGACGAGCTGCTGCGGCTCGCAAGTGAGGTCTCGGACACACGACCCGGACGCGAAATGGACATGCTCGTGACCGCCGGCGAGCGCAAAGCCACAGCTCTGCTGTGTATGGCCATCGCGGATCTCGGCATCGAGGCCGAATCGTTCACGGGTTCGCAAGCTGGTTTCCTCACCGACTCGACTCATCGCAACGCCAAGATCATCGACGTGAAGCCCGACCGCATTGTCGAGGCATTGGCCGCAGGAAGAGTTGCGGTTGTGGGCGGCGCTCAGGGCGTATCGCCAGAACGCAATGTCACATTTCTTGGCCGCGGAGGATCGGACACGACTGCCGTGGCTCTCGCGCACGCGCTCGGAGCGCAATCCTGCGAGCTCTATACCGACGTGACGGGCGTGTTCACCAGCGATCCGCGCGTCGTCGAGGACGCCCGGCGGATGGACCGCATCAGTTTCGACGAACTACTCGAGATGACGGCCAATGGTTGCCCAAAGCCGGCCATGCGTTCGGTGGAGTTCGCCCGCAATTACGACGTCGAACTTCATGTGCGGTCGGCGTTCACGTGGGAGACCGGCACGATCGTCACCAAGGAGGACAACACAATGGAACAGGCAATTGTCTCGGCAGTGGTGCACGACGCCGACGAAGCGAAGGTCACGATCGGGGGAGTCGCCGATCGCCCCGGTATCGCCGCGCGCATGTTCCGCGCCCTCGCCGATTCCGACATCAACGTGGACCTCATCGTGCAGAACACGTCTGATCACGGTGTGACAGACATCTCGTTCACAGTTCCTCACAGCGAACTGGAATCGGCCCTTGCCATCTGCAACGACCATGCCGCTGAACTCGGCGCCAGTCGCGTCAGCGGCGAGTCGGCCATCGCTCGGGTGAGCGTCGTCGGTGCCGGAATGAAATCGCATCCCGGAGTTGCCGCGACTGTTTTCGAGACACTCGCCGCTAACAACATCAATATCGAGATGATCGCCACATCGGCGATCCGGGTGAGCTGTGTCGTGGCCGAGGCTGAGGTTGAGCGGGCTGTTATCGCCCTTCACGATGCCTTCGGTCTTGCCGATGGCCCGGTTTACGTCGACTGACCGATACTCGTTGGCGGTCGGGTCACCCTCGGCCCTAGGTTTTGTCCCCTATGCGTATCGGGATTGTTGGAGCAACAGGGCAGGTCGGCGGCGTCATGCGCGCCATCCTCGCCGATCGTCAGTTCCCGGTGGCGCAACTCCGCCTGTTCGCATCGTCACGGTCCGCGGGTCGTCGTCTTTCCTGGGCAGATGGTGAGATCGAGGTCGAAGACGCGGAGACCGCTGACTACCGCGGACTCGACATTGTCTTGTTCTCGGCTGGGGGCAGTACGTCATTGACGCTCGCCCCGCGGGTGGCTGAATCCGGTGCGATCGTCGTCGACAATTCGTCGGCGTGGCGCATGGATCCTGATGTTCCGCTCGTCGTCCCCGAGGTCAACTCCCACGCGCTCGACTCGATCCCGAAGAACATCGTTGCCAACCCAAACTGCACGACGATGGTTGCGATGCCGGTCCTCAAGCCGCTCGACTCTGAGGCCGGATTGCTCACGCTCACGGTCACGACCTTCCAAGCCGTTTCGGGTGCCGGCCTTGCCGGAACCAGTGAACTCGACGAGCAGATTCGCAAAGTTGGCGACAGTGCCCCGGCCCTTGCGATCACCGGAACGTCCGTGGAGTTCCCTCCTGCCAAGAAGTTCCCGACCACGATCGCCTACAACGTCATCCCGTTCGCGGGCAGCCTTGTCGACGATGGTCGAGGCGAAACCGACGAGGAGCAGAAGCTTCGCAACGAGGCTCGCAAGATCCTCGAGCTGCCAGATCTCAAGGTCACGGCCACCTGTGTCCGCGTTCCCGTGTACACCGGGCATTCGCTCTCGATCTCGGCTGGATTTTCAAATCCGATCTCGCCCGAGGATGCCCGCAGGTTGCTCATCAAGGCGCCAGGCGTCGAGCTCGCTGACATCCCGACGCCGTTGATGGCGGCGGGAGTGGATCCGACCTTCGTCGGACGAATTCGCCGGGACTCAACGCTTGAGCACGGCCTCTCGTTGTTCCTGTCCGGCGACAACCTGCGCAAGGGTGCGGCACTCAATGCAGTGCAGATCGCCGAGGAACTGCTCGCCCGTCGAGGTTGATCACGACCTGATTGCAATCGCGGGTTCCTGCAGGGCTATGGTTTGCCCATGTCAGGTCAACAGCGTTTACAGGAAATGAGAAGTCGGTTCGGCCGGTCGAGGACTGCAGTCGCCGCCGTAGTTGTGGCCTCGGCTCTGCTCTTCGCCGGATGCGGGTCGTCGTCTGGATCAGCGGACCGAAACGCCGCTAGCTACACAAACCAGTCCGACTACTCGACGGAATGGCAGAACTGGCTCAACTACCAGAAGACGATGGATCTCGATCTCAACGAGTTCTGTGCACCACCTCGCGACGACGCAGGAGCGTCGGGATTCACGTATGTACGAAACATCGTCACCTGTTTTGTTCTGGTCAACAAGGCTGAGCGTTTCTCGGCGCCGAACACGCTCGGCGGTAAGGTCCCGCTCACTGTCAATAAAGCCGCATGCGGCGTAGCTCAGTATCCGTGCCAGAACATGACTGGTTACTACGGCGAGATCCGCAACCAAGGCCAGGGATCCGTTTACGGGTTCCGGACATTGGTCCCCGATCCGTTCACCGACGTCGGCGCAATGCAGTTCCAGCCAGCCAAGATCTGGCAGGGAACCACCAATCGTCTCTGGGTGGAAAGCAATTTCTCCCCGTTCAATCTCGAGCAGACCGCCGCACAACCTGAATTCTCGAATCCGAGTTCGGGCTCGAACAGCGGTAACTGTGACACGCAGGGATCGTTCATCGGATGTTCTCTGGATGCTGGTTCCTGGCAGGCAGACGGCAAGGAAATGCGCCCCCGTTACACCTTCTTTACCAAGCCGATGCGAATCACGATCAACAACAACACCGGTATGCCGATGACCTTGTCCGCTTCGCCGTTGACCGGCCGCGGATTCCTGCTTGATCCGGTAGCGATATCGCAGAATATTGAGTCGATTCCGACGGGATCGCGTGCTTTCGTCGGCGGCTACCGCTCAACAAACTCTTCCGATGAACAGTCGTGGTCTGCTTCGTATTGCATCAACTACAAGCCGACTGGTTCCATGGCCGATGCCATTTGTGTGCCGGTTGACATCACGATCAAGGTTGCTCTGGTTGATGGGAAGTGGGTTAATCAGTCGCAGTGCAATCCTCAATCCCGTTCGGCGGCAGTGACATACAAGTGCGATGTGCCGACCATGAATGACTCAGATTCGGATCGCATCGTGACCGTCAATATCAAGAACTTCTGATCGGGCCCCACGTCGCTTCATGATGCGCCGTTCTGCCCTTCTGTTCACCGCCGTTGGGCTGAGCATCGCGCTTCTTGCGAGTGCGTGTTCGTCCACGCCGGCGGCGAATCGCTCTGCCGCTGGTTCCGCCGGTGACCCAACCGCACTCGGCCCCTTGCCAGCATCTCGTGGCGGCGGCCAACTCGTCCCTGCCTACTACGGCACGGACATCACTCCCTCGACCTGGGTCTCAACGTCGTTGTCGCCCACGCTGGTGGTCCCAGGCGGGACGGGAGCCTGGACATTCACGCTCGACGACCTGAGTGGGGGGACGGGCGATTTCCCGACGCGCACCTACACCGAGACCGGATCGAGTTCTCGCATCCCGGTTGCTGCCGGACTCATTCAAGGACGCACCTACGTGTGGACGGCGACCAGTTCCGACCGACAGCAGGTCGGCGGCACCTTCATGGTCGACGTGCAGATGGGCGAATCACAAGAGACCGATTCTGTCGGTGGCCTGACGGTGAATCTTTCATCGGGCGAGGCTTCGTATTCATGGTCATCCCACGCGATGAGTGCAGTTGCGGGCAAGGTCGGCTTCGGTCTCGCCTTTCAGGGCTCGAACACCGAAGATCCAGGCGTGCCCAAGGGTTGGAGCTTGCAAGTTGCATCATCGAGCCAGTATCAGCGCATTCGGTTCAATGGTGACAAGAGCCTGAGTCTGGTTACCGACAACGGATTGATCTCGACGTATCGCGAAGGGGTCGCGGGATCCTTCATCCCGGTACAACTCTCCGGTGGATCCTTGAACACCAACGGCCTCTCGCCGGTTCTCATCCGTGATGGTCAAGGCAACTACACGGTGACCACCAAGGACTCGACGTCGGTGTTCAAACCATCGGCCGACGGGAAGCATGCGGAACTCGTCAGCGTGAACGCCGGGGACAAACCGGTTCTTGCCCAAGAATCGACTAACGGTCGGATTACCTCGATCTCCGATCCTGTGTCGGGTCGCAAGATCGAATTGATCTATGGCGGGGGTAACTGCCCGAAGACAGCATCCGGATTCGTTGCCGCGCCAAAGGACATGATCTGCGGCGCGAAGTTCTGGGACGGGTCAACGTCGGCGGTGTCGTACGTGCAAACGGCATCGGATGGGCCGAGCATCGGACGGATCACGGACTTCCCGGAAGCGGGAGGATCGGGAGCGCTGGTCACCGATTTCGCGTATGACGACGTCGGCCACATTGCGGCACTTCGTTCACCGCTCGTGGCCTCGGCGGCGGCGTCGAATGTGATCGGAGTCGATGACGCTCAATTCTGGACCGCCGTGAAATACGACGCGGAGGGCAGGGTGGTGTCGGTCACCGAATCGGCGGCATTTGCGGGAGATGTCCGTTGCACCCGCTCCTATTCCTACGAGAGCTACACGTACACCACGGCGTTCGATTCGTGTTTCGGCGCGCAGGTCGCATCAGTGCTGTTCGATCCGACGACATTCTTCCCGTTGGTCACCACGAACTCGGCAGGTCAGGAGGCCCGAAGGGTCTGGGATCTTCCTTCCGGTCAGTTGTTGCAGGAACAGGATTACAACGGCTTGCTCACAACCCGCCGTTACGAAGGCGGCCAACTAGTCGAGACAAGGGGTCCGACGAAGGGCTCAATCGCCGAATCGCAGGCCTCGATCCGCCAGTACGACAAGTCGTTCGCGTCTGCACCTGAAGGCATCGACATGAAGGGCCTTGATGTCACCTACTGGCCATCGACATCCAACTTGGGCGTGAATGGCATCCAGGAGCTCGGGCCGCGACTTGATGGGCAGACGGTCGGCGGACTCACGGTGAATTGGGACCGATCGCCAGCAGGTAACGATGGCGCATGGGCCGCGATCATGACCGGTGGTTTACAGATCGACACGGCGGGTACCTATTCGTTCAAGTCCAACAACTCGACGGCTCGACTGCGCGTAAACAACATCCTGTGCGTTGATGATGGGTGTCTGAATCTGCGACTTGAACCCGGCATTCAGGCAATTCGTATCGACGTCTCCACGGAGTCTGCGCAGGCATCGATGGACCTGGTGTGGAGTGGCCCCGATGCTGGTGCCGGCGAGAGAGCCATTCCTGTCGATCGCCTTCGGCCTCAATACGGTTACGCGTCGACCACGAAGGTGATCGACCCGACGGTTCAGAATGCGAACGCCGAAAGCATCTCGAACACGTCCTATGACAATCCCGCAACCGGGCTGGTGACTTCGCGTACCACACAGGCGGGGGCAAAGACCACGCTCAGCTACGAAACCGGCAAGAACGGAAAGGGCGGATGGGGACGTCAGGTCTCGTCGACCTCGCCTGGCGGGAACAGTTACACCTACAGCTATTGGGGCGATAAGGAATCGGCGAAACCCTCTTGCCCGGGCGCCACATCGGCGAATCAAGGTGGCGCAGCGAAGACCACCACTAGTCCTGGTCCTGATGGTGGTGCAGGTCCGGCAACGACACAGTGGGTCGATAACGCAGGAAGACTCGCAGCACTGTCATTGAGCAACGGTGGCACGATGTGCACCTCCTACGACAGCGCCGGTCGCGCCGTAAAGGTCGAGTTGCTCGGTATGGGTCAACCAATGATCGAAACCACCGAGTATGCGGTTGACGGCAATCCGCTCGTCACCCTGCAGACCTCGACTGTTGGATCCGACATCTCAACAACCCGCGTCGAAGTTGACCTACTCGGGCGGGCGGTGCGGGCGATCGATCGCTTCGGAATCGAATCCTTCACTACGTACGACGCTCGCACGGGCGAAGCGGCAACGATCACGACCATCGCTCCGGGTTCGGCCCCGAGTGTCGTTTCGAACACGTACGACCAACGCGGCTGGTTGCGTTCCGTTGCCGTCGATGGTCGAACCGTGGCATCACTCGTGATGAACTACGACGGAACCGCAGCGTCCATCACGTACGGCAATGGCGTTACTGCGACGAACGGCTACGACCCGTCGAACCGTTTGAACTCCATGTCGTGGGCCGGGCCTGGTGGTCAGGCCTGGGCCAACACCATGCAGATTTCCTCAGCGAACAACGTCTCGGGTACTTCGTTCACGGCCGGCGGAAAGAGTTCCTCGTTCGTGTTCACCCATGACGCCGGCCATCATCTTTCGAAAGCCACCGTGTCAGCAGGTCTGGTGCCCACGGCGAAGGAATGGTCCTATTCGTTCGACGCGAATTCGAACCGCCTCTCGCAACGAGTTGCCGAGTCAGGAGCGGTCACCGCTGATTACACCTATAGCTATGACAAAGCCGATCGACTTGTTGCCACCACCGACCCGTCGGCTTCCGCCGGACTTGAGTACGACGTTCGTGGCAACGCCACCAAAGTCGGACCTGATTCGTTCACCTACGACGCGTTCGATCGACTGTCCAGTGCGACCGACGGAATCGTCAACATCGCGTACCAACGTGATATCTCCGGTGCGATCGTCGCAAAGACCACAACGGGAGGACCGAGCGCCGGCACGATTCGCTACGGACTGAACGGAATCATGCTTGATGCCGACGGCCGAGCCCTGTCCCAAGTTCAAGGGCTCCCCGGCGGTGCGGTGTTCACCAGAATGTTGGGAGGCGCAGGAACTACGCGTTGGGAATTCTCGAGCATCGACGGCGATCGGTTCTTCGCCACTGATGACGCTGGAATCCAGATCGGTGCTGTGCAGATCTACGACCCGTTCGGCCAACTACTCACCGAGCCGGCGGCGACTGACGCCGCATCACCCGATCTTGGATGGCAGGGAGTGACCGGCAACGAGAGCCAGGCACTCGAAACGACCTACGTGATGATGGGCGCCCGTGTGTACATCCCGGCCCTCGGACGTTTCACCCAACTTGACCCCAAGGTGGGTGGTGGGGCGAACGGATACGACTATGCAAATCAGGATCCGGTCAACATCACCGACCCATCCGGTCAATCATTTATGGACTGGTTGCCGACAATCGTTGTGGGGATCGTGTCGATGGCCGTTTCGATTTTCGCCACTCCGGCGGCGGGTTTCATGGTTGCTGCAGCGATCAATGCGCTGATCGGCGCAGCGTCGTACGCGGCCATTTACGCCTGGGAAAAGTACGGACTCAAGAAGGACACCGAGTTCTCGCTCAAGCAGATGGGTATCTCGGCGCTTATGAGCGGTGTTCTGGGTGGCATCGGAGGTCGCACGCAGTGGACCAAGGCGTTGAAGTCGGCCAAGGCCCTCGGTGCCGCCGATGACGCCGGCAAGTTGTCGACGATGTTCGTGGCGAAGAACGCAAAGAGTCTCAACCGCGCCGCGGCGTTGCTGAAGGCGGGCTCGATCGAAGGCTCGGTGGCCGGCGAGACGATTCTGAAGGCCGCCGACAAGACGTTTGCCACCAACGCTCGGCTTGCTGCAGTCACCAAGTTGTTCGAGAAGTCGACCTACAAGATCGGCCAGCAGTCGTCGTTTGTACGCAGTTGGAAGGGCGTCGACAGCCTCTATTGGAACTATGCCTTCAAGGGCATCGGAGCGGCCGGCTAAATCAACCCCCGTGATGTCAACAGTGTTGATTCGTCGGCTACATTCTGCGCCATGCGTCGCTCATTCATTCTCTCCGTTGTTGCATTGACCGTCTCGATCGCTCTGGTCGCCACTTCCTGCTCGTCGTCACCGTCGAACGACCGTTCGGCGGCCGCAGGTGCTGGCGACCCGACGACACTTGCGGCGCTGCCCGCGGGATCAGCGACAGGGATGCGCGTCCCGATGTACTTCGGCTCGGTCGTCACGCCGACATCATGGGTTTCGACATCGTTGTCGCCGACCCTGTCGGTCCCCGACGGTTCGGGGCCATGGACGTTCACGCTCTCTGACCTGAGCGACGGAAAATCGGTGTTCGGAACGAAGACCTACGCCGAGACCGGCAGCAGCACGACAGTGCCGCTAGGCGCAGGGTTACAGCAGGGCAATGTCTACGCCTGGAAAGCCACAAGCGCGGGTCAGAACCCCGTCGGTGGCTCGTTCATGGTCGATCTGCAGATGTCCGAGGTACAGCAGTTTGATTCGACCGGAGGCGTGAATGTCGCTTTGTCGTCGGGTGAAGTTTCCCTGGCATGGTCGTCCCATTCGATGGGAGCGCTTCCGGGCGCGGTTGGCTTCGGTCTTCAGTACCAGCCTTCCAACCCTGACGAGGTCGGCATGCCCGCTGGTTGGAGCCTGCAGGCGGCATCAAGTTTCCCGTATCAGCGACTCAACGTCTGGGCTGACGGCAGCGTCGGTCTGACCAGTACCAATGGTTCGGTTGCGAACTACCGCGAAGCTGACGGGGGCACGTTCAACCCGGTGCAACTTGGTTCAGGGGACGTGAACGCGAACGGCTTGGCGCCGGTGTTGATCAAGAACGCCGACGGGACGTTCTCGGTGACAACAAAGAGTGCCACGGCGGTGTTCGCCCTCGAGGGTGATACCGGCATGGCTTACCTTTCGAGCATCTCCGGCAAGGACAATCCGATGCTGGGCCAGAAATGGTCGGGAGGTCGGATTCAGTCGGTCTCCGATCCGGTGTCAGGTCGTGAGATCACATTCGTTTACGGCGGAGGTTCATGCCCGAAGCCGCAAACCGGCTTCGTCGCTGCTCCCGCCGGCATGTTGTGCCAGGTGAAATTCTGGGATGGTTCGACCTCGGCGATCCAGTACGTCAATGTCGCCGGCCAGGAACCAACTATCGGCCGCCTTGTGGACTTTCCTGAAGCCAAGGGCGATGGCGCGAGCGTTCTCGACATTGCCTATGACGGTGCCGGCCGTGTGGCCCGCACCCGTTCGCCGCTGGTCGCATCTGCGGCTGCGTCGGACTTGATTGGTGTCGATGACGCGCAGTTCTGGTCCGACATTGCCTACACACCCGAAGGCAAAGTTTCCACGATGACCGAACCGGCCAGCGCTGCCGGCGCCACGCGTTGCGTCCGTTCCTACGAGTACTCGAGTTCGAGTTCCACCTCGGTCTCAGATTCCTGTTTCGGTGGGCGGATCCTCTCGGTCGTATTCGACCCGACGACCTTCTTCACGGTTTCCGCTACTAACGCCGCTGGTTATGAGCTCCGGAACACTTGGGATTTCGCGTCCGGGCACCTGCTTTCGTCGACCGACTACTCCGGACTCACCACCATCAATCGTTACGAAGGCGGCAATCTGGTTCAGTCGTGGGGCCCGTCGAAGGCCTCTCCGAACGAGGCTCAATCGATGGTGCGCGAGTACGACCAGTCGTTCGTTGATGCGCCCAATGGCGTTGCCATGAAGGGTCTCGACGTCACGTATTGGCCAAGCGCTGATGGCACTGGCGTCAACGGAATCCAGGAACTCGGTCCAATTTTGAACGGAACTCTTGCTCCCTCGTTGCTTGTGAACTGGGACAAGTCGCCGGCCGGTAACAAGGGCGGCTGGTCGGGCCTCATGACCGGAGCGATTGATGTTGCGACGGCCGGTATCTACAAGGTCACTTCCGGCAATGACACTGCGAAGGTCCGAATCAACAACATCCTGTGTGTTGACGGCGCGTGCGACGCGTTGCCGCTTGGCAAGGGTGCGAATCAGATCCGAATCGATCTGTCAGCAACAACATCGAATGCGTCAATGGATGTGTCGTGGTCTGGCCCCGACACCGGTGGCGTTTCAACATCCATTCCAGTGTCGGCGCTTCGTCCTGGCTATGGCTACGTGACGACGACGAAAGCTACGGACCCCAATGTCGTTAATGCGGTTGTGGAGAACGTCTCGAAGTCCTCTTACCTTGAGCCTGCTTCAGGCCGCGTGTCGTCCCGCGTAAACCAAGCGGGTTCGCGGATGACGTTCGCGTACGAAGGTGGCAGCGCGGGTAAGGGCGGTTGGAATCGCCAGACGGCGGTCACCAGTGCCACCGGAGCGTCCTACAACTACACGTACTGGGGCGACAAGGAATCGGCGAAGTCGTCGTGCCCCGGAGCAAAAGCTGCGATCCAGGGCGGCGGTGCGAAGACCACGATCGCTCCCGGAACCGACGGCGGTGAAGGCCCCACGACAACCCAATGGTTCGATGTATCCGGTGACATTGTTGCGACACAGTTGCCTGGCGGCGTCCTCACGTGCAGCACATTCGGTCTTGCTGGCCAGACGAAATCTGTCGAACTAATCGGCATGGGAAGCACCTACAAGACGGTGAACGATTTCGCCGTCGACGGAAACCCACTTCTGATGGAGTCCACCGAAACGGTTGGCACGACGACGACAACGACGCGAGTCGAAATCGATCTCGCCGGTCGGACCGTGCGTTCGGTTGATCGATATGGAATTGAGACTCGCTATACCTATGACACCCGTACGGGCAACACGGCATCAACGACGCTGACCGCACCCGGTGCAGCGCCAGTCATCACCACGAATACGTTCGACTCAAAGGGATGGCTGTCGTCGAGTGCTATCGACGGCAAGACGCAGGTCACCTTCGCCTACAACCCGGATGCGACGGTGAGATCCGTTTCTTACGGCAATGGTGTGACCGTTTCCAACACGTACAACGATGCGAACCGCGTGGTGGCGAATTCGTGGACAACTCCCTCAGGCGCGTTCTCCAACTCTCGCGAGACCTCGGCAGGCGGCAACATCTCAGGCGAGACGCTCACTGCCCCGTCTGGCTCGTCAACGTTCTCGTATACCCACGATGCAAACGGTCGGTTGTCGGCAACGACGGTGTCTGCGGGTCTTGTGCCAGTGGCCAAGACATGGGCATGGACGTTCGATGATGCATCGAACCGTCTGACACAAAAAGTGACGACGAACGGTGCAGCGAGTGGCGACTACACCTACAACTACAACAAGGCATCACAACTCACGTCGACAACGGATCCGGCGGCATCGGCAGGAATCACCTATGACGCGCAGGGCAATGCCCTCACCGTTGGTCCCGACACGTTTACCTACGACAAGGCCAACAACGTGATCTCGGCCACCGATGGCGCCATCACGGTCAACTATGAACGAGATTTCGCTGGTGGGGTCATCACCAAGACCACTACTGGTGGAAGCGATGCTGGCACTATTCGATACTCATCGACCGGAGTGCTACTCAACGCCGATTCAAAGCCATACGCGTTGCAGTACTCGCTGCCCGGTGGAGTCAACGTAACCAAGCCATTGGTTGCCGGCGGCATTGCCCGCTGGCAATTCACTGCGCTGAACCAGGATCTGTTTTTCACCACTGATGATGCCGGCGTAGTCCAGGGCGCCGCTCAGGTCTTCGACCCTTACGGTCAAGTGCTCACGACACCGAATGCACCACAGGCCGGCCTTCCCAACACCACGTGGGAGGCAGCAACGGGCAACGAGTCGGAAATGCTGAAGACCCCGTACCAGCTCATGGGGGCGCGTGTGTACATCCCTGCGCTGGGGCGCTTCGCTCAACTTGATCCAAAAGTCGGTGGTTCGGCCAATGGCTATGACTATGCGAATCAGGATCCGGTCAACTTCAGCGACCCATCGGGTAACGAATCCGAGAACTGGCTCATCAATGGCCTCACTGGCCTTGCTTCATTTGCCGTCGGCGCATTGGCTGGAGCGTTTACGAGAAGCGCAATGGTCGGCGTGCTTGTCGGAGCCGTAGCGGGTGCCGCGGTGGCTGGTTTGTCTCACGGAATCGAATACCTAGTCACGGGTCAGACCGAGTTCTCGGCGGCTCGATTGGGAATTTCGATCCTTGCTGGCGCACTTGGCGGCGGCATCGCGGGACGCGTGCAATGGGCGAAGGCGCAGAATAAATCGGGTGGGAATGTCAACGGCGCCCAGGCCCGACCTCCGTCGGCCCAGGCCCGGTCGTCGTATGCCCCGTCGGAGCGGACTACTTCCTCAGAGCTCGATCGGATGAGTTTGATTGACTACGGGCCCGTAGCGAAGTCAGTGGGCAAACAAGGCGACCCTGCAGGAATTAGGGCAATCATGGCCAGGTCAAGCTCTCTCGACGGTATCGGTGAGGGAGCGAGTTCGTTTAAGCCCGGTTCTGTTTCCAGAGATTCTGGCAACTTCCTGAACTTGTCAAAAATTGACAACGAATCAGCCTTGAGGGCGGCCTTCATGTAATCGTTGGAAAACGAAAACGAGCCCCGACCATTGGTCGGGGCTCGTTTAGTTGGTGGTCGGGCTGGCGGGATTCGAACCCACGACCTCTTCGTCCCGAACGAAGCGCGCTACCAAGCTGCGCTACAGCCCGTAAAGAGAAGACTCTACCGGACGCCTCCCATGCCTACGAAATGACCGGCCTACGAAATGATCGGCCGAGCGCATAAGGGCCGGACCCTCGGGATGGTCAGGCTCGGCGAACCGACCGCTCAGAGAGCCGGTGCGGGTTGACCGGTGATCTGGTCAAGCGAATCTTCGTAACCGTCGCCGGCGAGCAGTGCGACCGCGGCCTGACGAAGGCGCAGAGAATTGATGGGCTTGACGACGAATCCGTCGGCCTCGCAACGGCGAGCAAGAAAAACATCGTGCGCCCGATCGAGCAGAAGCATGACGGCAGTGATCGGGATGCGATCGACGCCCTCGGCATTGCGGATCGCCATACATGTGGCAATACCGCCCATGTTGCCGATCTGCTCATCGAGAATCACGAGATCGGGCTCGAGTTGGTCGATCGCCTGGAGGACGTCGATGCCTTGTCGAACGCGGAACACCGTGGTGTCGTCGTCGGACAATGCAGCGTCGACCTCGTCGAGGATCCAGTCGGCATCGGTAGCCAGCAGTACTTTCGGCACGATCCCGAGGCTACCGGTTCGGCCCGAGGCTGCCCAACTGCGGCATGGGTCGCGGATCGGGATTTCCGAAGCTTCCGGTGCCCTGCTTTTGCTGATGAGGGCTGGTGCGGCCACGATGAGACCTACGAATCCTGATCCACTCCGGTCAGGATGTCCTTTCCCGGAGGCGAGCCTTGCTCAAGCGGTCGAAGTTCAGTGCGGTGCTCGCCGTTCTGGCGCTCGTAGGTGTTGCTCTCGGCCTTCTCGGTTCAGCCGGAAGTGCAATGGCCCAAGAGGCCTCAACTCCCGAAGCCAGGGTGACCTCGGCCGCGACAGCCATTGCCGACGACGCCGGCTTCGTCTCCATCATCAAGGTAAGCGGACTCATTGATCCGGTCCTTGCTGATTTCATCTCGTCATCGATCACGAAGGCTGAGAACGAAGGCGCTCTTTCGCTCGTACTTCAGGTCAATTCCACTGGTGTCGTGGTGAGTGACACCGTCCTCAGTGATCTTCTTCGTCAGATGCAGAGTTCGACCGTCCCCATCGGCGTCTGGGTCGGCCCGTCGGGCTCGCGCTTCACCGGACCTGCCGCACAGTTCGTCGGTGCAGCCGCACAGGTCGGCATGGCCCCGGGAACGCGACTCGGCAACGCCGGCGAGCCACTCATTGATGGTCTCGACATGAACCGGCTGGCCCCGCTTATCGACAGCACCGTGAGTAATCAAGAAGCAGCGGATCTCGGTATCACGACACTCGATGCGCCGACGGTTGGCGATTACCTCGTGAACTCACCGGGTGTGAAAACCCGGGAAATCACAGCAGAAAATGGCGAAACTCGTCGGGAGCCGCTCACGCAGGTTCGCTTTGGGCAGATCTCGCTGGTCGCACAGTTGATGCACACGGTTGCGAGTCCGGCAGTTTCCTATTTGTTGCTCACCATCGGCCTTGCGCTCATCATCTTTGAGTTGTTTACCGCCGGTGTCGGTGTTGCCGGTGTTGTCGGCGCGGTGTCGCTGATTCTCTCCGGCTATGGCCTTGCGGTATTGCCGACGAACTGGTGGGCCGTGGCATTGATCTTTGTAGCGATGATCGCGTTTGCGATTGACGTCCAGACCGGTATCCCGAGGTTCTGGACCGGTGCCGGCGTGGTTCTGTACGTGATCGGTTCATTCACACTCTTCGACGGACTCTCGCTTTCGTGGGTCACGCTGCTGGTCGGCGTGGCCTCGGTACTGCTGGCATTCCTCGGGGGCATGCCGTCAATGGTTCGAACCCGTTTCTCGACACCGACAATCGGGCGCGAATGGATGATCGGTGAAATCGGTCGTGCCGTTTCGGCGGTCAATCCCGACGGGGTCGTGCAGATCCGCGAAGCGCTCTGGCGGGCGTCGACAAACCGGGCGACGCCGATCGAGGAACTTGACCGAATCCGGGTGATCGGCATCGATGGTCTGGTCCTCGAGGTTGAGCCCGAAGAGGGCGGCGCCAAGGATTATCGGGACCGTTCACCCCGTTCCGGAGCTGACATTCCGGCAGAGTGACATTTGTCGCATTTCTTCTTGCTTGGCGACGGCCGGAAGGGGTACGGTCCCCCGCAGAGGGGAGGCGGAGTATCCGTGAGTGCACAATCCGTAGAAGAGAACTGGCAGCTCAAGGCGGCATGCCGGGGACCGCAGGCAGTGGTGTTCTTTCCACCGCCGCAGTTTGAACGCAAAGAAGACAAGCTCTACCGGGAAAGCCGGGCCAAGGAGATCTGCTCCGATTGTGGAGTTCGTCGGGATTGCCTCGAGTATGCGATCGAGATCCGCGAACCCCATGGCATTTGGGGTGGTTTGAACGAAATGGAGCGCAAACCGCTCCTGACGGAACGGGTGAGTTAGTCCCTCGTCAGTCGCAAGGCCTGCGACATTCGTTCGGGGGGACGAATGCTCGCTGCATACCCAGCGTCGGAATCGGCTCGCCCGGTCCGGCGCTGGGGTTTTTTTGCCGCCATTGCGCCAAACGCCTGTGGCCAGGTCGCCCGGGAGATTTGGAAGTCGGCAGATAGAATCACCCTCATGATGTTCGTGCTGCTCTTCGTCTTTGTGATTGGGCCGCTGATTGAGTTGTATGCGCTCGTCACGGTGGCGGGTTGGATCGGTTGGCTCCCAGCGCTGGCACTGCTCGGAGCAATGAGCCTCTTCGGTGCGTGGCTGGTCAAGCGCGAGGGACTTGGCGTCATGCGGCGGATGCAGGAAACCACCGGTCGTGGAGAGGTACCTGCCAACCAGGTCGTGGACGGCGGACTGCTACTTCTTGCTGGTTGCCTGTGCATCGTCCCCGGTTTCGTCACCGGAACTGTGGGTCTGCTCCTTCTCGTTCCGCCGATCCGTGTCGTTGTGCGCAATCGTCTGGTCCCTCGATGGACCGGGGCCATGCGCGTTCCCGGGTTCAGCAGGTTCACACGCGCGTCGGTGGTTGACGTCGAGTACATCGGCGACGTCACGCCGAAACGCACGGAGCCATCGGCGCCAATCGAGCTGGGCCCTGCAAATGACTGAGGGGCGCAATGCCGGCAACGCCGCCGACGAATCCATTGAGGGTGCAGACAAGATCGAAACGGCACCGCCGCTGATTGCGGGCGTGCCGCGCGCACTGTCCCCGCTGGTGCGCCGGATCGTCGCCCCGAACCCGGGCAAGATGACAGGCCCGGGAACCAACACCTATCTCGTTGGCATCGACGAGATCGCGGTTATCGATCCCGGTCCCGACATGGCCGAGCACATCGATGCAATTGTCGGTTGTGGCGGCGATCGCATCCGCTGGATTTTGTGTACTCATACGCATCTCGACCACTCACCTGGTGCGGCAGCTCTCAAGGCCGCAACGGGGGCAAAGGTGTTGGCCTTCGGCAACCGCGACGGGCTCAAGGTCGACAAGCGCATCGGTCAGGGCGCGCAGATCGAAGCGACCGAATTCCGGCTCACTGCGCAGCACACGCCCGGCCATGCGTCCAACCACCTCTGCTATCTGCTGGAGGAGGAGCGCATGCTTTTCTCGGGCGATCACGTCATGCAGGGCTCCACCGTGGTTATCAAGCCCCCTGACGGCAATATGGCGGCCTATCTGGACTCTCTGGCCAAAGTCAGGGCGCTTCGGCTTCGGTCGATTGCTCCGGGACACGGCCAATTGATCGAAGACCCAGATCACGTCATCGACTGGTACATCGCCCATCGACTCGAACGCGAGGCCGATGTGATCGCCGCGCTCAGCGCGGCCGGATCGGCGAAGATCAGCGCACTCGTGGAAACGATCTACGTGGGGCTTGATCCGGAACTCGTGCCCATGGCGCAACGCAGCGTGCATGCGCACCTACTTAAGCTTGCCGCCGAAGGTCGGGCGACGGGCAAAACGCTCGCCGGCACATGGACGTCGGCCTGACGCTGACAGAGCTGTTAGTCCGGGGGTCGGTCGGGGAATCGATCGAAGCGGGCGAGTTGTGGGAACGAGATCACCCAGATCCCGACGACGCCGAGTGTTGCGATGCCGCCGAATACGACGGCACCGGCCGTCCCGATGATCTGTCCGAGAACGCCGGATTCGAAGGCACCGAGTTCGTTTGATGCGCCGAGGAACACACCCTCGACAGCCATGACGCGTCCACGCGCAGCATTTGGCGTCACCAGGGGAACAAGTGTGGAGCGAATGAAGATGCTCACCGAATCAGCAGCACTGAGTAGGACCATCGCAATGAAGGCAACCATGAAACTGTGCGTGAGGCCGAGCACGATCGTGAAGATGCCGAAGAGCGCCACCGTGGTGAACAGGATCGGACCGACGTGACGGCGCAGTGGACGGGTGCTCAGCCACACAGTTACGACGGCTGCACCGATACCTCCCGCGGCGCGGAGCCAACCGAGTCCGACGGCGTCGACATGCAACCGCTTTTCGGCAATAGCGGGGAGCAGCGCAACCGCGCCACCGAAGAGGACGGCAAATAGATCCAGTGAGATCGCTCCGAGAAGGATGGGATTGCCCCGAATGACACGGATGCCCTCGAACGCTTCGTGCCAGCGACTCTTTGCGGGGACATCGTCGGGCGCGTTGGACGTCGTGCTTCCGTCGACCCCAACGACCTCGCGGGGATTGCCGATCTCGGCGGCGTAGGCCTCGCCGGTGGTGTCAAGCAGTTCAGCGGGGCGACTCTCGTCGCTGAGCGCAACGAGCGAAGCCGATGCGGGACCAGCGACGGATGGGGGGCCGGCGTCGGCATGGCCGCGTTGTGGGCGGGCGAACTGGATAGCGATGGCGCCAAGACCGGCGAGCACCATGCAGGCGTAGAACGGCCACGACGGAGCGCCGATGTAGAGAAAGCCGGCCATGACCGGACCCACGATGATTGCGGTTTGCCAACCGGCGACGTTG
>CAMCTY010000001.1 GCA_945878725.1 Bifidobacterium breve | reverse complement strand
ACCGCCGGATCTCCCGACGGCGATCGAACGACTATCTCGAACTCGCCCATCGGCAACCGACCCAACAACTCGGCGACACGCGCCCGGTCGGGCGCCGAAACTGTCACGAGCGACGGCGGAGAAGTCGCCAGATCACGAGTGCCGCGATGGCGACACCCAGTACCGGGACGGCGCGCTTCAGTACCGGCGAACCGGCCTGACCGAGCAAATCGATGGCTTCCGGTTCGGGTTGGTTGATCTGACGAACGACTGGGGCCTCGGAGACCGCAGGCTTTGTCGCTTCCGGAATTGGTGTCGTCGTCTCGGGAGCCTCAACCGCGTCGGCCGTGCTGATCACGTCGACGAGAACCGTCTGCTCAAGATTGTCCACGAATTGGCCGAGGATCTTTGCACTGACATCGGCGAGGACGCCGCGACCGAACTGGGCGACCTTGCCCGTCACCGTGAGATCGGTTGTCACGGTGACATGGGTTCCCGATCCGGCCGGTTCGAGGACTGCAGTGATGATTGCGCTCGCATTGCCCGCTCCGCGCGTGTCGCGCCCCGCGGCGTCGAGAACAACCCGGTAACCGACGTCATCACGCTCAATGAACGTGGCCTTGCCTTTGTACTGCGCGGTGATGGGGCCGACCTTGACCTTGACGATGCCGCGGTATTCCTCGCCTTCAATCTCCTGAAGTTGGGCGCCGGGAAGACACGGGGCGATGCGCTCGACATCGGTGAGGATTGCCCACGCGGTCTCGATCGGAACGCTCACGTCAAAAGTGTTGGTCAGTTCCATCGGTCGAGATCCTCCTGGGTGTCAATATCAATTGCGCTTCCGGAGCACGCTACCGCGCTCACCAAGCCGGGATTCGAGCGGATGAGGACCCGGGCGCCCTCGTCGCCTTCCTCGGGAAGATCGTCCCAGACGTCATGGCGCAATCGAACCGGATTTCCGCGTCGACCTTCATAGGAGGCCACGAGGATCGGTACGTCGGTTGGACCCATGGCCACGGCGTGCCACGCCGAAGCCTCGACGAAGGGTTGATCCGCGAGTCCGATCACGACAAATGCTGCGCCTAGTTCCCGGGCGGCATCAGCGGCGGCCCGAACCGACGAGGCCTGGCCCGTTGCCCACGCTTCGTTGAATACCGTCCTGACCCCTGCCGGGAGAGTCTCCGAAAGATCGACGGCGCCTGTCACCACAAGCACATGGTCGAAACAACCGGCGGCCAAGGCGGCGTTCACTGCTATTGAGACCATCGGCTCGCCCCGGAACTGGGCCACCAGTTTGGAATCGCTGCCAAAACGCGAGGACCCGCCAGCGGCGAGAACTGCAGCGACGATCCCTCCTTCTGGCGCTTCCATCGCTCCAGTCAAGCATCCCAAGACCGCCCCGGAACCGGACAACTTGAACCGCAGACCCCGTAGGCCTGCTCCGCTAACATCAGCCATTCATCCGTCGCCTGCGATGTGAGCGGAAATGTCCGAGGGGGACCATGGAAATCACGATGACAGTGAACGGCATCGAACAGACGGCCGACGTCGAGCCTCGAACGCTGCTTGCCTACTTCCTCCGGGAGACCGTCGGACTCACCGGCACCAACATCGGCTGCGACACATCGTCATGTGGTGCATGCACAATCCACGTCGATGGCGAATCAGCCAAGTCCTGCACCCTTCTCGCCGTCCAGGCCGACGGTTGTTCGGTCACGACGATTGAAGGACTCGCAAACGGCGACACGATGCATCCGATGCAGCGGGCCTTTCAGGAGAACCACGGGCTGCAGTGCGGTTACTGCACCCCCGGAATGGTGATGGCTGCTGTTTCGCTTCTTGACGAGAACCCCAATCCCACTGAGCAGGAAGTTCGCCTCGGCCTCGAAGGCAACCTTTGTCGCTGCACCGGCTATCACAACATCGTGAAATCCGTTCTGGCCTGCGCCGCCGAACCATTCGGAGCGACGAAATGATCCCGGCGTCCTTCGACTACCAGCGGGCCGGATCGGCAGAAGAGGCCATAGCCCTTCTCACCGAACATGGCGATGAGGCCAAACTCCTCGCCGGCGGACACTCACTTCTGCCCCTCATGAAGCTCCGACTCGCATCCCCGTCAGTATTGATCGACGTCGGTCGTCTCGATGATCTTCGTTACATCCGCGACGCCGGCGATCACATCGCGATCGGTGCCCTCACCCGCCATCGGGAACTCGAGACCAGTGCCCTTCTCGCCGAGGCGGCTCCCCTGCTCTCGCACGCAGCCGGCCACGTCGGTGATCCCCAGGTTCGCCATCGCGGCACGATCGGCGGTTCACTCGCCCATGCCGATCCCGCCTCAGATCTTCCGGCTGTTGTCCTCGCCATGGGTGGCACGATCGTCGTTCAGGGCCCATCGGGACAGCGCGAAATCGCGATTGCGGATTTTTACATTGGTTTCCTCGAATCGGCCCTCGCTCCCGACGAACTCATGACAGAGATCCGCATTCCCAAGCTCAATGCCGAGGGTTGGTCGTTCCAGAAGTTCAACCGCCGAGCTCAAGACTGGGCCATCGTCGGCGTTGCCGCAGTGCGCGCCAATGGCTCGACCGGTGTCGCTCTCGTGAACATGGGATCGACGCCGCTCCTTGCCACCGGTGTGGTCGATGCCGTGAAGTCGGGCGCAACCGCCGAGCAGGCCGCCGAGCGGGCCACGGAGAACACCGAAGCCCAAAGCGACATCAACGCCTCGGTCGCCTACCGGGAACACCTTGCTCGAGTGCTCGTTCGCCGTGCCCTCGAAGAGTCCGGCCTCGCGTGAGCACCAATCTGCTGGCGCAAACTGTGCGTCAGTGAATCGGTCCTGCGGTTCCCTTGAGTGAAGCGGCAATTCGTCCGGTTCTGGCAGCGATGATTTCGGCGACGATCGCAACCGCCGTCTCCTCCGGAGTCCGTCCCCCGAGATCAAGTCCAATCGGGGCGTGCAGTCGATCGCGGACCTGATCCATGTCGGCGCCTTCATCCTCGAGTCGACGCAGTCGTTCGTCGTTCGTCCGCCGGCTTCCCATGGCGCCGAGATAGCCAACATCGGTGCCAAGAGCGGCGATGATCGCAGGCACATCGAATTTGTGATCATGCGTGAGAACACAAATGGCGTCGCGTTCGCCTAGCTGATCACCTTCTCGCTCAAGAAGTCGATGCGGCCAATCGACCACGACCTCATCAGCATGCGGAAACCGCCGCTTCGTCGCAAATACTTCGCGTGCATCACAAACCGTCACGGAATAGCCGAGAACTTTTGCCACTCGCACCAGTGCGCCAGTGAAGTCCACGGCACCGAAAATAAGCATGCGCGGCGGCGGCGCAAATGATTCGATAAACACCGCCACTGCATCTTCGCGGGCCTCCCCATGGGGCCCGTAATTGCGCACGCCTGATCTCCCACCGGCGAGCTCACCGATCGCGTCACGGATCACTACTCGGTCGAGATCGGGGTCGCCAAGAGTGCCGACAGGATCCATTGCTTTCCCCACAAGGATCTTGGCCCCAGGGTTCACTCCCCCAATCACTGTTGCCAATGCAACAGGGCGGTTGGCAGTTACCGCTTCCCGCCAGAGTTCGTAAATTGATGGGTTCACAACGTCACCAATCCAGCGGTTCGATGAAGAGATGAACTGTTCCGCCACAGGTCAGGCCGACAGCGAAGGCGTCGTCATCGCTGTAGCCGAACGTGACAAGTCGGCGATCACCGGTACTGAGGATGTCCAGTGCTTCGGCCACGACTGCGCCCTCGACACAACCACCGGAAACTGACCCGGCCACCTCGCCGTCATCGGCCACCGCCATCGTTGCTCCCGGGAGTCGGGGCCCGGAACCCTCGATGTCTACAACCCGCGCAATGGCGATACGTCGCCCGGCTGCACGCCAGCGATCGATGTCTCCCAGTATCTCTTTCACCGGCTCATCTCCTGCATGGGGCGCCTGACGCCGAGTGACGAAACGATCCTGCCCAACTCATCGAGAGATTCGAGCGAATGCCCTTCGATGAAGTCATCGACGAAGGGTAACGCCGCCGCCATCCCCTTCGCGAGTGGCGCATAGCCCTCGGAAGCTTTGAGCGGATTAACCCAGACGGTTCGGAACGCCACCCGTTGCAACCGAGCCATCTGTTCGGCAAGAACGTCAGTGTCGCCGCGATCCCATCCATCCGAAAGAATCACGACGATCGCGCCCCGGGCCATTCCCCGCACGCCCCAATCGTCATTGAAACGTTGCATGCTCTCGCCCAACCGTGTGCCGCCGTCCCAGTCGGGAACCGCCGCAGCCGCACGATTCAGCGCGTCGTCGGGATCGAGGGTCGTTAGTTCACGAGTAAGCCGCGTAAGTCGCGTGCCGATGGTGAAGACCTCAACCCTCGATGTGTCGGCGACGGCAACGTGGGCGAAACGAACAAGCGAACGGCTGTATTCGGCCATCGAACCACTGATGTCGCACAAAAGAATCACGCGACGGGGAACGCTGACACGGACCTGTGAGCGACGACGAAAGGGTTCGCCCCCCGTTCGCAACGATTCGCGAATCGTCCGCCTCAGATCGGGTCGCCCCCTGAGCGAATCTGATGGTCGACGACGTCGCGATCGGCGCCTGGCCCCTGCGAGATCCATTGATTCCATTAGCCGATCAACTTCGAGCCGCTCTTCGGTCGTGAGTCCGGCGAAGTCGCGCGAACGGAGCGTCTCGGTCCGACTGAATCGCAACACGGGCTCGACGTCGTCCTGAGAATCGGCTGAATCCGCCGAGGAGCAATCATCGTCATCAATCGCGATCGAAACTGGTTTCTGCTCGGCCTCTGTGATCCGTTCGCTGCTTGATTCCAACCACCAGGTGGAGAACACCGAATCGTAAAGATCGATGCTGCTACAATCATGGGTCAGCGTGGCGCGACCGGCCCAGTAGACGGAGAGCACTCCATCGGACAACTCTCCGAGCGCCTCAACGAAGAGAAGTTCGCTTCCTAGTGGAACAATTAGCCCTGCACTACGGAGCGCCCCGACAAATCCGAACAGGCGATTCTCGTTGCCAGGTTCACTGCGCTCCGCCATCGGATCAGCTCAGTCGGAACTGTGACGCGTCGACAAGTTCCGCGAGCCCATGACGGCGAACACGCTCGGCATCTTCGCGGTACTTGAGAACCGCTCCGAGTGTCACCGAAGCCGAGTCGGCTGTCAGCTCGGAATGACCAAGCGCGAGCAACGCCTGGGTCCAGTCGATTGTCTCGGCGATACCGGGGGGCTTGTAGAGCCCGAATTCGCGCAGTTCAGCCGCGAGCGCTGAAACCTGACGAGCAAGCAACTCGTCGACACCAGGAATGCGGGATCGTACGACCGCGACTTCCCTCTCGAGATCGGGATGCTCGACCCAGTGGTACAAGCAGCGACGCTTCAGCGCATCGTGAACGTCGCGGGTGCGGTTCGAGGTGACGATCACAATCGGTGCGACCTCAGCACGAAACGTCCCAAGCTCAGGGACAGTGACGCTGTAATCAGCGAGAACTTCGAGCAGGAAAGCTTCGAACTCGTCGTCGGCACGGTCGATCTCGTCGACGAGGAGGATTGGTCGCGCTCCAGCGTGGTGATCGATCGCCTTCAGAAGCGGACGGCGAACAAGGAAGCGTTCGTCGTACAACTCCCCTTCGAGTGCTTCGACTCCCCCCGATGCTGCGCCCGCTGCTTCGGCGGCACGAAGGTGCAACAACTGACGTGGGTAGTCCCATTCGTAAAGGGCCTGAGCGGCATCAAGCCCCTCGTAACACTGGAGTCGAATCAGTTCCCCGCCCGTCCACCGAGCGATCGCCTTCGCCACCTCCGTCTTGCCGACACCTGGTTCTCCTTCGAGGAGCAGGGGTCGCTTCATCGAAAGCGCGAGGAACACTGCAGTGGCGAGACCTTCGTCGGCCAAATAGCCCTCACCAGCGAGTCCCGAGAGCACATCATCGACAGTTTGGGGATCGGTGGAGGCCACGGGCAGAGGCTACCGCTGAGCTCAGACGACAATCCCTTTCGGGATCAGCCTCGGAGAAACAGGAAATAGAAACCCGCGAAGCCGAAGACGGTCACGCCGACGACGGCCACAAGCGTCCAACGGGCCGAACTCTGCCAATTCTGCTTCTCGGTCATGGATCTAGAGACCGGCGATTGCTCGCCAGACCTTCTCTGAGGTGAGCGGCATGTCGAGATGAGTGACGCCGTAGGGCGACAACGCATCCATGACTGCACTCTGCACGGCCGGAGTCGATCCGATCGTGCCCGATTCACCGATGCCCTTCGCGCCGAGTGGGTTCACCGGTGACGGCGTCTCCAGCGGAACGAGTTCGAAACTGGGCAACTCGGCTGCAGATATAAAGGCGTAGTCGGCAAGATTCGAGGTCTGAGGATTTCCGTCCTCGTCGTACATCATCTCCTCGTACAACGCCTGAGCAACTCCCTGGGCGATACCACCATGGCGTTGGCCCTCGACAATCAACGGGTTGAGGATCCGGCCGGCATCGTCGCAGGTGATGATCCGGCGCAGACGCGTCTGACCGGTTTCGCTGTCGACTTCGACGACGGCGACATGTGCGCCAAACGGGAAGGTGGCGTTGTCGGCAGTGAAGGTCAGCGCGACTTCAATCGGTTGACCCGCAGGTCCCTCGCCGATCGGGCCGGTGATGTCACCGACAGCGCCAATCTCGGCCCACGTCTTCGCTGAAGCAGGAGAACCGGCGACATGGAACGCACCACGATCGACGTCGAGCACGATGTCATCGGAGTTCGCCTCAAGCAGTTCCGCTGCGACTTTGCGCGCCTTGTCAACAACCTGCTCGGTTGCGGTCCAGACCGCAGAACCGCCGAGCTGCAACGATCGCGATCCGAAGGTGCCGTGTCCTTCGGCAACCCGGTCGGTGTCTCCCGCCACGACATCAATGTCGTCCATCGGGATACCCGTCAGTTCGTTGGCCAGCATCGCCCACGCGGTCGAGTGACCCTGTCCGTGCGATGACGAACCGGTGAAGACCGTTATGCCACCGTCGCTGCGCAGGGCGACCTTGGCGAACTCGCCCTGGTTACCGGCAGGCCCAGCCGTGATCTCGACATAGATCGAGACTCCGATGCCGAGTTGCACAGGATCCCCAGCGGCACGTCGCTGCGCCTGCTCGGCCCGAAGCGCTTTGTAATCGGCGGTTTCGAGGGCAAGGTCGAGTGCGCCGACATAATCACCGCAGTCGTAGACCGCGCCGGTCATCGTCGTGAACGGGAATGCATCCGACTGGATCAGGTTGCGACGACGGAGTTCAACGGGATCCATTCCGATCTCGCCCGCGAACAGATCAAAGGCTCGCTCGATAGCCGCAGTTGCCTCGGGACGTCCGGCGCCGCGATATGCCTCGATCGGAGTGGTGTTGGTCATGACGCTCTTGATATTGCATTCCACTTTCGGAATGACATACGTACCGGGCGCCATCGTGCGCGTCATGAACGGAAGAAACGCTCCCATCGATGGATAAGCGCCGACGTCCTGCAGCACGGTGAGACGGTAGGCCTCGACGTTTCCGTCGCGAGTTCCGCCGATCTCGATCCTGTCGATCTGGGCGCGACCATGAGGCATCGACACCATGTTTTCGCCCCGGACCTCGGCCCAACGCACCGGCCGGCCAAGCTTGCGCGAGACCCATGGAAGCAGCGCCTCATCGGCCTGAAGGTTGATCTTGGCCCCAAATCCGCCACCGACGGCCGGTGCGACTACCCGAACTTGTTCCGGCTCCAGTTCGTAAAGGCCAGCAAGCTTGGTTTTCACGCCATGAGGAGCCTGTGTCGACGAGAAAGCGATGAGGCGGTCGTCGTGCCAGGTGACAGCAATCGCCCGAGGCTCGAGGGGACATACCGCAAGGCGTTGGTTCACGAAGTCGCGTGTGACGACAACCTCGCAGTCATCGAAGAGATCGTCCGAGTAGCCGAACGGAACTTCGAGCGCGGTGTTCGTACCGTGTTCCGGGAAGAGCAGGATCTCATTCTTCGCCGCGTCGATCGGACTCACCACTGGATCCAGCGGGTCGTAATCGATAATCACAAGTTCCGAGGCGTCTTCTGCTTGTTCGCGGGTTTCCGCGAGGATCACGACGATCGCCTCGCCAACGAAGCGCACCACGTCGGTCGCGAGCCACGGACGAGCAAGGATCTCCGGGATCATTCCGGGGATTGCGACACCGTAGGGGCCGAGATCGCCCGAGGCCGCAATGTCGGCAGCGGTGAAGATTGCGACGACGCCCGGGGCCTCGGCCGCTTCGGAAACATCAAGTTCGGCAATCCGCGCGTGGGCAATGGTGGACCGCACGAAATGGGCGTGTACCGCCCCGTCAAGAAGCGGATCACGGAGGTCGGCGGTGTAGATACCGCCGCCGGTTAGAAACGTCGGATCTTCACGACGCTGAACTCGCGTTCCCATAACGCTCATGTGTGCACTCCCCCTCGATGGCCTCTTGCGAAGGAAGGTTAGTGGACGTCTGCGTTCGGGATTCTCAGCGCTCGAGAGTTGTTCCCAGCCCGCCGAACGGCCATGCATCGGGAACCCTCACAGGATCCCGGGCCGGAGGCAGCACCTGGTAGACCTCTTCGCCCGCCTTGGCGTACCCGTACTGCTCGCGGGCGAGCCGTTCAATCTCGGAATCAGTTCGGAGTGCGTCCGCTTCCGCCCGAGCCGCATCGTTGGCGGCATCGAGTTCGGCAAGCCGATTTTCGGCTGTGGCCGCAGCCGAACGCTGCGCCAACCAGGTCCGGGTCGGGAATGCACCGACGACGAGGACACCGACCGTAAGAATCACCAGAACGAGCGGACCGACAAGACGGGCAAGGGTTCTACCTGCCGAACGTTTTGCTGGTGCCGGCGCCGCATGGCGAGGCCCGGACGCCTTCCGGCGAACGGGAACCGGATCAGCTTTTGCTGTCCGTCGGACGGGTTTCTTCGGAGTCACGAACCTGCGCTGACCTGTTTGAGCGCGGCGGCACCCCAGTAGGCGGCGGCTTCGCCGAGATCATCTTCGATACGCAGAAGTTGGTTGTACTTCGCAACCCGATCGCTACGAGCGGGTGCGCCAGTCTTGATCTGACCGCAATTCGTGGCAACAGCGAGATCAGCGATCGTCGTGTCTTCGCTTTCACCTGAACGATGGGACATGACTGCTGTGTAACCAGCGCGATTTGCCATAGCGACGGATTCGAGAGTTTCGGTGAGAGTACCGATCTGGTTCACCTTCACCAGGATCGAGTTGGCAACACCCGCCTCAATGCCGCGGGCAAGACGCTCGGTATTCGTCACGAAGAGATCATCGCCCACCAATTGGGTACGCGTCCCGAGGACTTCGGTCAGCTTCGCCCAACCGGCCCAATCCTCTTCGGCCATACCGTCCTCGATCGAAACGATTGGGTACTTACTTACAAGCGATTCGAGATACCCGACCATTTCAGCCGCGTCGAGCGTGCGACCTTCACCGGCAAGTACGTAGTTGCCGCCCTTGTAGAACTCGGTCGATGCCGCATCCAGTGCGATGGCGATATCGACTCCGGGAGTGAATCCTGCCTTCTCGATCGCTTCGATGAGCAGTTTCACCGCGTCTTCGTTCGACGCGAGGTTCGGGGCGAAACCACCTTCGTCGCCGATCGAGGTGGAAAGACCGCGGTCCTGCAGCACCTTCTTGAGAACGTGATACGTCTCGGCTCCCCATCGGAGCGCCTCGGAGAACGAAGCCGCGCCCACAGGCATGATCATGAATTCCTGGATATCGACATTGTTGTCGGCGTGTTCGCCGCCATTCAGAACGTTTAGCATCGGCACCGGAAGCACATGCGCGTTCACGCCACCGATGTACCGGTAGAGAGGTACGGCGAGTTCGTCTGCCGCTGCACGCGCAACGGCGAGAGATACGCCGAGGATCGCGTTTGCACCGAGACGGCCTTTGTTGTCCGTCCCATCGAGATCAAGAAGCACACGGTCGATGTCGCGTTGATCGAGCGCGTCGAAACCCACAAGCGCGTCGTAGATCTCGTCGTCGACATGCGCGACCGCATTGAGCACGCCCTTGCCGCCATAGCGACTATCGCCGTCGCGGAGCTCCACTGCCTCGAACGCCCCGGTCGAAGCGCCTGACGGAACGATTGCCCTGCCGGCCGCACCGGACTCGAGAATTACCTCAACCTCAATCGTTGGGTTTCCTCGGCTGTCGAGGACCTCGCGGCCGGCGATGTGTTCGATAATGCTCATGGATCCGGGGACTCCTGATTGAGGGTGCGCCTAGAGAATGTTTCCACGTCGGCGCGCGCCTGTCGTGAATAGTCAGTCTGATGAGGGATTCGCGAGCTCAGCGGCACGTTGCGCATCGCGGAATCGGATAGCCGCAGCACGCAGAGCTGTCTCGGGATCGACATCCGCCCTTCTGGCCTCATTGACCACGGCAAACAGCAGTTGCCCGATTGACTCCGCATCAACGGGTCCTTCGCCGAGCCGGTTCGAGGCCATCGGATCGGGGGATTCAACAAGGTCCGCGACATCCAGCGTCGCCGCCTTCTTCTGAACCTTGAGGGCGAAAAGGAGCGCGGGGAGGGCGTCAGGTACACCGTCGAAAACGCTCTCACGCCCCTTCTCGGCCTTCTTGATCTGTTCCCAGTTCCTCACCACGGCCTCAGAACCGTCAACTTCGACATCGCCGAACACATGCGGATGTCGCAATCGCAGTTTGTCGTGCACCGTCGTGGCGACATCGGCAATGGTGAACTGACCCTGTTCGGCAGCTAATTGACTGTGAAACAGAACCTGGAAGAGAAGGTCGCCGAGTTCCTCCTCGAGATGGTCATAACCCTCACCGGATTCGACATCGAGATTGTCGATCGCTTCGAGCACTTCATACGACTCTTCGAGGAGGTGCCGACGGAGGGACTCGTGCGTCTGCTCTTTGTCCCAAGGACACTCGGCGCGCAGAATCGCGACCTGCTCGACGAACCGAGCAAGTTCACGCGCGACCGGCGCACGAAGGGCCGGGATGTACACCGACGTCAGGTGATCCGGATCGACACGGTCGAGATCGACCCACGCGATGCTCTCGACCCGCTCGTCGGGAAGTCCGAGACGCTGCAGCACCACGACTTGGGCGTTGGGCTCCACTGCGGCCTCCGGTCCGTCGTCAAGGGCGAGTTTCACATCGGAAAGAACATGGACGGAATCGCATTGGGCCACCAGTAGCGGACCGCGTTCACCGGCCGCATCAACCGCGAAACGGTGTCCGTCAACGATGCGCACGCCGACCGCCACCGGATCAATCCCGAGTCGGACCCACGCGAGATCAAGAAAGGACATAGCCGGGAGCACCTCGACATCGACGCGACGATCGGCAAGAAGAAGTTCGACAGTATGTTCCGCGACCAGCGGTGAGCCCGGGACTGCATAAAGAATGCGCCCGTGATCGCGTGCGGCGGCGACAAGAGACTCCACTATCGCCGGATAGACCTCGTCTATTGAGTCGGAACTCTCGTAGAGCCCGTCGAAACTCAAAGCATCGGGAACGCATGATGCAGCCGGATGACGAGTCGTCCGCAACCAACGGTTCGGACACGCCTCTATTGCGTTTCGTGCACCTTTCGTCAGAAGATCTGAATCACCAGGACCGAGGCCGATGACCACGATGCTGGGGCGGTCATCCATGATGCCGCTCTAACGCATTTCAGAGTCGACCAGGTTCTCCAACGGGGAGAGCGTGGTGCTCGGCTGAACGGCACCGGCGGGGGCGATGATCTGAAGCGTTGCAGAATCGAATTGGCCGTAGCGACCATCGACACCGATCGTGGCATCAGCGGCAACACGAGCCAGTTCGGCTCCCAACAGTTCCGAAGCGCTTTGCGCGATCGACGAACGGAGTTGTTCCTTCAAATCATTGAACCCGAGGTTTGAGCCCCGAGCCGTAACCAGGATGATGTGATAGCCGAACTTGGTTTTCACGGGTTGACCGACGACGCCGATCGGCTGGCTCCAGGCCGCGGCGTCGAACTCGGTAACGAATGCTCCCTTGGGATTACAGCCGAGGAAGCCGCCATCGGGGGACGAGCCGGAGTCCTGAGAGGTCGTCCGGGCTAGATCAGCGAAGTTCGAAACCCCGACGAGTTGCCCTTGGATCTTCTCGATCTGGGTGAGGGCCAATGCGTACTGCGCCTCGGTAGGTGCGGCCGCGCCTGAGTTGTTGCCGGCGACGATGAGAATGTGGCTAGCGCACACAAGTTCGCCGGAGTACTCATCCTTCGTCGATTCGAAGAGTCGACGCAATCCCTCGTCGGACTGTGCGTCGGATACGAGCTTGGCCAGCAAAAGGTTCTGTGCTGCAACTCCGGCGACAAGCGAGTTTTGGTAGTCGACAGGGAGGCTCGCGAAAAAGGTCTGACCTGAGGACGACACGAAGTTCTTTTCGAGCAACGCCCGCGCATCGTCGAGATCGGCCTGAGTTACGGTCAGACCGCGTTGTTCGACGGCCAGACGCGCCAGTTGAAGATTCAACTGGTCGTTAAGAAAAGCGGAGGTGTACGACGTCGCCCACGAATCGCCGTCGGGACTGCGCAAATCACTCGCCGAGCCGTTGGCCTTCTCGTAAACCGTCGCGAATGACGAGAGTTGGCTGCTGAAATCTTTGTCCGACAGATTCCAACCATTGACACTCAGCGCGACCGGGTTCACTGCCGAGCAGGAACTGCCGATCACGGTAAGGGCAAGAGCCAGGGCGATAACGGCGATGGGGGCTTTCCGTAACGTCTTCACAAGGTACAGAACACTAACGGAGCAACCCGTTTCACAACAGTCAAGCGCCCTGACCTTCAGGTTCCGGGAGAAGGTCTTGGATCGCTTCCACAAGATCTCGAGCCGCCGCCGGTGCTGACGTGAGCGGAAGCTGCAACTGGCCAATCTCGGATTTGTAGACGGATCCTTTGTAAACCCGTTCGAGACGAATCGTCTTCGACGTCAACAACGAAATCGGGCTGATGCGGGCTAGATACTTCGGTCCACCGAATCCGCTTCCCTTCGTGACTGCGATCTCCCGGATACCCGTGCGGGCGCATTCGGCTCGAAGTCGCGCCACCTCCAGCAACGCTTCCGCTGGAGCAGGAACCGGGCCGTACCTGTCCTCCCACTCCACCCGAATGTCGTCGACCTGCTCCTGCGAGGTCACAGTTGCCAGACGGCGATAGGCATCAAGTCGGAACTCCTCCCGCTCGACGTAATCGGAGGGAAGGTGGGCATCGAGAGGTAGTTCGATCTTGATCTCGGCGGGCTCCGACGGTGTCTCGCCTTTCAGTTCCGCCACGGCCTCGGTAACCATCTCGCAATAGAGGTCGTATCCGACCGCAGAGATGTGACCGCTCTGGCCTGTGCCAAGCAGGTTTCCGGCGCCGCGGATTTCGAGGTCACGCATGGCGATCCGGAACCCCGACCCAAGGTCGGTGGCTTCGCCGATCGTCTTCAGTCGCTCGAAGGCCTGATCGGTGAGCGAACGATCAGGCGGATAGAAGAGATAGGCGTAGGCGCGGCTCCCCGACCGGCCGACGCGACCGCGCAACTGATGCAACTGTCCGAGTCCGAGTAGATCGGCACGGTCGACGACGAGTGTGTTGACGGTCGGCATGTCAATCCCGGATTCAATGATCGTCGTGCACACGAGGACGTCGAACTGCCCCTCCCAGAAATCGAGAACGACCTTTTCCAAGGTGCCCTCGTCCATCTGCCCGTGTGCGATCGCGATCCGCGCTTCCGGCACAAGTTCGTGGAGTCTCGCCGCCACCCGATCGATGTCCTGAACACGGTTGTGCACGAAGAACACCTGCCCTTCACGCAGCAACTCGCGTCTGATCGATTCCGCAACCGCGCGCTCGTCGTACTCTCCGACGTAGGTAAGGATCGGTTGCCTCTCGCTCGGCGGCGTGTTCAAGAGCGTGAGATCGCGGATACCCGTAAGACTCATCTCGAGTGTCCGCGGGATCGGTGTCGCCGTAAGCGTGAGCACATCAACGCCGATCTTGAGACCCTTGATTGATTCCTTGTGGCTCACTCCGAATCGCTGTTCCTCGTCGACGACGAGAAGTCCGAGATCCTTGAACTTGAGATCCGGCGCCAACAACCGATGCGTGCCGATCACGACATCGACATCTCCGGATTCGAGACCGGCGATGACCTTCTTCGCCTGTGCCGCAGTGAGGAAGCGACTGAGCACTTCGACACGAACGGGAAACCCAGCGAAACGGTCACTAAATGTCTGACCATGCTGTTGCGCAAGGAGTGTCGTGGGCACAAGCACGGCGGCCTGTTTGCCGTCCTGTACCGCTTTGAACACCGCCCGAACGGCGACCTCGGTCTTTCCGAAACCAACGTCGCCACATACGAGACGATCCATTGGCGTCTCGGCTTCCATGTCGGCCTTGATCGCGGCGATCGCCGTGTGCTGATCCGGCGTCGGTTCATAGGGGAACGACGCCTCAAGTTCGCTTTGCCATGGCGTGTCGATGGCGAACGCGTGACCTGGTTCGTTTACCCGCTTCTGATAAAGCACCACCAATTCCTGCGCGATCTCGGTGACCGCAGCGCGCACCTTTGCCTTACTCTTTTGCCACTCCCCACCTCCGAGTCGACTGAGACTCGGACTGTCACCACCCGTGTAATGGCGAACGGCATCAATCTGATCGCTCGGAACATAAAGCCGATCATCGCCCCGGTATTCGAGCAGCAGATAGTCGCGTTCGACGCCACCAATCGTGCGCGTGACCATGCCGCCGTAACGCGCCACGCCGTGCTGAAAATGCACGACGTGATCGCCAGTTTTGAGATCCTCGAAATAGCCGGGAGCGGCGGCCTTGCGTGGCCGAGCGCGGCGATGGGCCCGGCGCCGACCCGTCACATCTGACTCGGCGAGAACGGCCAACTTCACATCCGGAAGCCGGAATCCCCGTTCAAGAGGAACGACGACCACTCGCCCACCTGGTTTGGTCAGATCCTCCCGACCGCGTTCGTCGAACACAAAGTTCAGACCTTGTTCACCGAGCATCGACACGAGGCGATCCGCCGAGCCGGCACCGTCAGCAGCCACCACCACACTGAAGCCGTCGGCCAACTGTTTCGAAAGTTGCGAAACGAGGGTCGAGCCTTCGCCGACTACGGGATCCCATCCGGATGCAAGAACCGCAGGAGTATCCGGCCCATCGGCAATGTCGATGATCGTCCACGCCGGCGCCGTCGTTCGTGCGAGCAGTCTGTCGAACGGAAGGTGCAATTGGGGAAACCCGTTGGATGCGTCTGCTTCCCACGTTCTGGCGAGCGATCGGGCGAGATCATCCTCTTCAGCGATGATGTCGCCGGCGCGATCGCGCATGCGGCGCGGTTCGATCAGCAAGATCTGTGCATCGGCATCAAGCAGATCGAAAAGAACCTCGTTGTCGTCGCTGCCGTCACCAACGAGCCACGGCAACCAACTCTCCATACCGTCGAAGGTCTGACCGTCGGAAAGTCGATCCCACTGCTCTCGGCCCCACGGCTGGGTGGCTACAAGTTTCTCCGCACGGGCACGGACCTCATCGGTCGTGAGCAATTCGCGGCACGGGAAGATTTCGACTTCGGCACGATCAACTGTCGAGCGCTGATCCGAGACCGAGAACTCCGAGAGACGATCGACCTCGTCGCCCCAGAGGTCAATGCGGACCGGAGCATCGGCGGTGCTCGGAAACACATCGACGATCGATCCACGTACCGCTACCTCACCGCGATGCTCGACTTGGAACTCCCGCCGGTAACCCGCGCGCACCAACCTGTCGATCAGTTCCGATGTGTCGAGTTGGTCTCCTACCCCGATGACAATCGGCTCGATCTCGGCAACGTGGGGGCCAAGTCGTTGGACAAGAGCCCGCACCGGCGCGACGACAACCCGCCGGGCCCGTTCAGGATCACGGAGGTGCCACAACGTTCGGAGTCGACGGCCCATGGTCTCTACCGCCGGGCTCACTCGCTCGAAGGGAAGGGTCTCCCACGCGGGGAAGAGGTCAACCTCGTCCGGGCCAAGAAAGGCGGCTAGATCGCGCGCCAATCGCTCGGCCTCTCCTGTTGTCGGCACCGCGACCACGATCGGTTGGCGATCGGCCCGGTGGGCCAGGCCGGCGATGACGATGGCCCGGGCCGCCTCAGGAACGACGAGTACCGCATCGCGTCGACCCAGCACCGCGGTAAGACCCGGTTCATCGATGAGGAGTTGGGGGAGATCGGTGAGAGACATCGGTTCTTTCGGCGCCGCCGCAACCGCCCGGAGGCATGACGACGCGCAAGATCCCGGGACGCAGGGCGCACCGGGGGTGACGGGAGTTTCCCAACCCTACCGATGCCCCGGAAGACACAGGCCGTCCGGGTCAGATTTCCGACAGGCGAATCCCCTGTCCACCGATTGCGCCCGACTACTGAATGGGTGTCAACTAGCAACACGTATGACTGCTCCAGCCCAAAACCCTCCCGGCCCTTCACCGCTGCCACCCACCCCCAAAGTCTCAATTCCCGAGGGCCGGACATTCAGATTCAAGAACCGGTTTCTCGGCCGGCCCCTGCACACCGATCAGCTCGAACACGAACGACTCGGCAAACCAACTGCGCTCGCAGTCTTTGCGTCGGACAACCTTTCATCAGCTGCGTACGCAACCGAAGAGATTCTCCACACCTTGCTGCTCGCCGGCATTGGCCTTGTTGCGTTCCAATTCGTAATGCCAATCACTCTCGCGATGGTCGGCGTGTTGATCATCTTGATTCTGAGCTATCGGCAAACGATCAAGGCCTATCCGTCCGCAGGTGGCGCCTACATCGTCACTAAGGACAACCTTGGCGTACTTCCCGCCCAGGTCGCCGGCGTTTCTCTCCTTACCGATTACATCCTGGTGGTTGCCGTTTCGGCGTCGGCCGGAACCGCTGCCCTCTACTCCGTGTTCTCCGAGCTCTATCCGTACCGAGTCTTCATCGCTCTTTTCTTCATCGCGATTGTTACGGTCGGCAACCTACGAGGCGTGAAGGAATCAGGACGTATCTTTGCTGTCCCGACCTACGCATTCGTTGTCGCCATGGCCCTGATGATCGGCTACGGGCTGTACAAGGCAGGATTTGGCGGAGGCCTCGATCAAATCTCCATTGACGCGATGGATCCAGAGCAGGCTCATGAAGCCATGGGCATCAGTGCGGTTGGTTGGTTCCTCGTCCTGCACGCGTTTGCATCGGGCGGCGCCGCGGTTACAGGCGTTGAGGCAATTTCCAATGGTGTTCCCGCCTTCCGTGAACCTGCGTGGAAAAACGCCGCACAGACACTCGTCATCATGGGAACGATGCTCGGACTCATGTTCGTCGGCATCTCATGGCTCGCCTCGGAACTCCACACCATTCCTGTGTCAGGCAAGACCGTCATTGCCCAAATCGCCGAGGGCGTCTATGGCAGTTCTGGATTTGGCCGTGTGATGTTCTTCTTTACACAGTTCGCAACGATGTTCATCTTGATCATGGCCGCCAATACCGGGTTCGCCGACTTCCCTCGACTCGCCAGCTTCCAAGCAGAAGACTCCTTCCTGCCGCGACAACTCACCAAACGCGGACATCGACTTGTGTACAGCAATGGCATCTTGGCGCTCGCCATTATGGCTGCCTCACTTGTCGTCATTCTTGCCGCTGACGTGAGTCGCCTCATTCCGCTTTACGCAATTGGTGTATTCCTCAGTTTCACCTTGTCTCAGGTCGGCATGGCCCGTCACCACATACGTTTGAAGGAACAAGGGTGGAAGTTCGGGCTCTTGATTAATGGCACCGGCGCGGTCGTGACTGCTGTCGTGACGGTAGTCATTAGTGCGACAAAATTCCTCGACGGCGCGTGGGTCATTCTCTTGATGATCCCAATCTTCGTGTGGGTCGTCGTCCGCCTCAATCACCAATACGAGGCGGAAAAAGCCGAACTCGCAGAAGACGCGCACCTTGCCGCCACTGCCCCCATCCTCAATCGTCACGCCGTCGTTGTACTCATCGACAAAATCGATCGCACCTCTGCCCGTGCAATTCAATACGCCCGCACGTTGAATCCCGATCGACTTTATGCAGTTCATATCGCCGTCGACGAACTCCACGCCGCCGAACTCGCCGCACAGTGGGAACAGCTTGAACTGAAGCGGGTTCCCCTCGAAATCCGCGAGTGCCCCGACCGGCGGATCAACCGCAGCGTTCTGGAACTCGTCGCCGAGGTCGCCGCCGATGGCGATACCGAAGTCAGCGTCCTCATCCCGCGACGCGAATACCGCTCGGCTTGGCATCGATTCCTCCACGACCGAACTGCTGATTCGATCGCAAAAGCGCTTGGTGATGTCCCTCATGCCAATGTGACCTTTGTTCCATATCACCTGACCCAGTCGTCTAAGGGTCAGCACATCCACAAGGTCGAGCGCGGCGCCGTTTCGGGCACAAGCGATAGTCACAACTGATATGGCGATTTTCGCTCGAAAGACCAAGCAACTAGCCGCCGATGAGGCCGAGCAGACTTCCTCCAACCTCGCCTCATTGGGCGAGCGCGCTTTGGGCGGCGTGATTCCGATAGCCGAAGTGGTTTGGCGGGAACACGTGAAAGTCGCCGGCCGAGTGAAGGCCATGCGAGTCCAGCCCTGGTCAGAGCAGGTCGTCAGCCTCGAGCTCACACTTGCCGATCAGACCGGCGGTCTCACCATCATTTTCCTTGGCCGCCGACACCTCGGTGGCATCCACCTCGGATCTCATCTCGTTGTGGATGGCCGGGTAGCGGAAGTGCGACACCAGCTAGCGATGTTGAACCCTGCGTATCAATTGCTCCCCAACAGGGTCCCGCTTCCCTACTGATCTCCCATCGGTGACCGCACGATGAGGGGCTTTGTCGGGTTAGGGCTGAGGACGGGAATTCACGCTGTTCATCGCCGCGTCGGTTCCCTCGCTCACAATTGCTTCGATTGCGTCTGCCGCAATCTCAATCGCTATCGCCAGCAGTTCGCGATCGGCTTTGCCCACGCGCTTCAGCACGTGATCGGCACCCTGTTCCTTGCTCGCCGGCTTGCCGACTCCAATGCGGATTCGAACGAAGTCGTCGGCGTGCAAATGTGCCTTGATCGAGCGCAGTCCGTTGTGGCCAGCCAGGCCTCCGCCTACCTTCACCCGAACCACGCCAGTCGGAAGGTCGAGTTCGTCATGGACGATGACCAGCGCCGCGTTGTCCGTGATGCCGAACCTTCGAACGAGTGGAGCTACTGATTCACCCGAGAGATTCATGAACGTCGTCGGCATAGCGAGAGCTACCCGCTGACCGTCTATGCGCACCTCATCGACGAGAGCGCGTTCTTTTCCCGCCTTCAAGCGGCCGTTGTGCCGGCGCGCTAGAAGTTCGACAACATCGAAGCCGACGTTGTGACGAGTTCCTTCGTATTCCTTGCCGGGATTGCCAAGACCGACGACCAACAGATCCGCGGGAGTGCCGCGGCGAGGCTCGGAATTGCGCGGACCGAAGGCCACTTACTCGGCAGGGGCCTCGACGGGGGCGCTTTCGGTTCCGTCATCGGTGAGGGTTGAACCATCGCCACCGTGATCGAGATCGACGGAGAAGCGAGTCGCCATGCCGGCGACAACGGGTGCACCCGGATCGACTTCGGTCATGACTCCGGCAGGAAGCGGGAGATCGGCGACGGTGACAACTGTGCCGATTTCAAGATTGGAGATCTCGACTTCGATGCGATCGGGAATGTCGGCAGGCTTGGCCTTGATGGTCAGCGACTTGAGCGGCTGATCAACGATGCCACGACGACCTTCGACCTTCTTGGCCTCGCCGATGAGGATTACGGGCACATCGACGGCCACGGGAGCGTTCGGATCGACACGCAGGAAGTCGACGTGGAGAACGTTGCGGCGCACTGGGTGACGCTGAAGGTCCTTGACGATGGCGAGGTCCTTTGTGCCATCGACGTCGATAGTGATCAGCGCATTGAGACCAGCATCGGTGTTGAGCGCACGACGAAGATCAGTCCACGGAACCGACACGGAGACGGCATCGCGGCCGAGGCCGTACACGACAGCCGGAACGTGGCCATCCGTGCGCATCCGGGTGGATGAGCGGGAACCGGGGATGCGTCCGGTGGTGGCGATGAGGGTCTGGTCCATGGTGGATACTCCTGAAGCGGCGGCAGCAAGGTGCGCCGGAGGGCGAACGTTTCGGAAACGACTGGCGATCCTACCGGTCGCTCCCCCAGTGGAGCGAACCCGCTGGTTCGAGAGCAGCCAGAGGGACGACTTCCCCCGCCAGATCGGCCGTTCGGCGCTATCCCTGGCTGCGCTCTGGGGCGCCGCTGTCGGCCCCGGTACTCCCTCGAGACGGACCCGGCATCCCCACGGCTAGGACCCCGTTCGATCCTTCGGACCGGCGGCCAGTTCTGGGCCAGTTCTGGGTCAGTTCTGGTTATGACCGTCGAAGATCTCGCTGACCGATGTGTCCTCGAAGACCGCATCGATTGCGTCAGCGATGATCCCGGCTACCGAGAGAACTTCGATCTTGTCGATCTGCTTCGACTTCGGGAACGGCAGGGTGTTGGTCGTCACGACTTTGGAAATGACCGAGTTCTGCAGCCGTTCAATGGCGGGCCCCGAAAAGACACCGTGGGTGCAAGCGGCGTAGATCTTCGAAGCACCGCGGGCCTTGAGTTGATCGGCAGCCGCAACAATTGTTCCACCGGTATCGATCATGTCGTCGATCAGAACACAGATCCGACCATCGACCTCACCGACGACGTCGCGGGCTTCGACAGTGTTCTTCATACCCTTGACCCGACGCTTGTGAACGATCGCAAGATCAGCATGCAATTGGTTCGCATAGCGTTCGGCGACTTTCACCCGGCCCGCGTCGGGAGACACAACAACGAGGTCGTCGCCGAGGCTGGCCATGTAATCGACAAGGACCGGCATCGCCGTGAGATGGTCGACTGGTCCGTCAAAGAAACCTTGGATCTGACCGGAGTGGAGATCCACAGAGATCAGCCGGTTTGCACCTGCAGCAGCGAACATGTTGGCCACGAGTTTCGCGGTAATCGGTTCCCGGCCTTCGGACTTTCGGTCTTGGCGGGCGTAGCCGTAGAACGGTGCGACCGCAGTGATTCTCTTCGCCGACGCGCGTTTCGCGGCATCAACCATGATCAGGTGTTCCATGATCGCGTCGTTTACCGAGATGCCTTCGTTACCCGCATGGGTCTGAACGATGAAGACATCGGCGCCACGCACCGACTCGCCAAAACGGGTGTGCAACTCACCGTTGGCGAACTCAGCCAGGTTCGCGTCTCCCAGGGTGACGCCGAGACGTAGGGCGATCTCCTCGGCCAGTGGAAGGTTCGCTCGTCCCGAGACGATGTGCAGACGCTTCTTGGTGACAAGTTCCATGCGGTCGTTTAGCCGATCTACTCAGTCGGAAACTTGAGTCTAGGACGCACCGAGACGGGCGCCCGCCGGTACCGAGGTTCCGGGCTCCGGAGCCGCAAAGGGGCCCATGTGGACGTCGTCGCCGATAGTGCAATTTCGAGCGACACTGTTCTCAATCACGGCACCGGTGCCGACGGTGCAATCAACCAGTCTCGTGTTCGGACCAATCTCGGTACCGGCTCCGATCGTGCACGCTCCCTGAAGAATGGTTCCGGGGAAAAGGGTGACATCCGATGCCAGAATCACCGTCGTGTCGACATAGGTGTTCGTCGGGTCGACCATTGTGACGCCTTGACGCATCCACCCCTCATTAGTGCGCCTGCGCAGTTCCTTCTCGGCCACCGCCAGTTGCAGGCGATCGTTCACGCCTTGGGTTTCGGCCGCGTCATTCGCGATCTGGGCAGATACCCGATAGCCCGCCCCCGAAAGCACTTGGACCACATCGGTTAGGTAGTACTCGCCCTGCGCGTTCTCTGTCGTAATCCGCCGAAGAGCCGGGCCCAACACACCTGCCCGAAAGCAGTAGATCGAGGTGTTGACTTCCGTGATCATGCGCTCGTGATCTGAGGCGTCCGCCTCTTCGACGATCCGGTCCACTCGGCCGTCTTTGCCCCGGACTACCCGCCCGTAGCCCGTTGGATTATCCATGTCGGCAGTCAGGAGCGTGCAGGCGGAGTCGGTCGCCCGGTGTGCCTCAACCAGGGCAGCGATCGTGGACGCCCGCAGCAACGGGGTATCTCCAGGCAGAACGAGAATGTCGGCGTCTGCGTCATCAAGCTCATCGACGCCGAAGGCGGTGAGGGCGACTCCGACAGCGTCGCCGGTCCCCCGCTGAATCTCCTGCTCCACAAATTCGAGTCGGGTCTCGGACGCGGCATTCAGCAACTTTTCCGTCACCCGTTCAGCACCGTGCCCCACGACCACGACGGCCCGCCCGACATCGCTATCGGCGAGAGAATCCAGCACGTACAGAACCATCTCCTTGCCGCACAGCAGGTGGAGCGGCTTTGGGCGCAATGACCGCATGCGCGTCCCCTCGCCGGCGGCGAGCACGATCGCTGAAAGCGGCTTCGAAGGCATGCCCACTTTCTAGTACGGTCAGCCTCGCCCTTCGGGGGTGGTGTAATTGGCAACACGGCTGGTTTTGGTCCAGTCATTCGGGGTTCGAGTCCCTGCCCCCGAGCAACTTCGCCTTCTTCTCCTCACAGCTACGCAGTAGCGAGTAGCGATTCTGCGGTCGATGAACCTCCACAGATCGTCGTTTCGCTTAATCGTTCCCGGGCCGCTAAGGTCGCTCCGCCATGGGATCTCTCATTAAGAAGCGGCGCAAACGAATGCGCAAGAAGAAGCACAAGAAGATGCTGAAGCGCACGCGCTTCCAGCGCCGCGCGGCAGGCAAGTAGTTCGACCCGCATTTCGGTCGTGAGCGCAGCGCCGTCCGGCTCAGGTTTGAGGAGTCGTGTGAGCGACAATTCGACCGTCACCCGGATAGGCACCGTCCACAAACCAAGTCGAACCTGAGCCAGCCAACCGCGGTCGTTGCCCGCTGATATCTGCCAGACGGTCGCGCCATTGCGCGAGCCGAGGTTCGACAACAAGCGCAGCCGCTTCTAGGTCGTTCCCGAAGTCGCCTTCGGGGCCACCAAGCTCGTCCCACGCGCGATAGATCGCCGGCGTCGAGCAGCCAAACGGTGGCGTCCAGAGCGTGAATGTGCGATCGACGTGGGCCAGAGGCTCGACGATCTCGCCGATACCTGAAACGCGGGCACGACCCCCCACCAGACAGAAAGCGACATCGGCTCCGAGGGCCGCTGCTGCTTCGAGATCGTCGAAACCTGCCCAGCGCAAAATGGCGGCAGCGTCAGCCGAGCCCCCGCCGAGCCCGGCGCCTGGCGGAATCGACTTGAACAGTCGAACGCGGGCTGATCTCCCGACCAAATTCAGAGCTCGACGAACGAGATTGTCGTCACCAACCCCGATTTCACGGGTCGATCCGGTGGAGTCATCGATGATTTCGAGAGAATCGCCGTCGGAAATCTCGAGTCGGTCGAGTAGATCGAGCGTCACCATCTCCGAGTCGATGAGATGGAAACCGTCGTTTCTAATCCCCGTGATCCGCAAACCGATCGTAAGTTTCGCCGGAGCGACGAGACGGGTGACCGGTGAGGGAATCTCATTCATGTCCCGATCATTGTTCCTGGCGGTCGGCACTGTCACGACCGGGCTCGTACTCCGCTACGTCGTTCGCACCGGAATTCTCTACACCGGGCCCGGGTTCGCCGAACACAATCTCGGTCAGCGCTCCCCATGCTTCGACCCCGAGTCGTTCGGGACGATCGTCGGGGGCAATCCCAGCCTGCTCAAATTGTTCAGTCGTCACGATCCCCGAGAGCGAACGACGCAACATTTTGCGTCGTTGGCCAAAAGCCGTCCGCACAAGCGACATGAGTTGGTCATGATCGACCGACACCGCCGGCGAGTCCCGACGCGTTATGCGAACAAGCACCGACTCAACTCGGGGTTGCGGGATGAACACTGTCGCCGGCACCCGACCGACAACCTCCGCTGTCGCCCAAAGCCCGAGCTTCACCGTCGGGATTCCGTAGGCGCCTGATCCTGGAACTGATGCAAGACGCTCGCCCACTTCACGTTGCACCATAACGAGCATTGAATGGATGGCCGGCACATCATCGAGCAACTGCAGCACGATCGTGGTCGCCACGTTGTACGGAAGGTTCGCAACGAGCTTCCAACGGTCGTGATCTCCGAGAATCTCCGTCCAATCAACCGTGAGGGCATCGCCCGAGATAACCCGGACTCCCAAGGGTTCGACAACATCGCGAAGAACGGGAAGAAGATGGCGATCCAACTCAACAGCCGTCACGTGGGCACCAACCTCGGCAAGTGCGGTGGTGAGCGATCCCACACCTGGTCCGACCTCCACGACGTGATCGCCCGAGTTCACTTCGGCCAAGCGCACAATGCGACGAACAGTGTTCGGATCCGCCACAAAATTCTGGCCGAGCGCACGACTCGGGGAAAGACCGTGCTTCTCAAGGAGAGCCGTGATCTCGCGTCTGGTGAGCGTCACCCTGTGGCAACCATCGTCACGGGAGTGCCTGCGTTAGGAGCAGGCGTAATTCCAGGGTGAACGCCCCAGTTTGGCGAGCATCGCGAACGCAACCGTGTCCTGGTCAGCGGGCGACGCGTGGTGAGGCCTTACGCCGACAAGATCCGTGCGACCGATCGATCTGGCGATTGAATCCCAGCCGCCTTGGTAGATCTGGTAGGCGCCCATGAATTGCCCGGACGGGTCAACAGCGGAGTAATTGCCGTGGGACTCACGCTCACGGATGCAGGCCATGAAGGCCTCATCGGACGAATTAAGGACCGGCGGTGGCACGTAAACCGGCGCAGCCGTGGTCGGCGGGGTCCGGACGATTCTGGGAGCCGACGTGGTGGGTACGGGAACTGCCAGGAGCGTCGTGGGCGGCGGGACAGTTGTCGTTTCAAACACCAATGAGGCCTGTACGTCGAAAGTGTCTGGCGTCGCTTGCATCACAAGACTCGACTCAGATACGGCTGAAGCCGTCGAAGTCGTTTCAGACGCGCCGCTCGAGCTTCCGAACATGTCAATCACCAACAACGGAAGACAGGCCAGCGTGGCGAAAAGAGCGATCGCTAGCCTGCGTTGCGTTGGATGCACGGTGGAAGACAGAGCAACGTCCTTTTCTCGACAACAGGGACCAGCTGAAGGCGAAAGAACGGCGAACGCCCGAAGGCATTCGCCGTGGACTCCGCCCGGAGCCATGGGGAGACGCTAGGTGGGCTGTAACCCGACTGCAACTTTTGTCGGGTTCGCCCACGATCAGTCCCCAACCCAAAAAGCCCATTTCAGAGGGGATTTTCCCCGGCGTAGACGCCTTTGGGGCATTTTGTCAGTCCGCCGCGATGCCTTACGAGGGCAGGCCGTAGACGAGATTCGCGTTCTTCCATGTGACATCCGCCACAGTCTCAACCGAAATCGCCTTGACCTCGGCAATCGCCGCGCCAACCAGCGTGACAAGTGCAGGCCTGTTCGACTTGCCGCGGTGAGGAACGGGAGCCAGGAATGGTGAATCGGTCTCGACTAACAACCGATCAAGCGGACATAACTGTGCGGCTTCCCGAACATCGGGGGCTCCCTTGAAGGTCACGATCCCGCTGAACGACAGATACGCGCCAAGTGAAAGGCATCGGGCTGCCTCGGCAGCACCTCCGGTGAAACAGTGGATCACCGTGCGCTCCGGCACACCCTCGGCGAGAAGAACATCGAAAGTGTCGTCCCACGCCTCACGGGTGTGAACCACCAGAGCCAACGAGTGGGCATGAGCGAGGGCGATCTGCGCAGCGAAGACCTCGCGCTGTAATTCCCTCGGCGAATGGTCGTAGTGATAGTCGAGACCGCACTCCCCGACGGCGACAATCTCCGGTTCGGACAGCAGTGCCTCGATTCCGTCGATCCCACCAGACGCGTCATGAGGATGCACCCCGGCCGTTGCCCATACCCCGTCATGGCCCCGGGCGACATCGAGTGCCACCTGAGAGGTGGCTAGATCGGTCCCAACGGTGATCATCCGCTCGACTCCCGCCGCCCGAGCCTCGAGGAGCGCTTCGGCGGGACCTGGCCAGCCCTCCACGCTGTCGCCAAGATGGCAGTGATCATCGATCCAACGCATGAAGTCGCCCTCAGTCGCTCGCCGGCATGGCCATACGCGGGAACAGGGCTTCGCCCTTGTCGACGACAAGGCCCCCGGGATAGCCACCCCATGCCGCCGCGTCCGGAAGACGCTGATCGCCCGGCGTGCCGGAAAGACCGATCCGCTTCCAGACTTCGGCACACGTGTCGGGCATTGCCGGCGTTGCCAGAATCGATACGAGTCGGAGCACTTCGAGCGCGTCGCCCATCACGGCATCGAGCTCGGGGCCCGGTTCCATCTTCCATGGCTCGTTCATCTCTAGGTGCGCATTCGCTTCGCGCACGAGTCGCCATGTCGCTTCAAGCGCAAGGCTCGGCGTCATGTTCGCCCACGCCGTGGCGGTGTCCGCGTACGCCTCCACTGACACCGCAGCGAGGGGCGATGTCGGCGAAGGCGCCGGCCCGATGCCATCACACTTCTTGCCGACGACAGTCGCCACGCGGGAAAGAAGATTGCCGAGGTTGTTCGCCAGATCGGTGTTGAAACGAGTGACCATGGCTTCGTAGGAGAAATCGCCATCCGGACCAAACGGGTTGTCTCGCAGGAAGTGATAACGGAATCCGTCAACACCGAAGTCGGAGACAAGATCAGCGGGAAAAATCTGGTTGAGGCTGGTCTTTGACATCTTCTCGCCGCCGACGAGCAGGAACCCATGCACGCCAATCTTGTTGGCCGGTTCGATACCGGCGGCGAGACACATGGCCGGCCAGTAGACACAATGGAACCGAAGGATGTCCTTGCCGATCAGATGATGGACCGCCGGCCACCATTCAGTGAACCGGTCTGGATCCGAGCCGTAGCCGACTGCAGTCGCGTAGTTGATGAGCGCGTCGTACCAGACGTAAAAGACATGCCCTTCATCCCACGGGACTGGGACACCCCACGAGATTGACGTGCGCGACACCGAAACATCCTCGAGACCCTGCCGGATGATGCCGAGCGCTTCGTTGCGCTTGCCGTCCGGTTGCACGCAACCCGGATTGGATGCGTACCAGTCGAGTAGCGGCTGTTCGAACTTTGACAGTTCGAAGAACCAGTTGTCCTCTTCGAGCCACTCGACCGGACGGTTATGGATCGGACAATTGCCATCAACGAGATCAGCGTCGTTGTAATAGGCCTCACACGGAACGCAGTACTGACCGGAGTAGGTGCCTTTTCGGATCCACCCGTTGTCGAAGATCGCCTGCATGAACGACTGCACCGAGGTGATGTGGCGCGGTTCGGTCGTGCGGATGAAATCGTCGTTGCTTATCCCAAGCATCTCCCAAACTTCGCGGAACCTGGCGCTCGTGCGATCAGCCTGCTCCTTGGGAGTGATCCCGTTCGCGTCGGCGGTGCGTTGAATCTTGAGACCATGCTCATCGGTGCCGGTGAGGAAGAAGACGTCGTCGCCGAGCAGTCGATGCCATCGAGCCAAAGCGTCGGCGGTAACCGTCGTATAGGCGTGACCGATGTGCGGCACATCGTTGACGTAATAAATCGGTGTGGTCACGTAAAAGGGTTGAGGCACATCGCAAGGCTACGCGGAAGCAGGCCCCATCATCGAACAGCGTCAGGATCGGGAGACCGCCTCCAGCGCACGGGAAACATTCGCCAGAGCACGATCCCCCACTTCGACCAGATCCGGTCGGGTCGGATCACGCAACGACCGCTGATGGATCCCCTCCAGAAGGACTGCCATCCTGAAGTTGTAAAGCGCGTCGTAATACCCAAACGAGCGCGGGAGCTCGATCCCCCGGGCCTCCGCATAGCGAGATTCGAGTTCGTGCCGCGACGGCCAACCTTCGGCCGTCAGAGGACACCAGATTTCACAGAACCCGGCCAGATCGAGAAGGGGATCGCCGATCGTTGCCGTCTCCCAATCAACAACGGCAGTCACCTTGCCCGGCGGCCCTTCTGCGATAAGCAGATTGAACATGTGGAAGTCACCATGCATCAACGTCGGCGTGAACGAGTTGGGCCTGTTAGTCGACAACCACTGCGCCACCGAGTCGATACCCGGAAGCACGCGACCTCCGTATGACCACAGTTGTCGAGTCCAGCGATCGACCTGGCGCTCATGAAAACCATCTGGTCGACCAAGATCAGAAAGTCCCCCTGCCTGCCAATCGAACGAATGGATCGCAGCGAGAACGTCCACCATCGCGAACGCCACACCAGCGCGTACCTCGTTGCTGGCGAATACATCTGGAAGGGGAGGCATCGGATTGATTCCGTCGACTCGTTCCATGACAAAGAACGTGCACCCGAGCACCGCCGGGTCCTCACACAGAGCAATGGCCTCGGGATGGGGTACATCGGAGGCATCTAGTGCTCTCAAGATCCTGTACTCCCGACGCATGCCTTCATTGGCCCGGTCCACGGCAACGCCCGCCGGACGGCGAAGAACGAGATCGCGATCTCCGCGCTGAATCGTGAACATGGCATTGGATCGTCCGGCGTCAAGTCGTTCGACCAGCAGGGGCTCACCCTCCGCTATTGCGCAGCCATCGAGCCAGACGCTGAGTCTGTGCTCGTCAACAAGCGAATCGCTCACGATCCTCCACCATCAAGCGCCAACAATGCACCAGTCATGTATCTCGATGCCTCGGATGCGAGAAAGAGTGCCGTGCCAACGATCTCCTCCGGGCCGGCGAGATACCCCACTGAGGACTGGCCCGCCACATGTGCTGCCGCCTCGGGAGTCGGTAAGGCCTTTTCGAAACTGTCGGTAAGAAACGGACCGCACACGATTGCGTTCACCCGGATCCCTCGGGGTCCGTATTCCTGTGACGTCGCTTTCGTCACCGCATTCAGTCCAGCCTTTGCCGCGGCATAGACAATCGTGAACGGCGACGGACGGTCTGATGCCTTTGAACTGATGTTGATAATGGAACCACCCTCGGGCATGTGCGGGGCAACCAGCCCGGTCAGCCGCACCGGGCCCTTCAGGTTCACGGCGATGGTCTTGTCGAACAGTTCTTCGGTGATTCCAGGGATTGAAGGCGGCACCGGCGCGATCCCTGCGTTGTTTACCAGGATGTCAATCCGATCGAATTCGGCTACCGCCTCCGCCACCAACGCGGCACATTGTTCCCAGTCGCCAACATGACAGGCCACCGCCAGGGAACGACGACCCATTGCACGAATTTCGATTGCGACCGATTCACAGGCATCGAGGTCGCGGCTGGAAACGACCACGTCGGCTCCAGCCTCCGCAAACCCGAGCGACATTGCCCGACCCAGGCCCTTGCTCGCACCGGTGACTAGCGCGACCTTCCCTTCGAGCCCGAATGATGGCGCCGTCATCGCTCGAACGCCCTGAAATACCAACCTCCGTCGAGACTCTCGATCCATCCGGCGGTCGGCGAGGCATAGTGGGTTCCGATTACGAGGGTGCCCGAGTCAGCGTGCTCGTCGCGCAACATGCGCCGGGATTGTGCACCCATAGGGCCATCCCAGTCACCGCCCATCCCCCAATCTGGTTCCGCCCATTGCACCGGATGATGGGTGGCATCACCAGTAATCAAGGCGCGCTGCCCTTGTGATTCAACGAGCACCGACATGTGGCCAGGTGAATGTCCAGGGGTGGGAACGAACTGGACGTCCCCGGTCACGCGATGGTTCGGTTCAACGAGGTCGACCAATCCCGCGTCCACGACTGGCATCACCGTGTCCGGGAGGTTCGACGCGTAGCCGCCGGGTTCAGCCATCCAGTGCTCGTATTCAGTCCGACAGAAGAGATAGCGAGCATTGGGGAACGTCGGCACCCAGCCATCGCCTTCGGGCCGAGTGTTCCAACCGACGTGATCGAAGTGCAGATGAGTGCAACAGACGATGTCGATGGACTCGACCGGGAAACCGGCCGCTTCCATGCGCTCGAGAAATCCGGGGTCACCCCGGAAGCCCAGCATTCCGTCAATCGAGCGATCGCCGACGCAGGTATCAACCAGCACCCGAAGCCCATCTGTCTCGATGACAAGCGCATGTATTGAGAGATGCGTGTTGCCGTCGCCGTCGATGAAATGCGGTTCGAGCCACGAGCGATGACGGTCAAGTCCTTCCGCCGTCGCCAGCGGAAGCAGTCCTCCCACCGGAACTGTCTGTTCCATCTCGACGACTTTCGTCACGGTTACGTCTCCAATAGTCCACTTCACCTCTATCTCCCCCAGTGCTTTCGATGACACCGGTGTAGCCCAACCGGGGCCACTCATGTTTCGTTCGCCGGATTCGACCGGTTGGGCAAGACTGACCCCGGACATAATCCGATGCCCGGGGGAATCATGAGCGGTGAAGTCAGACTTGAGATCGACGGCGCAATTGCGATCGTCACCAACGACAACCAAGAGAAGCGCAACGCCTTTTCCGATGCGATGGATGCGCAGCTATTTGCCATCCTCGAAGAACTGCGTGCCAAACCAGAGATCCGCGCCATCATCTGGCGAGGCGAGGGCCACTCATGGTCGTCAGGGCGCGATGTCTCAGCTATCGGCGGCGAGCAGGTTGAGATGACGCATCACGAACTGATGTCGCGCGGCCATCGCGGAATTCAACAGATCTTTGAACTTGATGCTCCCGTGATCGTCCCGATCCAAGGTTGGGCAATCGGGGGATCGTTCCAGCGAGCGTTGCTTTGCGACATCCGCATCGCAGCCGAAGACGCTCGATTCATGCTGCCCGAAACGAACCACGGTGTGATCCCCGACACCGGCGGCGTCGGACGTCTGTTCCAGATGTGCGGACACGGCGTCGTAAGCGACATGGTGCTGACCGGTCGCGCGCTTGATGCGCAAGAGGCTCTCTCGCTCGGCGTCGTCTCGCGGGTCGTTTCGCGCGACGAACTCGACTCAACGGCGCGCGAGATGGCCGAGAAAATTGCGGCGGCACCGGCCGTCACGATCAAGATGGCGCGCAAGGTCATCAAACATCTCGCCGAGCCCGAGATTGTTACGTCCATGGCGGACGAACTCATCTACCAGACGTTCATAAACAAGTCCGATGACTTTGCGGAGTTCCGTGCCGCCCGTGCCGAAGACCGCACCCCGAACTATCGAGGAAGCTGACATGTCCACTTCTGATCCCATCGGTCTGCCCGCCGCTCCAGCTCCGGGTTCCAGTGCACTCCCCGACGGCACGTATGACGGCAAGGTCGTCTTCGTCACAGGCGGGGGAACTGGCCTCGGCCGCGCCGTAGCTACGGAATTCGCCCGTCTCGGCGCGCGCATCGTCGTCGCCAGCCGCAAGCCGGAACATCTGGCCCAAGCCGATGCAGCCATGACCGAAATCGGAGCGGAAGTTCTGACGGTCGCTTGCGACATTCGCGATCCGGATCAAATCGCCGCCGCGTTCGACGAAGCCGAGGCTGCGTTCGCTCTTCCTGACGTGCTCGTCAACAATGCGGCGGCAAACTTCCCCGTACCGGCCGAGGACATGTCTCCAAACGCCTGGCGAACAGTCGTCGACATCACGCTGAACGGCACCTATTTCTGCGCTCGCGAGTTCGCCCGTCGGCATCTCGAAGCAAACACGCCGGGCTCGATCATCAATGTCGGCGCGTCCTATGCGTGGACTGGTGGCCCTGGGTTTGCTCATTCGGCAGCAGCAAAGGCCGGCGTGAAGAACATGGTCGAAACCCTTGCCGTCGAGTGGGGACCCTACGGAATCCAGGTCAACGGTCTCGTTCCCGGGCTGTTCCCTCATGAAGACATGACGGCCGACATCCAAGGAAATCTCGCGCGGACGAACGACAAGGATGTTTGTCAACCGGCACTGCGCGTCGGCCAGCCCCGCGAACTCGGTTGGGCAGCAACATTCCTTGCCTCTCCGTGGGCGCAGTTCATCAGCGGACACACCCTCGTCGTCGACGGTGCGAATTGGCAGCGCCGCTCACTCACCAATCCTCCGATCGTCACCATTCGCGATCAGATGGGCAAAGGACCGTTCGAGCTGTGAAGTTCTCCCTGTCGCTCCCACTCCTCAAGGATCTCAACGTACCGGATCCCTACAAGGAAACCTTCGACCTCGCCGTAATCGCGGAGGAGTGCGGTTTCGACACCGTCACCATCGGTCATCACCATTTCATGCCAGGCAATATGAGCGATCCGCTCACGTTCCTTGCTGCAGTTGCCGCCCGCACATCCACCGTCAGGGTCGGAACCGGGATCTTCCAGCTCCCGATCCATAACCCGGTACGTGTCGCCGAACAGGTAGCCACAATTGATCAGTTGTCCGGCGGACGGGTAACCCTCGGCGTCGGGATGGGTTGGTGGCCCCTCGAATACGACGTTCACGGATCCAACTTTCGCGAACGCGGCGCACGTATGGAGGAGGCACTCACCATCCTCAAACTTGTGTGGACTGAAGAGAACACCTCATTCGATGGTCGCTTCACGTCATTCCCGGAGTTGACCGTCCAACCGCGCCCACTCCAGCAGCCCAATCCCCCGCTGTGGGTGGCGGGCGTTGCTCCTGCTGCCGTCGACCGCGCCGCGCGTCTCGGCGACGCGTGGATCTGTGGTCCCGTTCAGTCGTTGAACGCGGCCCTTCGCTGCCTCGACATCTACCGTCCTGCGTGCGCGGCACTCGCCAAAGCTGACGATTGGATCCTCCGTCGATACGCCTGGATCGGCGAGAGTGACGAGCAGGTTCGCACCGAAGTGCTCCCCCATTACGTCGATGGATTGATGGCTCATTGGCGCGAGTCGGCGGAAGAAGCCGAAGAACTGGAACTCTTTGCCCGTCTCGATGCAGGAGAATCCATAAGCGCCGAAGACATCGCCGCCGATCGCCTTCTGTGGGGGAATCCCGAACGGGTCATCAACCAGATTCGTTCCTACGAGGCAACGACGAATTGCACGCATGTGCATGCCGCATTCGGCGCCGGCCTTCCAGCCGACACCGGTCAGGCATCACTCGGCACCTTCGATGAAATCGCGGCAATGATCCGGTTGTTTGGTCGCGAAGTTATCCCGGCATTCTCCTGACTTGCGATGTACGTTCTCCTTCGTTCAAACCGATCGAAGGGAATATCCATGAAACGCTCCGCTCAGGCTGTCGCGACACTTGGCGTCGCTCTCCTGCTGTTCAGTGGCTGCAGCAGCAGTTCAAATACCAATGAAGATGCCGCCACGACAACAACCCCGGCACGGACGCTCCAGATCCTCGTTACCAACGATGATGGCGTCGGTTCTGACGGTATCGACGCCGTGGTCGAAGCACTCCGGGCACAACCCAACGTGAAGGTCACGGTTGTGGCGCCGGCCGCGAATCAGAGCGGTAAGGGTGGAACTGTCACCGGCGGAACCCTCACCGCTACCGATGCGACCACAAAGAGTGGCTATCCCGCGAAGGCCGTAAACGGCACACCTGCCGACTCGATCATTTGGGCGATCGACCAGAAAGGCATCGATTTCGTACCCGATTTTGTCATGTCCGGAATCAACGCCGGCGCCAACATGGGTCCGGTTATCGATCTCTCCGGCACCGTTGGCGCCGCTCGCGCTGCTGTAACCCGGAGCATCCCTGCAATGGCAGCAAGCCAGGGACCACTCACGGCACCGTTCGATTTTCCAGCCGGCGTCAAGCAGGTTCTTGCCTGGTTCGACTCGAATCGAGCCGCCATCGCCGACGGCTCGATCACACGTGCCACGGTCTTCAACCTGAACATTCCGACCTGCCCGACCGGGTCGGTCCGCTCGCTTGTGGTCGTTCCCTTGGCATCGACTGCGGACGGATACGGAACCGCACCGAATTGCCTGTCAACGGCGACTAATCCGGCCGATGACATCAAGGCGTATCTCGAGGGCTACGCCTCACTCTCCAATGTGAGCGCTAAACCCGCGTCATAAGCCCTGCGCTTTGCTACTCCGAGGGACGCAGCAACTTCAGTTGCTGCGTCCCTCGTACTTTTTCCACTCGTCATAGACCGTTGCATTGCGATCCGGACATCTTCGTCGGTCGCCGCGGCGGGTACCGGTGCTCCGTCGAGGATGATCACGTACTCGCCGCGCGGTTCGATCTCTGCGCATCGAATGAGCGACTCGTCGAGCGTGCCGCGCCAAAATTCCTCATGCATCTTGGTCAGTTCACGTGCAAGAGCGACTCGACGCTCGCCACCGCATCCGGCCGTCAGATCCGAGAGCGTCCGCTCCAAACGATGGGGCGCTTCGTAAAGCACGACCGTTCGTCTCTCGGCGGAGATCTCGGCCAGACGTGCTGTGCGGCCCGAACCTTTGCGGGGCAGGAAACCCTCGAAGACGAACCGGCCGGCGGGAAGCCCACTTGCTACCAAACCGGTGATCGCCGCCGACGGGCCCGGTACGACTTCAATCACGAACCCTGCGTTGGACGCGGCAACAACGAGTCGTTCGCCCGGATCAGAAATGCCCGGCATCCCCGCGTCGCTGACGACAGCAACCCGTTCACCTCGCCCAAGACGGGTGAGGATGTCGTCGATCGCGCCTTCCTCGGTGTGGTCGTTCACAACTAGAAGCGCTGGAGTCCGAAAGCCGAGATGGGCGAGCAATCGACCGGTGCGCCTCGTGTCCTCGCAGGCGATTGCATCAGCGCGCCGCAGTGCATCTGCACCGCGTTCGGACATGTCTCCGAGATTGCCGATCGGGGTGCCGACAAGAACGAGCTTTCCCGGGCTTGAGTCAGGGCTACTCATCTGATCTCGAGTTGGTCGCTGACAGATACGCCCCAACGCTCCATGGCACCTGCTTCAGCTTCGAGAACAGATCGTGAACCAAACACGATCGCACCCAACCGATTGGGGACCATCGTCCGGACCCGAAGCACTCGGAGGTCGCCATCGAGATGGACGACGTCGATCGGAAACCGCATGCCGAATGTGTGTACCGAACGCGCCGGCACGAGATGCAAGACACCTTCGACGCGATCACGCCCTAGCAGTCCGCGCCGACGCTCGGAGCGGGTAGCGGCCACTTCGAGAGTGGCCAGAACATTTCCGCCTTGGACCAACCATGCTCGGCTGGAGTCGGGGGCGGAGGCCATCTGGCCATGCTACGAGGACAACGGGTGGCCGCAAAGGAGCATCGACCCGGATCCCCGCTTCGGGCTCAGACGTTGAACCGGAACTCCATCACATCGCCATCCTCGGCGACATAGTCCTTACCTTCAACACGCAGAGTGCCGGCATCACGGGCCTTAGACCAGGAACCGACCTCGAGAAGGTCGTCCCATCGGATCACCTCGGCGCGGATGAATCCGCGCTCGAAATCCGAATGGATCACACCAGCGCACTGAGGAGCCCGATATCCGGCGCGGAATGTCCATGCACGCGATTCCTTCTCGCCGGTCGTGAAGTACGTGCGCAGTCCGAGCATCCGGTAAGCCGTGTTGAGGAAGCGCGGTAATGCGCCCTCGCCGAGACCGAGCCCTTCGAGCATCTCGACTCGTTCATCTGCGTCGAGCTGTGCCGCCTCGGCTTCGAGTTGCACGCACATTCCGACGACCTCTCCAAAACCGCCGAGCTCTTCGACCACAGGTGCGGCGAGTTCATCGATGCGATCGAGATCATTCTCGCCAACATTCACAATGGCAAGAACCGGTTTGTTGGTGAGTAGGAAGTAGCTCCGGATCAATGCTCGCGTTTCCTCGTCGAGGTCACTGCGGTAGATCGGTGTTCCTGCTGAGAGAACGTCGTAGGCCTTTCCGAGCGCCTCAACTTCATCAGCAATCGTGCGGTCTTGCTTTGCGGCTTTGCGGCGCTTCTCGATCTGGTTCTCGACGGTTTCGAGATCAGCGAGGGCCAACTCGATCTCAACGATCCGGAGATGATCCAGCGGATCTGACGGGCCTGGGACATCGATGTCCTCGAAGGCGCGTAGAACGAAAACAATGGCGTCAGCCTCGCGGATGTTGGCGAGGAACTTGTTCCCAAGCCCTTCACCGGTACTAGCTCCCTCGACGAGGCCGCCGATGTCCACGAACTGGACGCTGGCCGGGATGACGTTCTTGCTGCCGGCCATGATCGCGAGCTTCTCAAGTCGATCATCAGGCACACGGGCCATACCGACGTTCGGTTCTTTCGTGGCGAATGCATACGGCGCAGCGAGAGCGCTGCCGCCCGAAAGCGCGTTGTACAGCGATGACTTGCCCGCATTGGGGAGACCGACGAATCCGAACCGTTCCATGGGTTGGGCAGGCTAGCGGTCCCGGCGCTTACCCCGACCCAGCGGACGGGAGTAGCCCTGGCGCCTCCTGATTTCTGGGGATCCGTACTCCTCGGGTACCCTTGTAGCCCTATGTCAAAGAAGACCGATAAGCGCAAGACCAACGCACGCCGCAAGCCCGCGAATCACGGCACGAAGCCGAACGCCGGCCGGGGCTAGTCCTCAAGCTTTCCCTGTGCCCAGCAAACCTTCGAAAGAGCTGATCACCGTTCCGAACCCCCAGCCGGGACGGGACTACGAGATTCTCTTTGAAACCGACGAACTCACCTGCTTTTGTCCAGTCACGGGACAGCCGGACTTCGCCACGGTTCGCATCACGTATGTCGCCGACGAACTTCTCGTTGAACTCAAGAGCCTCAAGATGTACCTCTGGAGTTTCCGTGACGAGGGTGCGTTCCACGAAGCGATCACGAACGAGATCCTCGACGAACTCCTTCGGGTGACGAAGCCGCGGCGGATGACTGTGCAGACGATCTGGAAGGTTCGCGGCGGAATCGCTGCGACCATCACCGCTTCGTTTCCCTGACGCCGCCTGAATATAGATCGAAGCATTCCCGCATTCCGATCGCGAGTCTTCGCAGGGCGCTATTCGGCTCCAGGCATCGTGGGCGGTAGCTCTGTGCGCTCCACCAGTTCGGGCGGAGGTGCGTCCTTCGGCGGCGGTGTGACCTTGCCCGCCGCAATGTTCACGAGCTTGCCGATCCGGTTGATGACTGCCCACGACAGACGATCGCCGCCCACGGTCGAGTAGTGCACGTTGTCCTTCTGGCGCATTCCGCGCACCACGCCGTCGGCGTTCGGCAGGCTGGCGGAAAACTGTAGCTCTGCATTTGAGAAGAACGGCCATGAATCGAAGTACTGGACCCAAGGCCGCGTCTGCGCTTCGGACCAATAGATGTAATTGACTCGGTCCATGCCTCGGACCTTGGAACCGGGTCCCATTGGCGGCGCTCCGACCCACATCGTGAGTCGATCGTTCGTCGGCGACTTCAGAAGATCCATCGTCGCCGCGACGCGACGGCGATATTCGGTCATCCATTCATCGCCGTAGCGCTCAAGAACTTTGCCTCCAGCAACGGTCATGTTTTGTCCGTCGTTGGCGCCGAACATGATCACGAGGATGTGTGGATTAGCGGGCAAAACATCCTTGACGAGATGCTCCGGCCAGTTGAAAAAGTCAGGCCTAGATAAGCCAGTGGACACTCGATAGTCGAGCGTCGGGGTGAATACCCCCGTCGATGCGGAGATGCGCTGCATCGACGTCCCGAATGTTTGTGCGATCGAATCGCCTCCGATCCATAACCGCAATGGAGCCTCGGGAGTGGCGGCGGGCAGTACAGGTGGTTTTGCGGCAGCTTCGGCCTGTTGCGAAACCATCGCCGCCTGCTCCTCCGCCTGCTGCCGAGCCAACAATTCCGCAACATCGATCTTGGTTCCCTGGTTCTTCCCGAGAGCTTCGTCAACGCGGCCCCGCAACGACGTGATGCCGAGACCATCGCTCACCGTCGCAACGATGCTGGCCACCTCATTACGCCAACCGTCTCCCTTGGCGTCGCTCTTGCGCAGTGTCGCATCGGCATTGAGGAACATCGCTCCGAAAAGACCGAGGAGCATAATCACGAGGATGAGCCCGGCGGGCATCGTGCCCTCGCGCACGGACTTGAACGGCCGGAAAAGGTTCCGCCAGTTATACGGCGATCGTCCCGAATCCGGTTCGCTCATTGAAATGACAGTACTGGTCGGGGCGCGGGCAAACAGATCAGCGCGGCCACATCAGAACTGGAAGTAAATAAAGGGAGCGATACCTTCGGGACCGAAGGCATCGATAAGAACGAGGCCCACGGCAACTGCCGCGATCTGGAGGACAGGAGCAAGGCGCCCGAACCAGTTCTCCGCCTTCATGGGGATGCGATTGGGAACAAACTGCGACGCGACGCTCCCCACGATGACGATGATCAGCAGCAGTGAAACGTCGTCGCCACGTCCCGATCCGCTGAAGAGGCGACCCAAAACGTCGAACGCCCCACCTACCGATTGGGAACGGAAGAAAACCCACGCAAGGCACACGACGTTGAAGGTGAGGAACCACTGCAGACCCTTGACGAGCAACGGAGGGAGCCCCAACTCGTGTCCAGCCCAATGTTCCTTGACGACGCGTTCAGCAATCAGATAGCCACCGTGGATTGAACCCCAAACGACAAAGGTCCAGTTGGCCCCGTGCCATAGCCCGCCAAGAAACATCACGAGGAAGAGATTCCGGTAGGTGAAAAGCTTGGAGCCGCGGTTGCCGCCGAGCGGGATGTAGAGGTAATCGCGTAGCCATCGCGAAAGCGTCATGTGCCATCGTCGCCAAAAATCTTGAAGCGACAGTGACCGATACGGCGCATCGAAATTCAAAGGGAACCTGATGCCAAGTAGGAGCGCGATGCCGATAGCGATGTCGGTGTACCCGCTGAAGTCGGCGTAGATCTGGATCGCATAGCCGTAGATGGCCCACAAGACTTCCCAACGGTTGTAGCTACCGGGAAGCGCAAAGACGGGATCCACGATCTGGGTGGCGAGAAAGCTGGAAATCACCACCTTCTTGAACATGCCCCGGAAAATCAGCATGAAGGCTTCTGACGACTTCACGAACCGCGGATCGGGCGTCTCGTCGAGTTGTGGAGCGAATTCGCTCGCTCTCACGATCGGTCCGGCCACGAGATGGGCGAAGAAGGACAGGTACACCCCGAAGTCGAGAAGATTGAGCGGCCTTCGCCATTCACCGCGTCCGATGTCCATGACGTAGCTGATCGCCTGGAAGGTGAAGAACGAGATGCCGACGGGGAGGATGATGTTCAGCAGCGGCGTATCAACAGAGATCCCGAGGCTGCGCAGTTTTTCGGCGATCGTCGTTGCGAAGAATTCGAAATATTTGAAGTACCCGAGGATCCCGAGGTTGATGACAACCGCGGCCCGGACAATCCAACGGCTCGCATTGGTCCGCTCCCCTTCGGGAGTCAACGCCTTGAATACAGCGAGGCCAAGGAACCAGTTGATTCCGATGCTCCCCAAGAGGAGGAACAGGTAGTTCCAATCCCACCATCCGTAGAAGACGCAACTCGCCAGAAGGATGAACCAGCGCCACAGCTTCTTGTAGGGACGAAGGATCCAGCTGCCCGTGAATACCACCATGAAAAAGACCGCGAAGTCGATGGTGGGAAACAACATGGGCGGGCGCTTCCAAAGGGGAGACCGCTGAAAACCCGGGCCATTCCCGGTTGCAGTTCAGATTCTGAAACTACTCCAGCAGAGGTCCTACCCGTGGTAGGGGGATAGGGTCGCTATGTGCTTGACCACGTGTTTACTGATGCCATCGGAGCGCTCCGAGATGCGTTCGAAGGAGCGATGCTCGAGCGTCAGGCGTTCGAGGAACGATTCAATATGGACATGCTCCTCGGCGACATGACGTGGGAAACAACGTACGGGCTTCCCGGCGAAGGCGTTCCGCCTCGTGTGCAGGCCGACATCCAACTCACTTGGCCGACATGGGCGCAGACCGCCTATCGATCGTGGTACCTCGGCGAGCCGCTCGATGACGCACCGAAGATCGATATCGAATTGGTCTTGCGGGTCCAACGTCTGGCGTCGACTCCAGATCCAGCCGCAGTCCTTGATGCCCTTCCCGCATCAAGTCCGATGGTGGGGCGCGATCGTCTAACCCGTTCCGGACCCACGGTCGAAACGGTGTATTCGAATGACCTGGGCAATCCGGAATTCGCCATCGAGGTCAGCTACGAAGGCAGCTACGAAGTGAGCGAGCAAATTCTTGAAGACGGCGCCCGTCTCGACAACGATCTCAGTGAGATGGGCGGCTGGATCTCCGCGGCTCTGGTCCGCGTCGGCGATCTCGCCTGGGATTTTCTCCCGGCCGACTGACCGAGGAACCCACTCTGCTCAGAACGCTTCCGGGGTCGGAAGAAGATCCGGAAAGTCAGTATCGCGACCTTCGGCCTTCGCCGTCATCGCTTCGAGCATGTCCGCCGGCTGGAACATACCGGTCTGCCAAGTAGCGACGTAGTTCAGACTGTCGTTCACCGAATGATCTCGGGCGTAGGTGAGCATCTCCTTGGTCCCCCAAATGGCGAGCGGACTCTTCGAGGCAATCGTCGCTGCAATCTCCAGCACGGCTTCGACCATTTCGTCATGATCGGCGTAGACCCGGTTGACGAGGCCGAGTTCGGCAGCCCTTCGAGCCGACATCCGTTCCCCGGTATAGGCAAGTTCCCGAACAATTCCGTCCGGAATCAACTTCGGCAATCGTTGCAACGTTCCGACATCCGCCGTCATCCCGATGTTGATCTCTTGGATGACGAAGAACGCATCTTCCGTTGCGTAACGCATGTCTGCCGCACAGACCATGTCGACCGCTCCCCCGATACAGCCACCTTGGATCGCGACAAGAACAGGCATGCGCGCCTGCTCGAACGACGTAAAGCTGTCCTGCAGCATGAGCGCTGTCTGACGCAGTCGTGCCCGCACCCGACCGGTTTCTTCGGAACCATCGGAGCTGAGTGACGTTTCTCCCGAGGTGAAAACTCCGAGATCCATACCGGCACAGAAGTGTTTGCCGGTCGACGAAATCACCAAGGCTCGAACATCACCACCGCTGTCAAGCTCCCGCACAATCTGCGGAAGTTCGGTCCAGAACTCGCGAATCATCGAGTTCAACTTTTCGGGACGGGCAAGTCGCAGATGGGCGACCTTGCCTGAAACTTCGACAGTGAAACACCCCGAGTCAGATTCCCGAATCATTCCGTCACACCCTTCGTTTTGATCTCAGGCTTCAGTCTGCCGCAGCGACAAGTGCCCTGAGGTCCTGCTGAGGCCGCGCTCCGAGGTGGGAGATCACTTCGCCGGCTGCGATCGACGCGATCCGCCCCGACTCGGCGAGGTCTGCTCCGCGAGACCAACTCGCAAGGAAGCCCGCGGCAAAGAGATCGCCGGCCCCGGTGGTGTCAACAAGATTCGTCGATACCGCAGGAATACGTATGCGGGTTCCGTCTCGGCTGAGGATGAGGGAGCCCTTCTCTGATTGCGTAAGACACGCGATCGCACAGTGGCCTGCCACGAGGTCAGCTGCTTCCTCGATGGACTCGACCTCGTAAAGCGAGCAGATCTCAGCCTCGTTCGCGAAGAGAATGTCGATCCGCTTTTCCACGAGATCCAGGAATTCGGCGCGATTGCGATCGACGCAAAAACCGTCGGAGAGCGTAAACGCAACCGCGGCGCCCACGTTACGGGCGACATCCATCGCTTTGCGGATAGCGGCCTTCGCGCTCGGTTCGTCCCAAAGGTAACCCTCGCAATACACAACGCTCGCCTGCGATAGGAGTTCCTCGTCGATGTCGGCGGGCTCAAGGAATCCGGCCACGCCAAGCGAGGTATTCATCGTCCGCTGCGCATCGGGCGTCACGAGAATCAGGCAACGTGCCGTGCCGGCCGCAAGTTGTTCGCCGGTCGCGTGTGCAGGGGTGAAGGACACTCCGGCAGCGTTGATGTCGTGGGTAAAGACCCGCCCGAGCTCATCGTTGGCGACTTTGCCGACGAATGCAGCCTTCGCTCCCAACGCAGCTATGCCTGCTGCGGTGTTCGCCGCCGATCCGCCGGAGATCTCGATTGCTGGAGGCATCTCGTCGTAGATCGAGCGAGCCAGCGACGGCTCGATCAGTTGCATCGAACCCTTCACCATTGAATGGCGATCGAGGAACGCGTCGTCGGTGTGGGCCAGAACATCGACGATGGCGTTGCCCACGCAGACGACGTCGAATGTCCGGCCGGAAAGAGGTTGCAGCGTGCTCACGTGAGCGACCCTACGCTGAGAGCGTGACCGAACGTGAACTCCCCACTGCCGAGCCCGATTTCGACGATCCGACGGCGGTTGATCCTTACCGGCTCCCGGCCGGAGTCGAGCCGATCCATTACCGGTTGACTATCGAACCCGATCTTGATGAGGCTCGATTTATCGGCCACTGCGAGATTGATCTGGATGTCATCTCAGCGACGTCGAGTATCTGCTGCAACGCAATCGATCTCTCGTTCGCGTCGGCATCGGTTACTACCGCCGACGGCGTCCGACACCCGGCAATGACGATCGCACTCGACGACGATGCCGAGCGGGTTACGTTCACCTTCGGCCAGAAGATTGCAGCCGGCAAAGTCATCCTCGCCATCGAATTCGCCGGCACGCTCAACGACAAACTGCGCGGGTTCTACCGTTCGACCTTCACCGACATTGACGGTGTCGAGCAGACGATCGCCACGACTCAATTTGAGGCCACTGATGCACGACGGGCATTCCCCTGTTGGGACGAGCCCGCCCACAAAGCCACCTACGGCATCACGCTGATCGTCGACGCCGATCTTTTCGCTGTCTCCAATGCGGCCGAGATCAGCAGGAGCCCACATCCCGATCGCCGCGACAAGCACGTTGTGAGTTTTGCCGACACCATGAAGATGTCCACGTACCTCGTTGCGTTCATCGTCGGCCCGCTCGAAGCAACCGATGTCGTCGATGTCGACGGAACCCCCTTGCGAGTCATCTTCCCTAGGGGAAAGGCGCACCTGACGTCCTATGCACTCGAGGTCGGTGCGTTCTGCCTCCGATATTTCACCGAGTACTACGGGATCGCGTACCCCGGCGACAAGCTCGATCTTGTTGCCGTTCCCGATTTCGCTTTCGGCGCCATGGAAAACCTCGGTTGTGTCACGTTCCGCGAAGTTCTCCTCTTGGTCGACCCCACCACCACCACCCAAGCCGAGCTGCTTAACGTCACTGACGTCATCAACCATGAACTCGCCCACATGTGGTTCGGCGATCTCGTGACCATGAAATGGTGGAACGGGATCTGGCTTAACGAAGCATTCGCGACATTTGCGGAGATGCTGGCCACTGACGCATTCCGTCCCGAGTGGGAACGATGGGTCACCTTCGGCCTTTCGCGTTCAGCGGCGTTCGACACCGATGCCCTGACAAACACCCGCCCCATCGAGTATCCCGTCATCTCCCCTGCCGACGCCGAGGGAATGTTCGACATCCTCACGTACGAAAAGGGTGCCGCCGTCGTTCGCATGCTCGAACAGTTCCTCGGCGAGGAAGCGTTCCGTTCCGGTATCCGTCTCTACCTGCAGCGCCATGCCCACGGGACGACAGAGACCACAGATCTTTGGGACGCGATCGAGGAAGCCACCGGCGAGCCGGTTCGCCGCATCATGGACACGTGGATCTTCCAGGGAGGATTCCCTGCGATTTCTGCTGACCTCGTGAACGACGGCAGCACGCTCAGACTCACTCAACACCGTTTTGGCTACGCCGGCGATCTCGGAGATGGCGAGCACATCCTGCCTGCCAAAGACGACACCTCGATGTGGGCGGTGCCGTTGATCTTCTCGCAGCGCTCCCTGACCGACGGGGTCATCACCTTCGAGCGCGTTCTGCTTGATCAGCCAAGCATGGACATCGCCCTGATCGAACCCGTTGAATGGATTCTCATCAACACCGAAGGAACTGGTTTTTATCGGGCCCGTTACTCACCTGATCTACGCGCCGCCCTCGTTGCCCACGCCCAGAACGATCTCTCCCCGATTGAACGTTACGGACTCATCGACGACATCTGGGCCGGCGTGCTCGCCGGCGACCTCGAGGCAATCGACTTCATCGAGGCGGCCGAAGCCTTTGTCGACGAGACGGACCTCTCGGTATGGCAACGAATCATCGGCGGGTTGGGAGCCCTCGATCGCATCGTCGATGGTGACGCCCATGACGCACTTCGTAAGCGCATCAGGTCTCTCCTCGCTCCTGCCGTCGCCCGACTCGGGGATGTTCCCTCCCCCGCCGAAAGCGACCGTGACCGTGCGTTGCGCGGCGTGTTGTTCGAAGCGCGCGGGACACTCGGGCATGATCCGGATGCACACGCGCGAGCACGAGTTCTTCTTGATTCCGGTCTGATCGAACCCGACCCGGCCCTCATTGCTGCCGCGGTGAACATTGTCGCCGCCTCAGGCACTCCTGCCGAGTTCGACGAATTTGTTGGGAGGATGGCCGCGGCCTCCACGCCGCAGGAGGAACAACGATTCCTCGGCGCTCTCGCTGATTTCAGTGATCCTGAGTTGTTTCGTCGGATCCTCGCGATGAGCATCACCGACGACATTCGCACGCAGAACGCTCCTCTACTCCTGCGCCGGGCTCTCAACAACCGCGAATGCGGCGAACTGGCCTGGTTCTTCATCGCGAGCGAATGGGACACGATCAATGAGCGCTTCCCGTCCAACTCAATCTCGCGCTTGCTCGAGGGAATCCGCTCCCTCTCGCTCCCGTCGACAGCAGCAGAGGTCCTTGTATTTTTCGAGACCCACACGGTTCCTCAGGGCGACAAGATCGTGGCCCAGCATCTCGAACGACTTGAGGTGAACGTCGCGCTTCGCTCACGCGAATCGAGACGGCTCTCAGCCCGCCTCCTGCACGGCTGAACGCTTTAGCGGGCTAGAGCCACTTCTTCCGTCTGAAATACAGATAGAGGGTTCCCGTTGTCGCCAGCATCGTCCCGAGCGCCATGAAGTATCCGTACTTCCAACGGAGTTCGGGCATGTTCTGGAAATTCATTCCGTAGATTCCGGCCACAAGCGTCGCAACGATCAGGATCGCGCCCCACGAGGTCATCTTCTTCATGACCTCGTTCATCCGGTTCGATGAGAGGGCCAGACTCGCATCGACAACGTTGCCCATCAGTTCTCGCTGTGTGTCGATCTGATCGGTAACTCTGAGCAAGTGATCAAGAACATCCTCGAAGTACAGGATCGCTTGTTCCTCGATCCACGGGATCTCGCGGCGGAGCAGTGAGAGCACCACGTCGCGTAGCGGCACGACGCGACGACGAAACACGATGAGTTCCCTCCGCAGCGTCAGCAATTCCTGCTGAAGAGATCCATCCGCCGGGGGTCCGTGTTCAAAGAGATCTTCCTCGATCAGTTCGAGTCGATCCTCGACCTTGTCCGCTTCGGAGAAGTAACCATCGACAAGCGAATCCATGAGTGTGTAAAGGAGATAGCCAACCTTTCGATCGACCTGACGCGTGCGCTCGTAGCGCGCCCGAGCCCCGTCGATTGGAAACGATTCGCCGTGGTCGTTGAGTTCACGCACCGTGAGCAACCAGTTCGCGCCAACGAAGAAGTCGACCTCCGACATGTCACCGTCTTCGGCGCGTGCGTAGGCAACAAGAAATGCATGTGAGGGGAAACGGTCGAGTTTTGCCCGCTGCCCGTGCTTGTTGACATCTTCCACCGCGAGTTCGTGAAGCCCCAGGACATCAACGAGCGGTTCGAGCTCTCCCTCATCCGGGCCACAGATGTCGATCCAGACGAGAGCGTCAGGATCACTAAGCGCACGGCTGATCTCACCGAAATCGTCCGTGTCGACCGAGGAATCCGCGAGGAAGATCGTCGCAGTAGCCACTAGGCGCTCACGGTTTCGTTCGTCGAGGCTGCCGATTCCTCAGCCAACTGCGATCCCCAATGGTTCGCTTCCCATCTGCTGGCAAGGCGCTGTGCTCCGTACGCGAGTCCCATCACGAGGAGGACAACGCCGAGGCCCCGTAGATGCTGGTATCCCCCACCGAAACCTTGGATGGACAGGACCGAGGTAGGCCACACAAACCAACTCGCAGCGATGCAAACGACGAGATACGACGGTCGATAGCGGCCGAGACCACATGCGGCCAACAGGGCGAAACCGGCCGGCAAATACCAGGGCCAGATGACCGGACCGAGAATGACATAGGCGACGAGCACCACGCCGGTCGCCTTGATGTAGCCGATCCGCGGACTCCGCAGCAGCATCACCATGGCCACAACCACCGTTGCGAGCAGACCGAGAGCGCGCACACCCGCCGCAAACGTCGACCCATCGACATTTAGTCCGACGGCGTTGAGGATCTCGGCGATGCTGAACCCGATCTTCGTTGTCGGCGAGTATGTGTCGTTCACTTTGCCGGTGCTCTTGAGGGCCGTGATCCATCCCGGACTCAGACCGACAACAAGACACGCTGCAACGATCGCGGAGACGGACGCAAGAAGCACAGAGGCCGTCGTGGTGATGCGTTCTCGAACTGTGGCGATCGATCCCCGCCAGCACCAGCCCACATAGACCAGCGCAACCGCTGCAGGAATCTTGACCGCCGTCGCCGCTGTCAGAAGCGCCACACCCAACACAAGCCGGTCGCGTTGGACCACGGCGAGGCCGAGAGCCAGCAGTCCGAACATCAGAGCGTCGTTATGTATCCCACCGATCAAATGCAGAATCACAATCGGATTGCCGATTCCTATCGCTACCGCCACGGCAGGAGCGAGTCCGTTACGCGAAGCGATTAGTGACACACCGACCGCGGCCATGGCCACGCCGAGGAGAACAACGAGTCGGTAAACCCAAACTGACGTCGCCGCGTTATGGCCTGACAGCTCGACCACAGCGCGGCTCGTTGCTACCGCTACCGGCCCGTAGGGGGCCGGTGCTGGCCGCCACACAGGATCGGCGGCGGTTGTGAAATCCCCGCGTCCTAGCGCCACCGGACCGACCGAACTTGGATCAAGCCCACGGCTGGCCATTTCACCCTGAGCGACGTAGCTATACACATCGTTCGACAACAGCGGCGGTCCAAGCGACACAGGAATCGCCCAGATGGCGATGACGATTCCGACAATGACAAGTACCCGCCGGGGATCGCCCGGACGACCGGCTCGATAAATGAGCCCGAGCCAACCGGCGGCGAGAAGGATGAGTCCGATCAGGAAGAAGGTCGTGGACTGAGTGGTGGATCCCGGTTGCGCTATCCCTGGGATCGAGAGTCGCCACGAAGGCACCGCCCAACGCCATGACGGCGCCGACGCCGCGATGATCAGGCTTCCGAGCAATCCGGAAAGCGCCGCAAGGCCCGTCTGCCAAAGGCGTCGAGATTCCGGTTCGGCCGTGGGCGCTTTTGGACGGTCGTGGAACGAAATCTCCTGAGGCGTCGGATCGCCGTAGACGATTCGCCGGGCTTTGATCGACCATCGTCGTAGTTCTGGCGAGGCGATCACGGCTGCCCGTGCGCGCTGGTACGTGATTGCCACAAGGTCAGGCTACCTGCGCGGTCATCGGCGGACGGGTAGGGCTGTAGTGGTTACTCAGTATTCAGCGCGTGCGATTATCCATTGCTGCCGAAAGAGTTGCTATCTCATCGGCTTCGACCGGAGCGATAGGCGGCGTAACAGCACACAACGCTGCGTAACCCCAGTCAGATGAGCGCAAGCACTAGGCCGGCCTGCCCGAGGTGGTACGTCACCATCACGATCGTGTGGCTTTTTGAAAAATCCTTCACAAAGCGTGACCAACCGAGAACAGCGTCACTGACGAAGAACAGCAATGCTCCTGCAATCGCGAAGAACAGGCCCGTGGCGAACGCCGTCATGACCATGAACGAGATCACGACCATGTAGGCCGTAACTGGCACGGCTAGTGCACGATCAGCCGCAGCGGCACCGAGAATTACTCGCCTTCCGATGACTACCCCGGCGAGAGCCACGATCAGAAGTCCGACCAAGAGTCCGCCGACGCTTACACCCAGAGCTACCAATGCAGCCACATAGATGACATGCGCTATGAGAAATGATCCGAGGCCCTGTACGAAGAGGTCGCCTGGAAGCATCAGAAAAGTGTCACCGGCGAGTGAGAACACCAGCGCAATCACCACCAACCAGCGGGCGAGGTCGTCTGAGGGATCAAGAGTGAGCGCCACCGCGATCAACCCGACCATCGTGAGCGGCTTCAGGACGTATTCGGCGCCGCGACGATTCGCCGATGCGGCCAACCAATCGGCCACCGCCACAACGGCAGTCAGCGCCAGCAACAAGAACGCGCTACCAGTCATAGGCCATCTCGCTTCGGTCAGACGTTGGTGACTTAGGGAGCATCAAGGCGTGGCAGTACGAGCGCAATGCTGTCTGGGCAGACAGGACGTCCCTCAAGCCAGTCACGCAATGATGCGATGGGGACCCACGCCGCCTCAACCACTTCGCCGTCGTCGTAGGTGAATGGACCTTCAGAACGGGCGTGATAGATGCGGGAGATCTCACGAACATGATCATCTTCGTACGTGCCTTCGCCGAGATAGCCAAGTTCGGCTGTGATACCGATCTCTTCAGCCAACTCGCGTGCTGCTGCTGTCTCCCATGCCTCACCGGCTCCGACAACGCCACCGACCGCAATGTCCCAAGAACTCGGCCAGAGGTCTTTCCAGTCCGCACGAAGGTGAACCAGCAACTCGTCGGCGTCGTTGACAACGGCGATGAAGACCGAGCGGTGCAGGAGATTCGCATCACGCATCTCCGCCCGCGTTGTCACGCCGACGATTGTTCCGAAGTCGTCGAGGAGATCGACCGATTCCGATTGTTCCCGATCACCCGCCATCAGAGTTCGGCGGCCTTTGCACAGGCATCGTCGAAGCTTGCTCCCGTTTCAAGGAGTCCTCGCAACTGGATCACGTGACGGGGTCGGTTCATTCCAAGCACGCCGACGAGTCGGCCTTGACGACCGTAGAGCGTCACGAACCGGAATTCTTCCGTGCTCCCGTGGACAACAGAGAAATTGTCTGTCGGCGCCGGGCGACCCGCCAACTGAATCTTGCGATCGTATTGATCACTCCAGAACCACGGCACAGGATCGAAGATCGCTCCAGGTTCGCCGCGCTGTTCGGCGAGGAGTCGGCGAGCAGCCGCCTCTCCACCTTGGATCGCATGCTCCCAATGCTCGACTCGCAACATCTCGCCGAAACGCTCGCTCGGATACCGGGCGATGTCGCCGGCCGCAGTGACGCCGGGAGCCGCAAGCAGTGTGTTGTCGCACACGACGCCGTTCTCAAGATTCAGACCCGATCCATCGAGCCAACCGGTGTTGACGGAAACTCCAATACCGATCACGACCACCTCGGCTGGAACCGTTGTTCCGTCGGTGAGCGCCACGCCGACCACGCGCAGTGATCCATCTGATGCCGTGACCGTTTCGAGATGATCGACACCAGTTCCGAGCCGAAGGTCGACACCGTTTTCGATGTGGACACGACCGCACACGGCACCCATCTCGACGCCCAGAATCCTTTCGAGGGGAACAGGCATAGCTTCAACCAGCGTGACCTCAAGCCCACGTTTACGACACGCGGACGCGACTTCTGAGCCGATAAAACCGGCGCCGATGACGACGACCCGCGCTGGCCCTGCTTCAAGCTCGGACCGAAGGGCCATCGAATCGTCAAGGGTGCGCACTACGTGGACGCCAGCGACACCGTCGGAGCCGGGAAGTCGACGTGCCGCCGCACCAGAGGCGATCACGAGACCGTCGAAGGTGATTGCCGACGTGCTGCCATCGGAGGCAAGCGTTTCGATGATGCGGTCAGCAAGCGAAAGGCCAGTCGCCCGAACACCGAGACGCATGTCGAGACCGAGATCTTCGTTGGCGGCCGCAAGGACGATCCGCTCCGGATCCCATTCACCCGAAAGGATCTGCTTCGACAGCGGCGGACGGTCGTACGGACGATTCGAATCCCCGTCAAGGACGACGATCGGTCCGTCATGGCCTTCAAGGCGAAGAGTCCGGGCCGCGTGCATACCCGCGAGGGACGCACCAACGACGACTACTGGGTTACTCATAGATGATGCAGACAGCTGAGGCCCGAAGCTGGGCTGTCAGTCCTCGACGATGGAGATCGCCTGCTTTGGGCAACGCTGCACCGACTCTTCGAGCTTGGCCCGCATCGACTCCGACGGGTTCTCGTCGAGCACATAGAGGAAATCGTCGTCACGCACCTCGAAGATCTCCGGTGCGATGCCCATGCAGACGGCATTGCTTTCACACAAGTCGAAGTCGACAACTACTCGCATATCCGTCCCCTTCTCGATTCGGCCGCTGGCCCTAGAGCCCCAATCATGCCCCATTCCCGAGCACCATGCGGACCGCAGCGACAGCATCGCGGGATGACGGCAGGGGTAGCCGCGTGGCAGATTAGTGACATGACACTGATTGCTCCCCTCGCCGGGGTACGAATCATCGAAGCCTCGATGCTCGGACCCGCTGCCATCACCACCAATCTCGTCGATCTCGGCGCCGACGTCATCAAGGTCGAACCGCCCGGCGGCGACTACGGCCGTCAGATGACCTGGCCCATCGTCGAAGAAACCTCACTGCTGTTTCTTCATGCCAACCGAGGCAAGAGAAGCATCGTGCTGGACCTCCGAACCGATGAGGGCGTCGAAGCCTTCAAGGAACTCGTCGCCGACGCCGACTGCGTCGTCGAAGCAATGCGACCCGGAGCACTCGCTCGACGCGGGCTCGGATTTGAGGATCTCCGCAAGATCAACCCGAAAATCGTCTTCATGACGATCAGTGGATACGGAATGACCGGTCCATATCGCGACCTCCCCAGCCACGGAATCGCCTACGACACGTGGGCCGGCATCGTGCCCCCCGCATACGACGACGAGGGCTACTGCTACATCCCGGAGCACGTCTCGGTCGGCATCAACGCCGGGCCGCTATTTGGTGCCGTCGGCATCCTCGCCGGCATCCTTCACGCCCGAGCCACCGGTGAAGGTTGCCAGATGGAAGTTGCACAGTCCGATGCCGCCGCCGCTGTCGACTGGCTCCGCAGCGAGACCTACCGTGCCTACGAGCGTCCCGAGTCCGAAGTCACCGGAAACGCGGCTGACGATTTCGAGCGTCGCCTTCCCGGCACGGCCGGAATGAAGGAGGGCGTTCGCTACCAAATGTACGAAACCTCCGACGGCCACATCCTGTTTATGGCCTCCGAGCAGGAGTTCTGGAAGAACTTCTGCAATGGCATCGACCGCGCCGATCTCTTCGAGAAGTTCCCGGGGACCAAGTACGCAAGTCACGCTCGCGGAAATCGCGAACTGCTTGACGAACTGACCGTCATCTTCAAGACGAAGACATCTGTCGAATGGATGGCATTCGGCGGCGAGTTCAACACTCCGCTTGCGCCGGTCAACACGCCAGAGACCCTCGCGAACGATCCGCAGTTCCTTGATCGCATGCCATGGCTTCCCAAGGAAACTCATGGGGCGGACATGCTTCCGATCCCCGTGAAGATCGTCAACCGGGAGCTTGCCGATCCGGGCATGGCCCCGACCCCCGGTCAACACAGTGACGAAATCCTCGGCGAGCTCCTTGGATACGACAGCGCCCGCATCGCTGCGCTGCGCGAGAAGGGCGTTCTCGGCTGAATCCCGCCGGCGATCTGGGGCCGCCATCGGCCGACGAATCTGCCGATGCGCTCGCAGCACGGCGAATTTCGCCACTACGCGTCGTGGGACGGCTGTTGTTCCTCGCCGTCGCGGCCTTTGCCCTCTACGGCCTGGCCCCCCAGTTACTCGACATGTGGGATGCCGCGCCGCGATTGCGCAGTGTGAGCGCGTTCTGGTTTGGGGTCATGCTCGTTCTTGAGGCGGGCTCCTACGCCTGTACCTGGTCGCTAACCAGGGTCGCCCTTCCCCAGGTTTCATGGTTCGTGGCTGGCACATCGCAACTGGTTTCAAACGCTGTCTCGAAAACGGTGCCCGGCGGCGCGGCAATCGGAGCGGCAACCGGATTCCGGATGCTCTCGGTTTCCGGTGTCGAGAAGGGATCGGCCGGCGCCGCCCTGGCCGCTAACGCCATTATCTCCAATGGCGTTTTGTTCTGCCTCCCGATACTTGCGCTTCTTCTTTCGATCGTCGGCGCCCCCGTACCCAGCGGCCTTGACCGCGTTGCGTGGGGTGGGGCAATCCTGTTCATCTTGCTGTTTGGTTTCGGTTTCTCCCTCGTTCGTTACGACAAACCGATCCGCATCTTCGGAAGATTCATCGAGCGCTTGTTCGGAGCGATCTACCACCGCATTCACCGGGCTAATCCCCCGACCGCGGACAGCATCATGCACCAGCGCGATGAGATGGTTAGCGGGCTCGGCGCACGTTGGAAGCGGGCTCTCGCCGCCTCAGTCGGGAACTGGCTCCTCGACTATTTCGCGCTCGTTGCCGCCCTTATGGCGGTGGGCGTCCGCCCAAGATTGAGCCTCGTCCTTCTTGCGTACGGAGCCGCCGCGCTCCTCGGAATGATTCCGCTCACTCCGGGCGGCATCGGCTTCGTCGAAGCCGGACTCACAGCGATGCTGGTGATTGCTGGCGTACCCGGTGAGGATGCTCTCCTCGCAACGCTCGCCTACCGAGTCGTTTCCTACTGGCTCCCAATTCCGGCCGGACTTGTGGCTCACCTCCTGTTCCGACATCGCTATGGCACCGCCTATACCGCCCTGGAAACCGAGGGCTCATCCATGTCCTAGATTCCCTTCTCGTAAGCGAACAAGACAAAGGGGCATCAAGGTCATGGGATTTCCGAGTGACATCAAGGTCATCGAGACGTTTGTCGGCATGCCGAGCCGAAATCGCAAAGAGGTCTACAAATTCCTCGCCCCTCACCTTCGCGACGACGAGTCCAAGGGCTTCCGCTTCCCGGCGCAGTACATGTTCAAAGACGTTCCGCCCGACACCGATGAAGGCGTCGACCCCGTTGCTCTTCTTGTCGACAACCTCGACCGCCACAACATCGAGACGGCGATGCTCGGTTACAACCCCGACAATCCCGACTGCCTGCGCGCTCTGACCGAACATCCCGATCGTTTCATCACATGCCTCGAATTCGATCCGAACGACGTGATGGTTGCGATCAACCGCATTCGCAAGATCCATTCCGAAATCGGGCTCAAGGCTGTCAGCACCTTCCCGGCCGGATACCGCGTGCCGCTCAACGACAAGAAGATGTATCCGTTTTACGCCCTTTGCGTTGAACTCGGACTTCCGATCTTCGTCTGTGTTGGTATCCCGGGCCCACGTGTTCCGTTCGCCCCCCAGCACGTCGAGCTCATCGACGAAGTTATGTATGACTTCCCCGAGCTCACCTTCGTCATGCGCCATGGCGCAGAGCCGTGGACCGAACTGGCAATGAAGCTCATGCTGAAGTGGCCGAACCTCTATTACTCAACATCAGCATTCGCTCCGAAGCACTACCCGAAGAACATCATCGACTACGCGAACTCACGCGGGTCCGACAAGATCATGTACGCCGGGTACTTCCCCGCCGGGCTCAGCTACGACCGGATCTTCGACGAACTTCAGCAAGTCCCGTTCAAAGACGAGGTGTGGCCGAAGTTCCTTCGTGAGAACGCGAAGCGGGTCCTCGGGCTCTAGGGATCAGCGTTTCAACCCTTCAGGATTTCCTTCCAGGGAAGGTCCTTGTCGGGTGATGCATCGCGGGGCAGGCCCAGAGCGCGTTCCGCAATCATGTTCTTGTGGACTTCGCTCGTTCCTCCACCGATGCGGGAACCGAACTGGCCCATGATCGCCTGCTGCCAGAAACCGGACTCAGGGGCATCAGCGCGATCGAGCATTCCGGCCGCGCCTTCGATTTCCATGGCGAGGTCATATTTGCGTTCCGCCGACTGCACCATGAAGTTCTTCATGACTGACGGATCCGGAGGATTGCCGCGTCCGTTCAGAATGAACGACTGCATGCGCAGGCCCATCAACTGGAGCATGCGTTCGCGCGCATAGATGTCGGCCAGACGTTCGCGAATGACGGTCTCGTCGGTGCGGCCGAACTCGCGGGCAGTCGCGAGAAGTGCGTCGAACGACGATGCTCCACCCTGCCCCGAACCGATCATGCCCGCTTCGCTTGTGAGCACCGTGCGGGTGACCGACCAACCGCCGTTGATCTCACCGACGACGTTCTCAACCGGAATCACGACATCGTTGAAGAAAACCTCATTGAAATGTGATTGTCCGGTCGACTGGCGCAATGGGCGCACGTCGATACCCGGCGTGCTCATATCGACGAGGAAGAACGTGACACCACGATGCTTGGGAGCATCGGGATCGGTCCGAGCGATGAGGATGCCCCAGTCGGCGTGCTGCGCTTCTGAGTTCCAGACCTTCTGACCGTTCACGATGAAACTGTCACCGTCGCGCACCGCGCGGGTTCCGAGGGCGGCCAAATCCGAGCCGGCGCCCGGCTCACTGAAGAGTTGGCACCACTTCTCCTCGCCGCTCAGGAGCTTGGGAAGGAATCGCTTCTGCTGTTCGACGTTTCCGTGACGCATGATCGGCGGACCGACCAACGACTGTGCCGCACCACCGAAGCCGGCCGTTGCGTCGAACTTCGACGCCTCCTGTCCGAAGATGATTGCTACCGAAGCCGAATCTCCGCGCCCTCCGAATTCCTTCGGCCAAGTGATGCCGGCCCATCCGTTGTCATAGAGGACCTTTTGCCATGCGTGACAACGATCGAGATAGGCAACGGCGGCCTCTTCAGAATCGTCGACCGGTCCGCGGGACCAATCAGCATCGGTTCCGGTCTTGAGCGTGGCATTCGCCTCGAGGAACGATCGAATCTCGGTCCTAAGGGCGACTTCTTCTGGGCTCTCGTCAAAGTTCACAAAAGGTGACTTTAGATGGGCCGAACCCCACTAGGAGAACCCGCCATCGGATCCCGAACCACCGGTGTAGTTGGACTCGCCCGGTCGCCCCGTAGTCTCAGGTCGATGAGTTTCACCCTGACACCGAGAACCATCCTGAGCGCCTTGGCGTTCACCGTGGTTCTCGCTGTCGTTGCAGTTGGCTGCGGTGGCGGGTCCGACCAGTCAGCCGGGATCGACACCACGACGACAACAGTCACTGTGGTTCCCGGTCTCGACTATCCCCTTCATTCCGATCCTCGTGTGCCGATCAGCGTCGGATTGAGCCGCCGATTTGCCATCGCACTCCCGTCCGATCCGGAATCCGGTTGGCACTGGACCAGCGAGCCTGTCGATCAAGTACTGCTCGCCCCACTCGGATCGGAGTTTCGCGATGATCCCAAACTTCTCGCATCGATCCCGCTGCAGACGACAACGACGGTGTCCCCGTTGGCGACTGGTCCCACCACTACCTCTCTCTCCATCCCTGCTGCGCCGGCCCCGCTAGTGCAGGTGATTTCGTTCGCAGCGCGCGGACTCGGTTCGACAACCTTGCGGTTCCGCTACAGCCGCATCGGTTCCTCCGGTCAGGATCCCACCCTGACCGCAACCTTTATCGTGACGATCGTTCCCTACACGTCGCCCGCGACAACCGCCGTTCCCGTTCCGCTTCCCTGACAAGGTCTAGAGATCCGGACCCGGGGGTTCCTTCTCCCGCCGGAATGCCTCGTAATCCTCTTCGAGCATGAATCCCGGCAGCACGCCATCGTCGAACGCAAGCGGCGTCATCACCAGATCAATGGCGACCCACAGCGTCCGCGAGTATGGAAAAAATGCCAGTGGAAGAACAATGGCGGCGACGACCGCGAGTACGGCGATCGCCTTGATGGGCGGATCAGGCCAGGTGAATCCGACGCCGATGGCGAGGACCGCAAACACGACGGTCTGGGCCAGACACACGTTGAGGAACCACGAGCCCAGCCACTGACCAGGGGCCCGAGTGAAAACGAACCCGCACCCGGGACACTCAGGCACCATCTGTACCCAATGCATAAAGAGACTTCCTCCGCCGCAGACCGCACAGCGTCGGGCGCAGCCCCGCCGCAACATGGTGGTAGCGGAAGGTGACATTCCCCCATTGTGCTGCCAACCCCACAGTTCTGACGAGTGGTGGCCGGGTATCGTTGACGAAGTGGACAACAACGATGTGATCGATGAGCTGGCCAGGCTCTTCAGATCGTTGGCTCACACCGATTTTGCTGGATACAGCCCTATCTACGAGAAGCTCGCGCTGGCCGTAGCCCAGGATCACGACGTGCTCACCTTCGTACTCGACTCGGCGGCGCCGACGGCCCGGCGCGGTCGCCTTCCGGTTTTGTTCTTCGCCGCCACGCACGACGTCATCCTTTCCCAACCGACAAGTCCGATCGCCGCGATTTACCGAGGCGACATGAATGCCGACCCAGTCGCTCCCTTCTTCCAACTCATAGCCAACGATCGGAACGCAATCGCTGAGCGGATGCGCACCCACTCGGTACAAACCAACGAGGTCGGACGCAGCGCTGCGATCGCCGCCGCAGTCGCTCGTTGCACTGCCGGCGACTCACGACCGATCGGACTCATCGAAATAGGCCCGAGTGCGGGCCTCAATCTCGCCTTTGATTCCTACCGAATCGAGTACACGCGCGGCGCAGACGTCACTTGTTCCACCGGACCTGCCGATTCACCCGTGCGACTTTCATGCGAACTGCGCGGCGATCTCGACGTCCCGCTCCTCGAACCCGATCTCGCCATTGCCGCACGCGTCGGCATCGACGCGGCGCCGATCGACATAACCGATCCCGAGCAATCACGATGGCTCCAGGCCTGCCTATGGCCCGGCGTCCCCGACCGACCCGAGCGACTCGCCGCCGCGATCAAACTCGTCGGAGCCACTCCGCCACCGATTCGTCGCGGCGACGCGGTAACGGAGCTCGCTGAGGTCATGGCTGCGGTTCCGGAAGGGATAGTGCCAATCGTCATCGCGACATGGGCACTTGCCTACATTCCCACCGAGGGCAGGGAGCAGATCCTCCGTGATGTTGACGACCTTGGCGCCCGGCGCGATCTGGCGTTCATCACCCTCGAAGAGCCACGGTTTACTCCGTGGAGCCCGGTAGTTGAGGATCTGCCGGAGGGCGCCAGTGTGAACGATGGGACATCCACAATTCTCGCAATGCGTCGCTGGAGCGGCGGCATGTGTGAATCCCGAATACTGGCATTCGTCCATCCTCATGGACGATGGATGCACTGGAGCGACTGACATGGCCGATTGGGTTCTGCGGCGAACCGCCGCCCGAGTCGTCGTACTCGACCAGTACGGACACGTACTCCTACTTCAGGCGCGCGACCCCGCGGACTCATCGAAGGGCCATTGGTGGGAGATTCCCGGTGGCGGCATCGACGAGGGTGAATCAAGTGCAGACGCTGCCCGCCGCGAATTGTTTGAAGAAACCGGGATCCGCGACGCGGAGATCGGTCCCTGCGTCTGGACACAACATGCCCGATTCACCTTTGCCGGCTGGAAGTTTGATCAGCACGAACACGTTCACGTCGCATGGATGGATCGCATCGATCTCGCCACCCTCACCCCTGGCGGACTCGAAGCATTCGAGGTGATGGCGTTCAAGGGCCACGACTGGTGGAGCGTTGACAATCTCCTTGCGTCGGACGACGCGGTTCTTCCACGGCGTCTCCGGGAGTTCCTGCCCGATCTTGCCAGCGGAATCATTCCCGATTCGCCAATCGACATCACTCACATAGATCCCGACATCACATGGTGAGCCGAAACGAATCGGACAAGCCCGCCGGCGCATTGTCGATCAAGGAACATCCTTGGCGCGTCTTTTTTCGGGGTTGCACCAAACGCTGTCCCGTATGCGGACAAGGACACCTCTTCGAAACCTGGTTCCGCATCCGCGATCGTTGCCCACGCTGCAACCTCCGATTCGAACGCATCGAGGGACATTTCTCCGGCGACATCGGGGTGAACACAATCGTTAGTTTCGGCGCGCTCATGATCGTCCTAATGGTCGGGTTCCTCGCCTTCTGGCCAACACCACCGATTGTCCCGATCATCGTGCTGGCCCTCGCCATCGCAGGGATCATGCCTCTCGTCTTCCTTCCGTTCTCGAAGACGATCTGGCTCGCTCTCGATTTGCTCATGCGGCCCCTCGAGACAGGTGAAGTCCGCCCCGGCTACGGCCCTCAGTAATCGGGGTCGTATTCTTCTCCTTTAATGCCGACCGACTCCGCCCCCCAATCCACACGGTCGTTGACCACCGAGGTCGCGATCATCGGCGCCGGACCGGCGGGAACTGCTGCGGCGATTGCCCTAGTGCGCGCCAGCATCGACGTACTGGTGATCGATAAGGCGACGTTTCCCCGCGACAAGATCTGCGGCGACGGACTCACGACGTCAGCACTCCGAGAACTCGACTCTCTTGGCCTCGATCCCTCACTCGTCGATTCATGGATCGACGTCGACGATGTGCTCGTGCGCTCCCCAAGTGGCCGCCAAGTCACGTTTCCGTTGCCGCGGGGCGATGGCCGATTCGCCGCCGTCTGCCGTCGGAAGGATCTCGACGCGGAACTTGTCGCGCTGGCCCGCCGAGCCGGAGTCACCATTCACGAGAACGCCGCGCTTGTTCATGCAGCTGCGACTACTGACGGATTCTGCCTCGACGTTGACGGCGTCGGAACCATCAATGCCTCGTGGGTGATCGGCGCCGATGGCATGTGGTCTCCGCTGCGCAAAGCGCTGGGGGTCAACGATCCGACCTATCGGGGTGAGTGGCACGCATTCCGCCAGTACTTCACCGGCGTGTCCCCCGAAGCAGCAAGCGAACTCGCTATCTGGTTCGAACCGGATCTGCTTCCCGGATACGCATGGTCGTTTCCTATCGCCGATGGCGTCGCCAACGTGGGCTTCGGCATCTTGCGCGGAAGCAGTTACAAGGTCGGCGACATGGCGGCCGTCTGGCGAGATCTCTTGGCTCGTCCACACATTCGCGCCTTTCTCGGAGCCGACGCCGCACCGGAGGGCCCGCATCGCGCGTGGCCCATCCCGGCACGGGTCGATTCAACACAACTCACCAGCGGACGCGCATTGTTCGTTGGAGATGCTGCCGCCGCAACCGACCCGATGACCGGCGAGGGAATCGGACAAGCGCTTCTCACCGGCCGTTGGGCGGCCGAGGCGATCATCGCCCATCGCAACAATCCCGCTTCAGCAACCGCCCTCTACGAGCAGACGGTGCACAACGAACTCGCTGTCGATCATCGTTTCGCCGAACGTTTGACGGCCATTCTCCGCAGCCCACTTGGTGCACGCGGGGCGGTACGTATCGCCGGTCTCACTGACTGGACGCGCCGCAATTTCGCACGGTGGTTGTTTGAGGATTACCCACGCGCCGTGCTTCTCACACCGAAACGCTGGCATCGCAAGATGTTGAGCGGGCCGGGCGCCTACCGTGGTGTCCGTGCAGACACGACTGACTGAACTTCTCGAAATCGAACACCCCGTCATGCTCGCCGGAATGGGCGGTGTGAGCTATCACGAACTGGTGACCGCCGTGAGTGAAGCCGGCGGCTTCGGCTGCATGGGCGCTTCGACGATGGGGCTCGATCGCATGATCGCCGAGATGGATCTCGTGGCTGGCGCCACGACGAGACCCTGGGGTGTCGATCTCCTCACCGCGCTTCCCGGCGACATGCCCGAACAGGTCCGAGCGATCATCGAACACGGTGGCCGTGTATTCGTCGCCGGTCTCGGAGTTCCGCGCGACGTCGTGAACCTCTGTCACGACAACAACGTTCTCGTTGCGTCCATGTGCGGAAAAGTTCGCCACGCTGTTGCTGCCGTTGCGGCCGGTTGTGATCTCGTCATCGCCCAAGGAACCGAAGCGGGCGGCCACACAGGAACTATCGCGACGATGGCTCTCATTCCGCAGGTTGTCGATGCTGTCGACGGACGCGTGCCGGTCGTTGCCGCCGGAGGTCTGTTCGACGGAAGAGGACTTGCTGCGTCGCTCACCCTTGGCGCCGACGGCGTTTGGATTGGCACGCGTTTCATCGCGACACCCGAGGCTTGGGGCACCCCGGGCTACAAGCAACGTCTGATCGACATGGCTGAAGACGACACCGTCATTAGTAAGGCCTTCAGTGGCAAGACGTGTCGCGTCGTTCGAAACGCCTACACACAACACTTCGAAGAGCACCCCGAGGAACTCAAGCCTTTCCCGGCTCAACTCCTCGCATCGATGGAAGACGGAGCGAACCATCTCGGTGCCGGTCCCGACACAGAGGTCGATCCGGAGCGCGAGTTCTGGCCGGCCGGACAGGGCGTCGGTGCCATCGATGAATTGATCCCCGCAGGAGATCTCGTGCGTCAGTTCGTAGCCGAAGCCGAAGCGGTTTTCGAGAGGGTCGGCGCCAAGCTCTGACCCAGCACCTACGAAACCCAGGTTTTGAGTTTTTCGATCATCGCCGTCGGGTTGTCGCCCACGGGGATGATGTTGAGCACGCTGACGCCGGCTTCTTTGAATGCCTCGAGACGGTCGCGCACGAAGCCCTCGGGCCCACACAGGTTCGTGAGTTCGAGGAACTCCTTCGGGACGATCGCCGCGGCCTCGTCCTTCTTGCCCTCGAGGTAAAGATCCTGGATCTTGGCCGCTTCAGCCTCGTAGCCGTACCGACACATGAGGTCGTTGTAGAAGTTTCGACCCTTGGCTCCCATACCACCGACGTAGAGCGCAACCATCGGTCGCGACAGTTCCGCGATGTCACCGGCATCGTCACCGATCGCCACAAGGCCACCGGCCGCGATCTCGAGGGGGCCGAGTTCCGGAGCCCGCTTGGCCCGCCCGGCGGCGAGATCAGCACCCCAAACTTCGTCGGCACGCTCGGGCATGAAGAAGATCGGTAGCCAACCGTTGGCGACTTCGGCGGTCATCTCGACGTTCTTCGGGCCGAGTGACGCGATCCAGATCGGAATCTCCTCGCGAACCGGCTTGGCAATGATCTTCAGTGGCTTACCCAGACCGGTTCCGCGGTCGGCGGGAAGCGGCAGCGTGTAATAGCGACCGTCGTATTCGACGCGTTCACGCTTCCAGACCTGCCGACAGATGTCGATGATCTCGCGGGTGCGACCCAGAGGAGCGTCGTAACGCACGCCATGGAATCCTTCGATCACCTGTGGACCCGATGCGCCGAGACCGAGGATGAAACGTCCGTCAGTCAGTGCGTCCATGCCCGCTGCCGTCATTGCGATCAGCGTGGGCGTGCGGGTGTAAATCGGCAGGATCCCGGAGGCAATCGTGATCGACTCCGTCGTCGCTGCGAGGTAACCCATGAACGTCGCAGCATCGAAGCCGTAAGCCTCGGCGACCCATGCGATATCAAGACCGGCCTTCTCGTAATCGGCAACTCGCTTCGCCGACTCCTTGAAGCCCCCCGAGTAATCGATCTGCATGCCCAGCTTCATCGTGTTCTCCATCTGGTTCGCGTCGATCCTCGCGAGAGACGAGTCCGCCAAATATCTTACCGAGCGAATGTATTACCGCGTGAGGTTCAATGCCCGCTGGGCTCGTCGGCGAGATTGGCCAACAACTCGGCCCGACGCTCGCCGCGTTCGACAGCCTGTGCCGCTTGGCGTTCCGCGAGTTCGATCTTCGCGTGGTCAGCGGTCCACGCCTTGCGGTCAACGAGTTGGGACGCGTCGACGTTCGCGATTTCCTCGCCATTCTCAAATGCGACGTGATAGCGGATCCACGTGACTCCGGAAACGAACCAGACCTTGCCGAACGTGCCGACCGGAACACCCGGCATGTCGACGGCAGCGGCCACCTTCTGGCGGCGGCGGAAGACCTTCTCTGTACTGATCGACGTTCCCATAAGGCTCACGCTATCCAATGGAGCGGCTCGGGACGGATTCGGTACACCCCTAACCTCGCTGGCTACGCTGACCCCCGTCCCACAATCGTTCCAGCGCATCAGCGCAGGAGGAGCATTTTCATGGCTGACATCGGATTCGACGGCAAGGTCGCCATCATCACTGGCGCCGGAGGTGGCCTCGGCCGCCATCACGCCCTTGAACTGGCCAGTCGTGGCGCCAGGCTCGTCATCAACGATCTCGGCGGTTCGCTGTCTGGTGAAGGCGGCGATGCCGGTCCGGCGCAGCGCGTCGTACAGGAGATTCTCGATCTCGGCGGTGAAGCAGTCGCCGACGGCAACTCCGTCGCTACTGCCGAGGGCGGCAAGGCCATCGTGCAGACCGCCGTCGACGCGTTTGGCACCGTTGACATTCTCGTCAACAACGCCGGCATCCTCCGCGACAAGTCGTTCCACAATCTCGACCAGGCAATGATCGAATCGGTCATCCAAGTCCACCTGCTTGGCGCATTCAATGTCACGCAGCCGGCGTTCCAGATCATGCGGGGGAAGGGCTACGGACGCATCGTGTCGACCTCGTCGAACTCCGGCATCCTCGGCAACTTCGGTCAGGCGAACTACGGCGCTGCGAAGATGGGCCTTGTCGGCCTCACCCGCGTACTGGCCATTGAGGGCCGCAAGAACAACATCAAGGCGAACGCAATCGCGCCTGTCGCCCTCACCCGCATGACCGAGGAGATGTTCGGTGCGGCCGGCGACGCGCTCGATCCCGCTCTCGTCAGTCCGTTGGTGGCGTACCTGTCATCGGATGCGTGCGAACCCACCGGTGAAATCTTCTCCGCTGCCGGTGGCATCATCTCCCGTTTCTTCATCGGCCTGACCCCGGGTTATTACAACCCCAATCTCACCGCCGAAGATGTAGCCGAACACCTGAGCATCATCCGCGACGAGACCGGTTACATCGTTCCCGAGGATTCCAGCGGCGAGATCAGCAAGATCGTGAAGACAGTCATGGGCGACGCCGGCTGAGGTTCCATCCGATCGACACCGGTGGGGTCGACGATGACAGACAGGTGATTTGATGAGGGTCGACTCGACCGACGGTGTGGAACTTGAAGTCCACGATCTCGGGGGTGACGGTCCTCCGTTGTTACTCGTCCACGCGACCGGTTTCCACGGACTCGTGTGGGAACCACTTGCGTCGCATCTCACCGGATTCCGACGCTTCTCGATCGACATGCGCGCGCACGGAGATTCCACGGCACCGCTTGGGCGTCCGCTCGAGTGGGATGGTTTCGCCGACGACGTCCTGGCCGTTGTCGACGCTCTCGGGTTGGAGCGACCGTTTGCCGTCGGCCATTCCAAAGGTGGAGCGGCGCTACTGCTCGCCGAACAGCGCAGACCGGGAACCTTTCGCTCCATGTACTGCTGGGAGCCTGTCGTCATGCCTCCGGAGATTGCCATCGGTTACCAGCCTGACAACCCACTTTCGAACGGAGCTCGACGTCGACGTCCGACTTTCGCAAGCCACGACGAAGCGTTCGAGAACTACGCGGCTAAGCCGCCGTTCAGCGGGCTCGACGCTGTGGCTCTACGCGCCTACGTCGATCACGGTTTCGTCACGACTGATGACGGCACGGTGACGCTCAAATGCCAGCCGGACAACGAAGCCGAGGTGTATGCCCACGGGACCGCCCATCAGGCCTTCCGATCCCTCAATCTCGTGTGTTGCCCCGTCACCATCGCCGTGGGAGTGGAAGACACGGTTCCGGCCATCTTCGGTCGCCCTATCGCCGCCGCACTACCGGCCGGTCGTCTCGAGTCGCACCCTGAACTCGGCCATTTCGGGCCGCTCGAGAATCCCCCGCTCGTCGCCGAATCGATTCTGGCGGCCTTCGCTCTCGACTGAGCACGTCTTTTCGGCCGCAGGCTGTCGCAGCGGGTGCGTAGCCTCAGTTCATGGCCCTCGAACTCCCCACATCGCTCTCACCATCCAAGGTCTCGTCGTTCACCGATTGTGCCCTCGCCTTCCGGTTTGCTTCGATCGATCGCATCCCGCAGGCGCCTACGGCGGCGATGGTCAAAGGCACACTCGTTCACTCTGCGCTCGAGCGCCTGTTCGCACTCGATCCGGCCGAACGCAACCTTTCAAACGCCCAGGTGTGTTTGGCCGAGGCGCGGGTCGCCATCGAAACTGATCCCGAGTGGATCGAACTCGCACTCGACGATCAGCTCGAACCGAAATTCATGGCCGAGGCATCATCGCTCGTCGACAAATACTTCCAGCTCGAAGACCCGTCGACGATCACGCCAGTCGGCCTCGAAATGCAGCTCGAATTCGATCTTGACGGCATCTTCCTACGCGGCATCATTGATCGGCTCGAGGAGAACGCCGCTGGTGAGCTCATCATCACCGATTACAAAACCGGTCGGGCACCAGCTCCCGCTTTCCAGAAGGCCCGTCTCGGCGGTGTGCACTTCTACTCGCTGCTGTGCGAACGCGTTCTCGGTCGTCGGCCCGCAAGAGTCCAACTCCTCTTCCTTGGGCAGCCTGTTGTCATCGACACCGTCCCGACCGACCAGTCCACGCGACAACTCGAGAACAAACTGCGGGCGGTCTGGTCCGCTATCGAGACTGGCTGCGAGCGCGAGGACTTCCGGCCCAAACCGTCCAAGCTCTGCTCGTGGTGCGATTACCAGAAGTGGTGTCCCGAGTTCGGGGGCGATCCTTCCAAAGCCCGGGCCGAGTCCGAGGCCTTGCGGGAACAGGCCAAGGCGGCCACCGCAGCCCTTACGGACGGGGCAGCAGTAGCGCTCCCCTAGCATCGGGCCCGTGAGTCCCACAGATCTACCCGAGCCATCCCTCGTTCTCGGCCCCATCGCCCGCTTCGATGAGCTCGTCGACGGCTGGTTCGACAAGCTCCGCGGCACTGAACCGACCGACCGGATCATGTACGCCCTCACCGAGCTCGGTGACTTCGGACTGATCTGGGTACTACTGGCGTTCGCTCGTGGTCTCCGGTCCGAGGAAGACGCTCGCGCTGCATGGCGCCTTGCGGCTGCTCTCGGCGTTGAATCGGTGATCATCAACGGCGTGATCAAGAGCCAGTTCAAACGCGAACGGCCGGTTGTGCAGGAACCACGTCCTCACAAGATGCGTATCCCACTCACCACCAGCTTCCCGAGTGGACACTCCAGCACGGCCATGGTCGCCGGCATTCTCCTCACCCAGAAATCTGGGCGCCCCCTCAAAACGGCGATCTTCGGACTCGGTGGCCTTGTCGCCCTCAGCCGCGTGCACGTGAAGATCCATCACGCCTCGGATGTCGCGGGTGGACTTGCAGTTGGCATCGGACTCGGTGCCGTCGCCCGTGCACTCTGGCCGCTCTATCGACGTCATTCCTGACCGCTACCGGGTTTACGGGCTCAGAGCCCACATCCCGACGGCGCCCAACGGAATACTCCCCCAACCAGACAGGTTCAAATCAACATGACCATCTCGTTTGCAGTCACGTGGGACTACCGCTGCCCGTTCGCCCGCATCGTGCACAGTCACGTTGTCGAAGGTCTGCTCGACGGAGCCGATTGGGATGTAACCTTCGTTCCGTTCTCCCTCGGGCAGATCCATGTTGAGGAAGGCGAAGCTCCCATCTGGGAACGCCCCCAGGACGACACAGGTTTGCTGGCGCTTCAGGCCGCCGTCGTTGTGCGCGACACCGTTCCCGAACTCTTCCCCGCCGTTCACCGATCGCTGTTCGAAGCCCGGCATGCCGAAGGCGCCCAACTCCGCGACGAGTCGGTGCTGCGCACGATCCTCGGAGCCCATGAGATCGACGTCGATTCCGTCTTTGCCGAAGTGGCCACTGGCCGACCACTCGAAACGATCCGCATCGAACACACCACGGCGGCCACCGATCTTGATGTCTGGGGTGTCCCGACGTTCATGGCCGAAGGCAAGGCGGCGTTCGTGCGACTCATGGACCTCCCGGTCGATGGCGCCGATGCACGACGAAACGTCGAACAGGTCATCGAGATGCTCACCGGTTGGTCATCGCTCAACGAGTTCAAGCACACGAGCCTCGATCGCTGACTCTCTGCGATCGAACGTCTCCTGCAATGACAGATATCTAGAACGAAAAAGGTGCACGACAACTAAAAAGGCGCACGACCCGCTGGGCCGTGCGCCTTTTTTCGTTTCTCGTTTGGCCGAATGCTCGGACCAGAAGCGAAACAATCAGTTCTTGACGAGCAAACCTGCGTCGTGCGACAGGATCGAACGGACATCGAGCAGCAGGTCGGAGACCTCGTTCGTGCTCACGAGTTCGCGATGAAGCATTTCGCCAAGCGCCTGATCGATGATCGTCAGTGCTTCGGTGATCGTGTCCAGTTCGTGAGTCTCAGTCATCGTGTCTCCTGTCGTGGCCGGCGAACCGGCGGTGTCAGTCTCGTTGTGAGTTTTCGTTGTCGGTTTCGCTGTGATTTTTGCTGCGCTGTGATTTTTGCTGTGATTCTTGTTGCGCCACAGGGGTGTAGCGCTCTTGCTTTACTGCTCAACGCATCGTAGGGGTACAAGCGTGCAATCCGTTGGTCAATAACCCGATTTCTTCCATGAACTTCGCGTTTCGCACTGTCACCCCGCCGCAGTAGCGTCCCCTTCCATGACTCCAGCCGCACCCCACATGGGCATCACCTATGCGAGTTTCGCGGCGCTCGGCATGCAATCGGGCTTCACCGGGGCAAATTGGGCTGTCGAGCTGGGCTTTTCCTCGTTCTGGGTCGCCGAAACCACTGGCCCCGAGGCCTTCGCAAATCTGGCCGCCATCGGTGCAGCCCAGCCTTCGCTCGCCCTCGGCACCGGCGTTCTTGCCATCCAATTGCGGACCCCAGGCGTCGCCGCCATGGGGGCAGCAACCCTTCAGGCGCTCCAACCCGATCGCGACATCCTTCTCGGAATCGGCATCTCATCTCCGGCTGTCGTCTCCCGATGGCACGGCGCCGAGTATGGCGACCGCCCCATGGCCCAGATGCGCGAGTACCTCACGCTCCTGCGTGAGTGCCTGAGCGGCGAAAAGGTCGACTTCGCCGGCGACTTCTACTCCGTCAAGGGCTTCCGACTCGGGGTCCGCCTCGAAGAGCGTCGGCCCAAGATCATCCTTGCGGCACTCAATCCCAAGATGCTCCGGATGGCCGGCGAACTCGCCGACGGTGTGTTGCTCAACTATCTGCCGGCAACCCACGTGCCCTGGTCCGTCGAACAGGTGCGGGCCGGTGGCGACGCCACGATCTACGGCTATGTGCATGTCGGCGTCACCGATCCAGAGCCCCATCGCGATCTGGCCCGGCGCGATCTGTTCTCGTACATCGTCGTCGATTCGTATGCCGCCAACTTCGCCCGCGCCGGTTTCGCTGATGAGGTCGCGGCTGTCCGCGAATGTCACGCCGCTGGCAACCGCGAGGCGGCCCTCGCCGCAGTTTCCGATCGCATGGTCGATGCCATCGACATTCTCGGCACCCGCCAACACATCCACGATTCGGTCAAGGCGTACGCCGACGCCGGTGTTGATGTCCCGGTCATCATGCCGATGCCGTGGGGTCCCGACCGAATGGGTGTCGTACGCGACACGCTCGAAGCCGCCGCAGGAATCCTCTGATGCCCCCGGCCCGCAAACAACCTGGTCGCAAGACACCCGATTCCAGCCCCTACCCCGCGGCAGGACTAGCCGAACTCGGGTTGGCCGTGGGCGACAAAGTCCGGTTCCGGCGCCGCGACACCGAACGGTGGAAAAACGCAACGGTGCTTGGCCGCGAATCTGACGGCAGCCTCGGCCTTTGCGACGCGAAGGGTGCCATCAGGGCCCTTCCTCTCGAAGCGATCGAGGTCTGGACGAAAGGCCCAAGGGGTGGCGTCGTCTGGGACTTACTCACCGAGCGCGCCGCACGGTCCGAACAACTGCGTTTGCTCTAGAGCGTCAACCGTTCCGGGTTGTGCTGGTCACGAATTGGGAGCGAGTTCACGAAGCGCCGATCGGACGTCGACACCCGCCATTCCTAATACCGAGAGCACCGGCGTGGTCACACCGTTGTCGACATAACGCTGGATGTGATCGCGACACTCCGCGGGCGAGCCGTGCACGATGAGGGCATCAACCACTTCGTCGGGAATGGCTTCAAGTGCGGCGGCCCGGTCCCCCGCCTTCCACGCCGACCACATCCCCTCCAACTGCGAGCCTCGGCCAAGCCATTCGTGAAACGCCGCGTAAACGGGGACATTGAGGTATGCAGCAATCGCGTATCGGGCCTGCGCGCGCACGGTGTCGGTGTCCTCGGACGGAACTACGAAAATCCGAGCGACAATCTCCTTGTCGTCTCCGTGGGCCCGGACGATCGGAGCCACACGGGCAACATCATCGGCCGAGAGCCAGTTGATGATCGCCCCATCGCCGTCCCGTCCTGCCAGATTAAGCATCCCTTCACGTAACGCGGCAACGAGAATTGGTACTGGTTGTTCCGGAACTGCGCCCAGTCGGAAGCCACGGATCGCGAACGTGTCATAGGTTTCGGTGATCTTCTCGCCGCTCAATGCCGCTCGAAGGAACCTGACCATGTCGCGAGTTCTCTTGTAGGGCTCCTCGAACGGGATTCCGTTCCAGCGCGTCACGATGACATCCGACGATGTGCCCAGTCCCAAGACGAATCGTCCGGGTGCAGCCTGGGCCATTGCGGCGGCGCTCTGCGCGATCAGCGCAGGCCCCCGTGTGAATACCGGAACGATCGCAGTGCCGAGTCGAAGGGTAGGAGCCCACACGGACGCGAGCGCGAGCGGTGTGAACGCGTCGACTCCATCGGTCTCCGCCGACCAAACATCGGTGTAACCGAGATCACCGAGTTCTCCCATCCACGCACTCTGCGCATGCAGCGGTGCGTGGTCGAGCGGAATGGTCAGGCCGTAGCCGCGTACAACGCTCATTTGTCCCACTTCCATGGTCGGATCATCGCCGATTGACTAGCCGTTCCCATGAGCGTTCCGTCTTCCGCCCAGAGGTAGAGATGGCCGTGGCCGAAACCGCGTGCAACCGCCTCGATGCGTACATCGACGAGCACCCATTCCGTTGGGACGATGTTCACAACACGCAGCGTGTTGTCGAGACTGTTCGAATTGATCTCCGAGGTCACGGCCTGACCCAGACCCATCGGAACGAAATCGCCGAGTACAGCCAGCGACGCCGCCGACATCTCAAGCAGTTCCGGCATGCGAATCCAAAACGCAGTGCGGCCGGTACCCGGGGCTTCAATCGCCATACGTTGTTCGAGACGGCTCGCAATAGTGCTGCCCGGATCGAAACGGAATTCGCGGAGCGGACAGTCCGCCGGCTTCGGGACGTCGGGAGCCGTGATCCACTGTCCCTCCTCGGCCATGTCGCGGCTCCCGAGTGACGCGTTGACCGTGAAGATGCCCGTGTCACCCACCCGGCCGGTGACCCGGGCCTGCGTCGTGGTGTGCCCATGGGCATCGATGTAGATGTCGAGGTCCACCACCGATGGCGGCTTGGTGAAGTTCAGGTACTGGGCGCAGGCCCATACGAGCGGACGTTCGGTGACTTGCTCGAGCGCCTCGATCGCTGCACCGAGGCCACAACCGCCAAACAGCGTGCCAAGCCCACTGCAGATCCCCGGGGTCACCGGGAGATACCAGCGCATCGGGTTATGGGTGGGCTGAAGTCCGAGCCATTGGGGTGCATCCACGCGGATAAGCGTAAACCGCATGGCGATGGCCCATATGCGCCCCAGGCCGCTCTCCGTGTCGTTGATCCACCACGACGACGATCCCAAGCGGTGATGAAATCCCTGTTCAGAGCACTGTCACACCCAACCGGGAAACTAACGAACATGAAAGAACAACTGCGACTCCTCAACACCTCCAACCCGCAGTGGCGTCTCGATGAGCGCACGTGCGAACGCGGGCGGGCCGGCATCTCCAAAGCACGCGAGGCACTGGCTCGGGCCGGCGAGTCTCGCTTGGGTGAATCTCGACTGGGTGAATCTCGACTGGGCCTCTCCCGGTCCGAAGCTCAGCATTCAACCGCAGCCTGACCGACTCGACCTGCCACGAACCGCCGCCGAAACCCGTAACATCGTCTCATGCGCGAAGTCGTGATTGTCGATGCCGTTCGGACGCCTGTTGGGCGCCGTAACGGTGGCCTGTCCACCATGCATTCTGCCGATCTGCTCGGCGTGCCGTTCAAGGCACTCTTCGATCGGACCGGCGTCGACCCGGCCATTGTCGGGCAGGTGATCGGTGGTTGCGTGAGCCAGATCGGCATGCAGGGCTTCAACGTCGCCCGCACCGCATGGCTGGCTGCGGGTCTTCCGCTCGAAGTGGCGGCAACGACCGTCGATGCTCAGTGCGGATCAAGCCAGCAGGCTGCCGACATGGCGTACGCACTCATCGCTTCCGGTGTTGTCGATGTTGCCGTCGCCGGTGGCGTTGAGGTCATGAGCAAAGTTCCGATCGGTTCCAACGCCGCGCGTTCGCTCGACATGGGTCTCCCTGTTCCCAAGAGTTATTTCGCCCGCTACGAGTACACCAGCCAGTTCGAAGGCGCCGAGCGGATCGCCACGAAGTGGGGCGTCACCCGGGCCGATACCGATGCGTTCGGTCTGCAATCGCAACAGCGCGGTGCTCAGGCTTGGGCTGAGGATCGCTTCGCAACTCAGATCGCCGAAGTCGACGCACCCGATCTCGGCGAGGACGGCAAGCCCACCGGAACTACCCATCGGGTTTCGCGCGACGAAGGCTTGCGCGAAACATCCCTCGACGTTCTTGGTGGTTTGAAGCCCATCATGGGTGACGACGGAGTCCACACCGCTGGGTCGGCCTCGCAGATCTCCGACGGGGCATCAGCAGTGCTGCTCATGACCGCCGAGAAGGCTGCCGAGTTGGGCCTGCGGCCACTTGCTCGCATCGTCGACACCTGCCTTGTTGGCGTCGATCCTGTGCTCATGCTCACTGGCCCGATCGACGCCACTCGGCGTCTGCTCGAACGTAGCGGCCTCACGCTTGACGATATCGACCTGTTCGAAATCAACGAGGCGTTCGCGTCGGTCGTTCTCGCCTGGCAACGCGAGCTCGGTGGGGATCTCGACAAGGTGAACCCCAATGGTGGGGCCATTGCCACCGGTCATCCGCTCGGCGGCACCGGTACCCTGCTGATCACCAAAGCGGTGCACGAACTGCAGCGCTCCGGTGGCACGCGTGCGATCGTGACCATGTGTTGCGGTGGCGGTCTGGGCACCGGCACACTCATCGAACGCATCTAGACACTCCTCTCGCTGCCTCGGCGGCCTCCCTCCAATCCATTCGGGAGTTCCGCCAATGCCCGCAAGTCCGGCGCGTCCACCAACCAAACATTCGCTCTCCACGCGATCGGTTGTTCTTGCGCTTCTCGCACTCACCGCGGCCTCGTTCGTCATCCTTCGCATCGCAGTTCCGTGGATCACCGCATCCGGCGGGGCTCCCTTCGCCGCTGTCCCCACGGTGACAAAGGTGGTTGATGGCGACACCATTGATGTCCGGATCGGTCGACAGATCCGGAGGGTCCGACTCATCGGGATCGACACGCCGGAGACCAAAGATCCGCGCAAACCAGTTCAGTGTTTCGGCAAGGAAGCCAGCGCCAGAACCGCAGCGCTTCTCCCGCCGGGAACCGAGGTCCAACTCGAACGCGATATCGAGGAGACCGACATCTATGACCGGACACTTGCGTACGTCTACCGCGCTTCCGATGGCCTTTTCGTGAACCTGTCCCTTGTAGCTGAGGGGCTCGCCGATACCTTGCGAATAGCCCCGAACACCGCTCATGCGGCGACATTCGCCCAAGCCGCGGCGCAGGCCAAGAAGCAGCAGCTCGGCCTGTGGAAAGCCTGTGCTGGGTCAGCCGAAACCCAACGTTGATCCATCAGGATCCCCCGAGCGGTACCGTTCCAGACGTGACAACGCTCGCCGAACGACTCGGATACGCCCCCGACACCCGACTGGTCATCATCAACAGCGACGATCTCGGGCTCTGTCACGCCGCGAACACGGGCATCTACGAATCACTCCGACAGGGCCTCGCCACCAGCGCCACGCTCATGGTTCCGTGCCCATGGGCGCGCCAAGCGGCCTCCGATTACCGCGGAGAGGACGTCGGCGTCCACCTCACTCTCAATGCCGAGTACGAGGAATATCGCTGGGGGCCGATCACTCACGCCCCGTCACTTCTTGACGGCGACGGCGGATTCCCGCGCACAGTGAGCGACCTGTGGGATCACGCCGATCTCGACGAGGTACGCCGCGAATGTCGAGCGCAGATCGAGCGAGCAATCCTGTGGGGATTCGATGTCAGTCATCTCGACTCACACATGGGTGCTCTGCAATTGCGTCCCGAGTTCTTTGATGTCTATCTCGATCTAGCTGTCGACTTCGGTCTTCCCTTGCGCCTCTCGGGCGCATCCACCGAGCGCACGATCGGCTTTCCGTTCCGTCGCTTGGCCGCCGAAGAGGGCGTCGTCTCTCCGGATCATTTCGTCTTCGTCGGCGGTGGGGGCAGCCGTCGTGCGATCGAGAAAGCGCTGTTCGACCTTCCTGTTGGGGTAACCGAGATGTACGTGCACCCAGCAACCGATACTCCCGAGTTACGGGCGATCGGGACTGATTGGCCGGCACGAGTCGATGATCTCCACCTCGTATGCCACGACTCGCGCTTACGGGCGATGATCGATCGGTCGGGCATTGTGCTCATCGGTTACCGGGAACTACGCGATCTCCAGCGATCCGGGTCCTGAGTCGTCGACGACTCGGGCTTTCGGGGCCTGCAAATCAGAGATGCTTCACGTGCCGGGAGAATCGTCGCGAACCTGTCGCTCCTGCGGCCCGAAGAAACTCGCCGAACCCGTCATCAACCACTCCGGGCGCTTCGGCGAACTGGAATTCCGCGATCATTAGATCGCGACAGATCTGACCAAGAAGTGCGTGACCGATTCCGCGTCGGCGATGAGCCGGGACGACGACGAACGGTCCAATCCATGTCGCCCGAGTAACCGAGTGGCAACCGATACCGAGCACAGCGTCATTACCGCCATGGTCCGGCCCGAAGGCTCCGTGGCAGGTGCCGTGCTCGAGGGCTCGGGACACTTCGTCGGACAGGTGCGGCCAGGCCTGTGCGGTCGCAAGGGTTACGGCGATGACATCGTCATCGCGCACGACACGCCGCACAGTCACGCCTGACGGATCATCGCTCCGGAACGTGATCGGAACCACCAGCGACTGTCCCGCCGAGCCGGAATCGAACCCGAGGCTGTCCGCCATTTCTCCGAGTCCGCTATCGACATCCACACCCGGCCACAACGGAAACGGGAGCACGCCGCCAAGTTCCAAACGGGTTGCCCCACGATCACGGGCCCAAACTGCTGCATGTTCGACGAGCGCCGATCCCCATCCAAGCCTCTGCCGATCAGGATGAACCGCGATCAGGCGAACGACGCCCACAACTCCATTGTCACTGTCTCGTCCGACCCCAACAGCTACCGCTCCGAGACCCGACTCGTCACCCAACACAACTCCCGGACGTTCCCAACATGCGGTGAGTAGTTCGTCACCAGTGAGGTCCTCGAACGCCGCGCTCGACGCAACGAGTGCAACGAGTTCGTCCAACCGCTCCGCCGTCCACGGGACGATCGCCAAGGAGGAAGGCTCGCTCATGTCGCCACAGTTTCCGACGGGGATTTGGGAACCTGTCGGAATCGACCGTTCTTCAAGAGGAGGCCGACAGCGATCAGTGCCACTCCTCCGCCCACAACGAGCAGCAACATTCGATCGAGACTTGAGCTCACCTGATCAACGATCAACTCGGCACTCGCGCGGCCAAGAACGCCGCCGGTCAATTCATCGACGATCGAACTCTTCGCCATCTGTTCGATCACGATGATCGCTACCGAACCTGCGATCACGCCAGAACCAATTGATACAAGGGCACGACGTGGTCTGAACGACAGGAGCAACCCGAGTCCGAGCGAGACGACAGCAAGAGTCGGAAGGATGATCACGAGTACGCGCATCATCTCGACCAAGCGCCGGACGAGATCGAGGCCGGGCGCATCAAGGAGTAGGACCTTCACGTCGATCGAACTGAGATCAATATCGTCGAGATAGGTGATCCCCTGGTCGTCGAGATAGCGACGGACCTCGCTGAGCGACGATCCCAGATCGAGATAGAGGCCGTCGGAGCCGATCACGGTGAATCGCTGTTTGCCATCGACGGCACGAATGAATTCATCGTGGGTGGCGCGCGTTGCGGCATCCCATACGGCGACGAACGCGTCGGTTCGTATTGCCTGCAGCGTCGCCAGCGTAATGAGATCAGTCGCCGTCTCGGTCAGTGATGTCGAAAGGCCCCCGATCTGTATCGGTAGCGCGTCGTCGATCCGATTTTGCACGTCGGCGACCGACACGATCTGTTCGGCAATCGTTCGGGCGACGTCCTGCTGCACCGTCGGGTTGTCGACGAGCGTCTTGCTCGTCGATGCCCACGTGTCCTCGTCGAGAAGTTCATTGAGCGACCAGAACGAGGCCACCGAGAACGACGCGCACAAACCAGCGAGCACGAAGAGGGCGACGGCGAACTTCCCCCGCCGACCCGAAACTGTTTTTTGTGGATTCGCGTCAGTCGGAGTTGTCAAGACAAGTCACCGCAGTCCGGCAAACAAATCGATCTCCGGCAGGGCCGACTCGACGCGTGACCGCGCAAGAATGAAGTCCTCGAAGGGGTGAACAGTGCGGGCGACGTTGCGCGGCAGTCCGAACCAGAACGTCGATTCCGGGTCCACCTGAGTGGCATGTGCGAGGAGCGCATCGAGCCGCACATCGAAATGATCCTCGATGTTGATCGAGGTCGTGATTCGGTGATCATCGCTCGGACGTTGAAACCACTCTTCAGTGAACGGCGACTCGAGTCCGAGTTCAAGGAACTTCTCGTGGGTCGCCTGCACCCGCGCACGCGCCCACACCGAGTAGTAGAGCTTCGAAGGTTCGAATGGTTCGCCGAGTTCCGGGCGGTACGCCGGGTCACCAGCGAGATCAAACGCCGGGAGCGAGATGTCGTGGACCCGGAGATGATCGGGATGCGGGTATCCCTGCTGGTCGTCACCGTAGGTGAGGATCACCTGCGGACGTTCCCGTCGGATGATCGCAACGAGACGACCGACCGCTTCGTCGAGTTCGGCATTGGCGAATGCATCCGGACGGGCGTTGGCCTCAGAATCGGGCATTCCCGAATCGCGGTAACCAAGAAGTTCGACGACGTCGTATCCGATGACATTCGCAGCGGCCTCGAGTTCTGCGAGGCGGACTGCGGCAAGATTTCCGCGGATCTCGGGCCGGTCCATCGCCGGATTCAGAATGTCGCCTTCCTCACCACCCGTGCAGGTGACAAGCACCGATCGAATGCCCTCGGCCTTGTACCGGGCGACGGTCGGGGCTCCTTTGGACGCCTCATCATCGGGATGGGCATGAACGGAGAGAAGGCAAAGTTCGGCCATCAGCAAACGCTATCGGCCCCAACCCCCACCGGCACCACACGGGGACGGGAGCGACCTATCCTCCACACCCATGTTCATCAACTACTTCCGCGGCCACCGGAAGGTGATGTCGAAAGCAACGTCGATTCTTCTGATCACCCTTGCTCTCGGCGTTGCGACCACTGCGTGCGGATCGAGTGGACGCACACTGCGCGATCCGGAATCCGGCAAAACAGCCCCGGCGCGCAAGAGCACGGCAACTACGGCAGCTGCACCCACCACCAAAGGTGGAGCGGTCATCACCGGTTCTGGACTCTCGATCAAGACCACCGCATGGTCCGCCGGCGAGGCGATACCCAAGGCGTACGGATGTGACGGAGCAAACACGTCACCTCCATTACTCATCTCCGGCGCATCGGCCGATGTTGTCGAACTCGTGCTGATCGTCTCTGATCAAACCCTTGGCGGAAAGACCAACTGGGTGGTCTCGAAAATCGGTGCTGCCACTGCGGCGATCCCTCAGGGTGGCGCACCGACCGGTGCCATCCAGATCCCGAACGATTCGGGATCCGCCCTGTGGTCTGGTCCGTGCCCCGAAAGCGGAACGCACACGTATGACTTCACCCTTTATGGACTTACGCAGCCTTCGGGGCTCAACGCGTCATCGACAAAGGCCCAGATTGACGCCGCCGTTGCCAACCCGCGGAGCGTCTCAGTAATCACCGGCACCTACAAGCGGGGCTGATCTCCGGCCATTCCCAAAATCGCGGCAAGTTGCCGCGATTGGGCCAGAAGTTGGCCGTCGCGAGTCCAGATCGCGCCGTCCTCCTCGCAGAATCCGTCGCTGCTCTCCACGGAACCAAACTGCACGAGACACCAGTCGTCGTAACCCGCCGGCGGCAACGATCGAACGTGCACAGTGAGGTCGACAGTCGTGATCCCCCACGGACCAGAAATCCGACTGAACATCGCCGGCATCCAGGCATCCACAAATGCGGCAAGTACCGCAGCATCGACAGGTTGCGGTTCGGCTAGGCGGATCCAACCGCCAACCAGCGCACGGGTCCCACCGCTGAAGGGCCGGGATCCGATTGCCCACCGTTGTTGATAGCGCTTGGCCATTTCTGGAATGGCCCTTTCGGGCATGCGGTCATCGAACACGGGATCGGAGAGAACTTCGGGCATCGCCACCTCGGGCATGACGAGATCGCTGAATGCGGGACCCGATCGCGGCGCCGAGAACGCCGCCAACGCCGTTAGGAGCACGCGACCGTTCTGCGTCAAACGCGCCGACAACGACGTCATGGATCGCCCCGAACGTTCGACTGTCACCTCGACGATGGCGTCGCCCGGTTCGGGACGGGAGAGATAGTGGGCCGTGACGGATCGACAGGTCCGTGCCGGATCATTGACCGCGGCTTCAAACGTCCGCACCATCAACGCCGCCAGATAGCCGCCGTTGGGTCCGGTGCCGACCCACCATCCATCGTCGATGCGCACCCGGTAGGTGTTGTCGTCGAGAGCTTCTGGCTGCGTATCGAGATCGAAACGGGTCATAGCCCCCGACGGTAGACGCCACGATTCATCGTGAAGGGATGGATGGGTCACCGGTTTGCGCTAGAACCGTGTTCGACACGAACTCATCTCGCTGCATCAACCCCGGGGGTTTCACCATGAAGGCATTCCAGCTCGTCGGAGGTTCGGCTGATGTCGACATCACCACCTCGCTCAACGATGTCGCCCAACCTGATCCCGGCCCCGGCCAGGTACTCGTCCGGATCGGTGGCGCCGGCGTCTGCCACAGCGATGTCAGTCTCATGGAGTTCTCGGCTGGAGCTGCGCGCGATGTTCCGATGACACTCGGCCACGAAAATGCCGGTTGGATCGAGGCCTTCGGCCCCGGGACTCTCCCCACCGCGGGACTCGAGATCGGTTCGCCCGTCGCGGTCTACGGCGCTTGGGGATGTGGCCAGTGTTCCAATTGCCGAAAAGGCATGGAGAACTACTGCCTGAACGTATCCGCCAGCGGCCCCGGCCTCAGCGTTGATGGCGGCATGGCCGAGTACCTGCTTGTTCCCGCCGCTCGCTATCTGGTTCCTCTCACCGAGATGACGCCTGCCGAAGCAGCTCCCCTTGTTGACGCGGGCCTCACGCCGTACCACGCAGTCAAGCGATCCCTGCATCTGCTCGTCCCGGGATCACACGTCGTAGTGATCGGGGCCGGCGGCCTCGGACATCTTGCCGTGCAGTTCCTCAAGATCCTTTCGCCGGCCACCGTCATCTCGGTCGACCAGCGCGAATCCGCCCTAGCGATCACCGCAGAACTCGGAGCCGATCACACAGTGGTTGCCGGCCCCAACGCGGCCGCGGAGATCCGGGCGATCACCGGCGGCCACGGCGCCGAGTTGGTGCTCGACATCTGCGGCTACGACGACACACTGGCTCTCGCTAGCGCCGTCGCTGCAAGTCTCGGCCACATCACCGTTGTCGGTGTCGGCGGCGGGACGCTGCCGTTCAGTTTCTTCACGATGCCGTACGAATGCTCCGTCGCCAGCACGTACTGGGGAAGCATCACCGAACTCCAAGAGTTGTTCGCCCTGGCCCACACGGGCGGGTTCCGGATTCATGCCCAGCAGTACCCGCTCGCAGAGGCCAAGGACGTCTACCGCCAAATGGTGGGCGGCACGCTGCAGGGACGAGCGGTGCTCGTCCCCTAGGCGATCAGGCGGTCTTGGCGGGGCGCCAGAAGGTGAGCAACTGCAGGAGTGCTCCGCCGACACCAGCGACGGCAACGATGATCAGGCCTGTGGTGCCAGACCAGTGAATCTTCATGGCGTGGTCGACTGACCATTCGCCCGCACCGGTGCAGCCGAGACCGAAGCCGACGGCGGCGAGCACAACGACGTACTCAATGCCACCACCGGCGTTGAAGATGAACCAACCGTTCTTGCGATGGGTGGTGATTCCGGCGACGACCATGATGGCGACCATTCCGGCGGCGGCGAGCGGAGTGACAAGGCCGATGGCGAGCAAGAAGCCGGCCCCGATCTCGGTAAGCGCGGCCAACCATGCGTTGACAAACGGAAGTTTCATGCCCATTGACGCGAACCAACCGGTGGTTCCGGCGATCTTTCCGCCGCCGAAGATCTTGTTGAGGCCATGAGATGCGAGCGTCAAGCCGATCACAACGCGGATGATCAGAAGGCCGAGATTCAGGCCTGTGACGTTGAACATTTCATTCGTTGCTTCTGTGAGCACGGAATTCCCCTTGAGGTGGATGTCGAATAGGTGCTCACACTACGGCCCAAGGAGATCAGCCCGGTGGACTTCAGCGGAAGTCGCGCGATCGGGAGGGAACCGCCATTGGTAGAAGTTCAAGTTTGTCGGCGATCACATTGATGACCCCCTCGACCCGTTCGAGTCGGCCCCTGACCAACAGTGCCGGAGCTGAGCGGGCGACACTGCGATAGCGCTGCCAGAGCCCCTTCGAACAAATCACGTTGATCAGGCCGGTTTCGTCTTCGAGATTGAGGAACGTGATTCCGGCGGCGGTCGATGGACGCTGTCGATGGGTGACGACCCCGCCCACCAACACCCGGATGCCGTGTTCGGCCGTGCCGAGGGCTGTTGCGGTGAGTACCCCGAGCTCGTCAAGATGCCCGCGCACAAACAGCGTGGGATGGCGATCGGGAGCCACGCCGGTTGCCCAGAGATCGGCGGTCGCCAGTTCCTGCTCGGACAGACCAGGCAGAGTCGGAGCCTCACCTCCGGTCACGATGCCGGCCAGTCGATCTGATCCCGTCTGCGCCACCGCCCCGGCCACCCACAGTGCGCGTCGGCGGTCGAGCGGACGACCGTCGGATCCGGTTGTTTGCGCGAACACCCCGGCCGTGGCCAGAGCCTCGAGTGTCTGCCGTTTCAACGAGACCCTCCGGGCGAGGTCCTCCATCGATTTGTACGGACCGCGCTCGACGCGTTCGGCAACCATGGCGTCGGCGAGTTCCGGACCTACTGTGCGCACCGAACCCAACCCGAGTCGCAGCGCCGGTTGCGCCACCGCCGCACCGCCGACTGGAAATGTGCCCAGCAACTCCGGCGCATCCGATGTACTCGCCGGCGTGCCCGGCAACCATTCGAGAGTTGCTCCCGCGCCCGACGCGTTGATGTCGGGCGTGCGCACCATCACTCCGTGACGACGGGCATCGGCGACGAGCGTGTGCGGCGAATAGAAACCCATCGGTTGCGCATCGAGCAGACCGGCACAGAACGCCGCCGGGAAATACCGCTTGAGATACGCGCTGGAATACACGAGATACGCGAACGAGACAGAGTGACTCTCCGGAAAACCGAAGTTCGCGAATGCGGCGAGCTTGTCGTAGATGTTGTCGGCCACCTCACCTTCGATCCCGCGCTCGGCCATTCCGTCGTAGAAGCGCAACCGCAACCGTTCCATGCGCTCGGCACTGCGTTTCGAGCCCATGGCCTGACGCAACTGATCGGCCTCACCCGCGGTGAAGCCCGCCACATCGATCGCCATCTGCATGAGTTGCTCTTGGAACAAAGGCACACCGAGTGTCTTGGCCAGTGCCGGTTCGAGCAACGGATGCAGATAGGTGACTTCTTCCTTCCCGTTGCGGCGCCGGATATACGGATGCACCGAACCGCCCTGGATCGGACCGGGACGAATGAGAGCCACCTCGACGACCAGATCGTAGAAATGTCGGGGTTTGAGCCGCGGCAGCGTCGCCATCTGTGCCCGACTCTCGACCTGGAACACACCGATGGAATCGGCGACGCACAACATGTCGTAGACGGCGTCGTCCTGCGGCAGTTCGGCGAGATCCATTCGGAAACCATGAGCCTGCTCAACCGCGTCGACGGTGTTGTGCAACGCCGTGAGCATGCCCAACCCCAGCAAGTCGAACTTGACCAAGCCGGACGCAGCGCAATCTTCTTTGTCCCATTGCAGCACCGTGCGACCTTCACGACGCGCCCATTCAACCGGACACACCTCGATGATCGGACGATCACACAGCACCATGCCCCCCGAATGGATACCGAGATGGCGGGGAGCATGCTCGACCTGTGACGCGAGTTGGATCACCGCGTCGGGGATGCGGTCGCCCATCGGCGTGGGCGTGACTGATGCTTCCGTTTCGTCGATCTGGGCGCGTATCGAGCCCCAGCGATCAACCTGCTTGGCCCACGCATCGGCCTGACCCTGCGCGTAACCAAGCGCACCGGCCATGTCGCGCACTGCGGAACGCGCCCGGTATGTGATGACGTTGGCAACCTGTGCGGCGTAATGGCGGCCGTAACGCTCGTAGGCGTACTGGATGACTTCTTCGCGACGACCCGATTCGATGTCGACGTCGATGTCGGGAGGGCCGTCGCGTTCGCTTGACAGAAAGCGCTCGAACAACAGCCCAAGAGCGACCGCGTCGGCCTTGGTGACACCGAGAGCGAAACACACGGCCGAATTCGCGGCGGAACCGCGACCTTGGCAGTAGATGTCCTTTCGACGGCAGAACTCGACGAGATCCCACACGATGAGGAAATAGCCGGGAAAGTTGAGTTTTTCGATCACGGTGAGTTCGTGATCGATCTGGGCCCACGCCCCCGGAGTGTGTTCCGCATGACGCGGCCCGTACCGACGCTCGGCGCCCTGTTCAGTGAGACGTCGCAGATACGCCATCTCGTCGAGACCGTCAGGACATGGATACGGCGGAAGTTCGGGAGCAACGAGCGCGAGATCGAATGCACTCGCCCGACCGATTTCGGCGGCGCGCTCGACAACCCCGGGATAGCGGGCGAAGCGACGGGCCTGCTCGAACCCTGATCGGAGGTGTGCGCCGGCTCCGGCCGGTAGCCATCCATCGAGTTCATCGAGACTGCGACGCGATCGCACGGCCGCGAGGGCGGTAGCTAACGGACGATCAGCAGGGGTGGCGTAATGAGCGTTGGTCGTGGCAACGGGTTCGACGCCGGCCCGCACCGCAAGCGCGGCCAGGGCGTCGTTGCGGACCGAATCGAGCGGATGGCCGTGATCCCATAGTTCGACCGAAAGGTTGTCGCGACCGAATGCATCGACGAGACGGGCGAGCTCGTTGGCTGCCGCCGACGGACCCTCTCGCTCGAGCGCCGCAGGAACCGCGCCTTTGCGACAACCGGTGAGCACTGCCCAGTGCCCCCGATCGGCTGCGGGCGCCGCGCTTCCGGCCACGGCTGCGAGTTGATCGAGTGAGGCGCGGGGTGCGCCTTTCTCGCCGCGCAATTGCGCTTCACTCAACGCCCGGGCCAGCAGCGCGTAACCGCGCGGATTGCGGGCCAGCACCACAAGATGTGATTCTCCGGCATCGACCCCGGGATCCGGATCGCCGGCGGGTACCCGAGTGCGGTTCAGCGTGATCTCCGCCCCGAAGATCGTAGGGATGCCGACCTCACGGGCCGCTTCCGCGAACCGGACGATGCCGTAGAAGCCGTTGTGATCGGTGAGCGCCAGCGCCTCAAGTTCGAGTCGGGCCGCTTCGCGGGCGAGTGCCTCGGGCGAGCAGGCCCCGTCGAGAAAACTGAAGTTGGAATGGCAATGAAGCTCGGCGTACGGCCGCACCCCGGCCGTACGGGAACGTTTCGGGGCCGCCGACTTCAGGAAAGATTTGTGCTCGGGGCTCCGCTCCATTCCTCGACAGTATCGAACAGGTGTTCGACTGTCCAAGAGCCCTCGCCGAACTCGTCATTGGCGGCCCTAGCGATTCTATGATCGCCGGAAAATCCGGGGGCAAAGCCCCGAACATGGCGGGGGACTCCATGTCTGAACTGGACCGATCTGAGCTGGAACGATCCGAGCTGGAACGAACCGAACTAATTCGACACATCGACGATCTAACTGCCGAAGTGGCGAGGCTCAAAGCACAGGTTGACGCCATGCCTAGCGAGTCGCCGATCGCTTCGGACTCCCCCACCCCTGCGGCCCCTAACGCCGCGGTCGAGCCGGTGTCGCGTCGCCATGCACTGCGCACCGTCGGTACCGTCGCCGCTGGTGCGCTTGCCGGAGGATTCGCGCTCGGCGCCACCGCTGATCCCGCCGCGGCAGCCGCTCCCGCCTCGTTCGATGCGACGACCGGCGTTCCCGCCATCACCGCCGATGCGGGGGCCGCAACCGCCACCGACGCCATCCGTGCCAGCGCCGCCGCACCCGGGCATCACGGCGTCTACGCCGTGGCCACAGGAGCAACCTCCGCATACGGCGTCTACGGCTTCAGCACTACCGACAGTTCAAGCATCGGCGTACGCGGAAGATCCACCAGCGGTACTGGTGTTGGCGGCGATGCGGTCGGCGGCACCGGCGTGACCGGTACTTCAACCACCGGGCGCGGCGTTTCGGGCGCGTCCGACAGCAACGCCGGTGTCTACGGAAGTTCCACCAACGGCGCCGGTGTGGCCGGCACCAGTTACAACGCTCCCGGGGTGAACGGTTCCTCGACCAACGGTGTCGGCGGCGATTTCTCCGGAGCCACCGCTGGCTATCTGCACGGAACCACGATCGGCCTGCGCGCGTACGGCGGACGCGTCGCCGCAACATTCGACAACACCAACGCCGCGCCACCAACGCGCACATCGGTTCGCTTCGATCGCGGCGATCTCGATGTCGATGCGAATGGAAACCTGTGGTTCTGCATCGGTTCCGGCACCCCGGGAACTTGGCGTCAGATCACCGGACCAGGTTCGGCCGGTTCATTCCATGCCGTCACCCCGGGGCGCATTTACGACAGTCGCTGCGCTCAACCATCGCCCGGTCGCATCTCTCTGGGGATGAAACGCACGCTGTCGGTCGCCGACCAACGCAATCTCGAAACCGGCATTGTGACCGTTCCGAACTTTGTACCCGCCGGAGCAACCGCCGTCTCGGCCAACATCACGGTTGTCGAGACTGCCGGAAACGGTTGGCTCGCCATTAACCCCGGCGGAACTCTCGCCGTGACCGCATCGACGATCAACTGGTCGGCTAGCGGCCTCTACCTCGCCAATTGCGTCAACCTCACGCTCAACGCCAATCGCCAGATCACCGTGATCTGCGGCAACGGCTCGACCGACTTCATTATCGACATCAACGGCTATTACCTCTGATGACCACCAGACATATCTGTCTGTGGTTTCAGTTTGCTCAGCGGTAGTAGCCCATCACGTCAGCGACGACATCGGTACTACCGGCCGCATTGAACAGTGAAATCCGCCCAAGTGACCCGATCTTCACGATCACGAGATTCGGAACGGTCTGACCGGCGCTGTAGTTGAGATTCGACGCAAGCGGTTGCACCGTGCCTGTCGGATAGGCGAGGAGATTCGACCACGCACTCGGGTCGACGGCAGTGAGATTGAGCACAACGGAAGTCGCATCCGTCGGCACTCCACCGCGACCCGCGATTTGGACAGTCCTCGTACCATTGGCTCCGATCCGCCCACCACCGCTCGATAAACCGTCGAAAGTCGAATACCCCGGGCGCGAATCGAGAAGACGCACCGGAATCATCGGCGTGAACATCGTGCCCGAACTGGCTCGGTAATAACCCATGACATCGGCAACGACGTGTGTCGAACCAGCCGCGTTGAAGAAGTTCAGATTGCCGCTCGTTCCGAGTTTCACGATCACGAGATTGGGAACAGTTTGACCAGCTTGATAGTTCAGGTTCGATGCGAGCGGTCGTACCGAACCGGTCGGATACACAAGCAGGTTCGACCATGCTGTGGGATCGGCCGCAGTGACATTGACGACAACCGCCACGGCATCCGCCGGAACTCCGGCACGCCCTGCGATTTGGACGGTCCGATCGATCTGGGGTCCGACCGCGCCACCACCCGCCGCCTGATTGTCGATCGTTATTCCACCGGGACGCGTGTCGAGGATTCGTTGCGGAGAAAGTGCAGTGAACTTCGATCCGGCACTATCTCGGTAGTAGCCCATGGCATCGACAACGACCTGCGTGTACCCCGCGGCGTTGAAAAGCGACATCGCTCCGCCGGCCCCGAGCCTCACCACAACCAGATTTGGGACGGTCTGACCCACGGTGAAGTTCAGATTCGACGCGAGAGGCTGTGTCGTTCCGGCTGGGAAGACCAACAGGTTGGACCATGCCGTCGGATCCGCCACAGTCACATTCAGCACCACAGCTACGGCATCAGCTGGGATGCCCACCCGACCTGCGATGGGCATCGTGCGAGTTGCTTGTGGGCCGATCGCGCCGCCGCCGGCGAAGAGACCATCGGCAGTACTCTCACCGGGTCTGGTATCAAGCACTCGTCGCGGAGTCATCGGCGTGAACTGCGTACCCCCGTCGACCGCTGTCGCCCCGATGCCGAAGCCGTCAGCATTGCGCGCCCGAACTGTGTAGGTATGCACGTACTCCGGCGCCGGATTCGCAACGGCGCAAGTGAGTGCCCCATTCGTGGTGCACGTTTCGCCACCTGGGGAGGCCGTCACTTCATAGCCAATGATCGCGCTTGACCCCGGGTAGATCGGCGCCTGCCAGGCGACTTGAACGATTCCTGCTCCGAGGATCGGTGTGACCGATTGCGGCTCACACGGAGTGCCGCGGACTGCCTTGTCGAGTCGGAGACCAGGAATGACGTTGGAAAACGAAGTTGTGAAGTTCGTGTCGTTGCGCAGTTGTGCCAACAGGTCGCACGATGTCGCATCGCGTATGAGGGCGAGTGCACCAGCAACGGCGGGCGTTGCCATCGATGTGCCGCTCATGAACGCATAAGTGGATCCCGGGATCGACGAACTGATTGATGAACCGGGAGCGAAAAAATCCACCTGCGGCCCGATGTTCGAATACGTCGCAACGTTGACCGCAGCGCCGAGGGCCGCACCAGCATCGTTCTGCGCTCCGACGGTCACTGCCTCTTGGATGCATCCGGGTGACGCAACCCCATCTGTCCATCCGTCGTTTCCTGACGCCACAACCGTTGCGATGCCAACCGACAACAACTGCTGGATGTACGGACGTTGCGATGCATAGTTGCAGTAGGACGTGTACTTCGTCTCGTCGCCGAGACTCAGATTCACCGCCACCAACCCCGGATAAGTTCCCAGTTGGTATTCGTCATAGAGCCATTGCAGGGCGTCGTTGATATCGCTATCGGAAGCCCCGATAGTTGTGCCGCTGCCGGACTCTGCGAAGACTTGCACGGCAATGAGCGATGCCCCCGGAGCCACTCCCTGTGGATTACTTGCACCGGCGTCACCACCGACGGCAACACCGGCCACGTGGGTGCCGTGGCTGCATTGTGATGTCACCGAACAGGGCGTTGCGGCTCCGGTACCGAATTGTTGCCAATTACCGTTCGGCGACGGACAGGCCGAGACGTATCCCCCGCCTGGCGTCGAAAAACACGCTTCAGCAATGGTTTTTGGTACACCGTTGGTCATCAGATACGGGTGATTCGTCTGGACGCCGCTGTCGAGTACTGCGACGGTTGAGCCGGCACCGGTCCATCCCGATCCCCATGCCGAGCGCGCTCCCACAAATGTCGACGAGGTCACCGACGTCGGAAACTTGCGTTCGTTCGCGGCCACGGAATCGACGAGTTCCGATTGACGCAGTACCTCGAGTCCCGCGGCATTCACGGTAAACGTGACAACAGGGACGGTGCCGGTCTCGTTGACCTGCGACCAACTTCCCTCCGGGAGAGTGTCGAGCAGCTCACCGGCCGCAGCCTTCGCGCTCTCCCTGCGTTTCTGATCGTCACCCGAGAGCGTTGTATCGAGACGCACGATGACGGTCGTCGAACCTTCGGCGGCGATCTCGGCTTCCACCTTGGGAGCGATGAAGGCCGGATCGGGATTAGCCCGAGATGACGTCGGTTGTTCTGTTGTCGATTCGGCAACGGGCGACTCTGACAACGACTGAAGGAGAGTTGAACTGGAATCCGGAATCGCTGACTCCGACACTTCCGACGCTGTCGTTGTTGCGACAGACCGCGGGAACCACACGAGACCGACGACAAGGGTGACAACGACGAGAACGCCGACCGAAGTCACTCCCCGTAGCCGTCGTATTTTCATCTGTTAAAGATACTCGCCAGCGACCGGCGCATGTCATCGGCCAGTGCACGTACTCCTGAGATCGTGCCGCTTTGGATTTTCCGTGAGTGGCACGTCAATCGTAGAAGCCCTCAACACTCCACTCACCGTGTTCGACGTGGAGGAGGAGGGCTCGGTCGTCAGCCAGGACCACCTGTAGGCGGGCCCGGCGGCGATGCTGCGCAGGATCCCACCAACGTTCATCGAGTGGCCACGGACCCGCCCACGCCGCCACACCGATGCCGTCGGCCCCGGCGAAACGGATCGACGCCGGGGCCGCGCTGATGTCACCTCGCCCAGTAACCATCACTGCCGCTCCGACAGCATCGAAAACGTCGACTCCGATGGGCTCGGCGGGGATGAGTGCCGGCGATGGCACAGGAACGCGACCCGGCCATGGCGCATCGCCCATTCGCCGAGATGCGCCCGCCGAGTATCCGGCACCGAAATCGACGGCCGCGGCCGAGATACGCGTGATCTGTTCAGATGGCCCGCGCCCACCGCGGACATCGGGAACGCTCACGGCGTTCACTCCGAGTAATCCCTGCACGCGGGCCAACGCCCGAGTCGCACGTTCGTCGACGGCAGTTTCACCGCCCCAGAAGCCAAGCTGTCGGCCGCTTGCGGCAATCAGTTCATCGGGGCAAAGCGTGATGCGAGTGATGCCACTTGTCGGACGCACTGCCGCCGGACCGTTGAGCCAGCCATCGAGTTGCCAGCGCACCCGATCGACCAGCGCCGCTGGCGTCAATGCCGTCTCATGACGCCAGACTCGTTCGATGCACTCGCCATGTTCGGTCTCTGCAGAAATGCATATCCGGGCACAGGCAAACCCTTCGCTGGTAAGACGCTCATGAAGTTCCTCGGCGACTCCCCTCGCAGCGAATGTCGCGATGTCGACCCGATCCGCCGGCGACTCAAGTTCAACGACGAAGTGCATATTGCGCGGCGGAAGCGACGTGGCCGGCGGGCGTTCATCCAGCCCGGAGGCCAGACGATGGGCGACATGACCGTCGACTCCGAATCGGCCGACAACATCACCTGCCGTAAGCGCCGCGAACGATCCGAGAGTGTGAAGACCCAGCCGCGACAGGACATCGACCAACTCCGGACGATTGAGAACTTTCACGCCGAGCGGAGCTAGGAACGCAGGTGATCCACCGGCGGGGACGACGGTGATCCCTCCGCTTCGCGCCGCTTGTTCCGCGGCGAATGGGCCGTCGGCGATGCCGATACCTGCAGATCCTTCCCATCCGAGCTCGTTGAGTTCGGCATCAATCGCCACCGAGACCATTGTCGCCAGCGCGTCGTCACCCCCGAAATAGCGCGATGGGCCGATCGTGGGAAATGCCGCAACGCCAGGTCGTGAAAGTTCGATGCGAGGAGTGAATTGTTCGAGCGCGGCGGCAACTGGTGCAAACGCTCGGGCATCGCGGTTCGGATCAGACTCACTCAGGAACAAATCGGGAGATCGACGTTGCGCTTCGCGTCGACGCTGACCCACCTCGATGCCTTCACTGCGCGCCCGCGGCGACGTTGCTACAACACGGTTTGCGTGTACGACCACTGCGACATCGGTCGGTAGTACACCGGCGGCGATCAGAGGCCAATCGGGAATCAGCACCACCAAGGTGCGTACGACGCGTTCAGGCCCCATCGGATGGAGAACCCCTGTCGGGCCGCAACAGCACAACAGTGGCTTCTCGCTCCGGTTCGACGCGCACCGTCGTGCTGCCATCGGCGGAGGGCAACCACAATTCACACGAACGCATCCGCGACGCTTTGCCTCGACCACCGGATTCGGCACGGACGGCCCGGCCCTGCAGATGACCATGCCCCTGACCGAGCCCCTCCCACCGGCCAGAACGAACCTCGAGCGTGAGATCCACCGACCATGCTCCGGGTCGGCGCCGCGTCGGTTGCGAACCCTGTGTCACGGGGATCAGGACCGAACCGCGTTCGCGTACACGCGCCGCCAACCGTCTTCCCTCCGACGCAGTCAACGGGGCGCGACCATCCACGATCACCACGTCGATGCCATCCACGAGTGCCGCAATCACCTCGGCCCACCGACCCGGGGATGGGGCCTCGATCAGGGCTAGACGTTCGAGGGAGATCCCGGCTTCGAACGCGGCCGCGAGACCGAGATCGGCCAACCCCACGACTGCTACCCACGCACCGGCGCGGGATGCTCCGACCGCCAGCGCCAAACCCAGCGACGTTGCACCGACACCGGAGACGCCCACGGCGCTACCTCGTGTCAGTGCCCCATCGACGAACAGTGATCCCAGCGCATCGACGACCGGAAGCGTGTGCTCCCGCGCCAAGGTGACCGGCCGAGTCCGATCATGAAGTTCTCGGAGTGCGGAGGGGACGACCATTCCTCCAGTATCGAACATATGTTCGATACTGGCAACTGGCTAGCCCCTGATTTCGAGCAAGCGCTCCAGAGCGCCTAAATCGAATGGCCCTTCCGTCCCCTGCATGAGGATCAAGTGGGTGGCACCGGCCTCGAGATACGCCTCGACGGCATCGACATCGTTGGCATTGATCCCCACCGTGCGTTCGATCTCGGAAGAATCGCGGCCCAGTTCGTCGCACCACTTGTCGAGTACTGCGCTTTTGTGGGCGAAGTTCTCGGGCGGGCCGAAGGTATTCCATGCATCGGCATACTTCGCCGTGATGCGGAGCGTGACCTTCTCGCCACCTCCACCGATGAGGATCGGCAGTGGACCGATCGGCGCCGGATTCAGAGCCGAGAGGCGTGCGCGGATACGAACCAGCGATTCTTCGAGAGCACGAAGACGCGAGCCCGCCGTTCCGAATTCGTAGCCGTACTCGTCGTAATCGCGTTCGAACCAACCGGCACCGAGACCGAGATAGGCGCGTCCGTTGCTCACGTGATCAAGCGTGCGGGCCATGTCGGCCAGCAGTTCCGGATTGCGATAGCTATTGCCCGTGACCATCATGCCGACCTGCGCATTGCTGGTGTCGGCCGCCATCGTCGCAAGCGTCACCCAGCCCTCAAAGTGCGCACCATCCGGTGCTCCGTACAGCGGGTAGAAGTGATCCCACGTCCAAATCGAATCCACGCCCATCGAGTCGGCCTCGCACCAGGCCTCGCGCAGATCCGCCATCGTGGTGTGCTGGGGCTGGAGCTGAATACCGACTTTGAAACTCGTCACAAGGCCACCTTCAGTTCGTCAAGGAAGGACAGGAGCTGCGTCGGTCACGAGGTCTTCCCGGTAGAACAGGAAGATGTTCTCGATGACCTCTTTGAGGCCGGAACCACTGCTGCCCGCCGCGAGGTGGACCGTGATGACGTTGGAGTTGACATGAACAGCGTCGACGCCGCCATGAGCAAAGACGGCACAAGCGATCTGATCGCTCGGACGATCCCCTTTGACGTCGGCGACGGAGCGATACGCCTCATGGCCCATTCCCGTGAGAGCACGGTTGGTCTCGAAACGGACCACACCTTCGTGAACTGACGGCTTTTCGATGACGGTAACTGGCTGTCCCATAACGATGACGATGCTAGTCGGAGGTCAGCGTCGACCCTCACCCTTGGCTCGCACTACGGGCACGGCGATCTGCCAGACGAGTGCGGCCAGAACGACCGAAACCACTCCGAGCAGTGTGTGGACGATGTTGAAGGCGGTCCCGTTGACCTCGGGGCCGTGATCGGTCGTTAGAATTTGGGGCACACGGATGAGCCATACGACGATCGTGACCCCGGCTGCGGCAGCCAGCACCTTTGCTCCCCCCACAGTGAGCGGTGCGTTCCAGGAGCGGACCATCACAGTGACGACCCCGGCGGTCAGGGCGAGCAACACGAGCGACAGGATGACCGAGAAGATCTTTCCGCCAGTCGATTCGGTGTCGCTACCCAGAGCGTTGACAATTCGACTCACCCAGACGTAGGCCGTCCACGCAACAAACACGGAAAGAACCACACGTTGTTGAGTGGTTGGAGATGTGTCGGCGGAAAGCGCGGGGATGGTCATGCGCCGAGGGTACCCACTGGTGAGAGTCTGTCGATGCCCGTCCACGGGAGATCGTCCATGAACGACCACGAGCGCCGATGGATCGTCGTCGGGCCGTGGGCAGCAATTGCCATCTTGTGTCGGGGGCACGGATAGCCCTTGTTCGCTTGGAACTCGAACGCCGGGAAGTTCTCGGCCTCGGCCCGCATCATCCGATCGCGACTGACTTTGGCGAGGATCGACGCCGCCGCGATCGAGACACACGTCGTGTCGCCTTTCACGATCGTCTCGGTAATGCCACCTCCGACGAAGTCCCACGAACCGTCGAGCAGCACCCGATCCGGAACCACTCCGAGCCCATCGATCGCCCGACGGGCGGCAAGACGCAAAGCCGCCGACATGCCGAGTTCATCGCATTCATCATGCGTCACGATGCCAAGCGCCCAGTGATGACTCCAGTCGGCAACACGGTCGAACATCGCTTCGCGTTCCGATTCGTTCAGCATCTTCGAATCCCTGATCTTGTTCAGTCGCCGATCTTGCGGAGCTACGAACGCACCGACAACAAGCGGTCCCGCCCACGAACCACGACCCACTTCATCAATCCCGACAACGATTTGATGGCCGTGCCCCCACAGTTCCTTCTCCCGAGCCATCGTCGGGGCCTTCGCCCGCAATGCTGCCCTCAACGGGATACATCCAGTTCCATGGCTTGACCGTAACGCAGCTCTGCCATACCACAGCTCTGCCATAACGCAAAGGGACCCGGCGCCGAAGCGCCGGGTCCCTTTCACAATTGTGATGACTGGGATCTAGTTATCGATCCACGTCTGTACAAGACGCCAGTTACCAGCTTGGTATGGGGCGGAGACTGAGCCATCCGGCAACGTCACGTTGGTGAGGTTGCGGATGTTCTTCGCCGCACCGATCGCCCACTGGGAGTGTGCGAGCCAGATGTACGGAACGAGTTCGGTCTGACGGGCCTGCAGATCGGCGTATGCCTGCTTGCGCACCGCCGGATCGTTAGACGCACGAGCCTTGTTGAGTGCGGCATCGATTTGCGCGTCCTGCAGACGGGCGATGTTGAGCGCCAACGGACCCGTGGCGTTCTTGCCGGTCCACCAGACGTAGTCGCCGTCAGGATCAGCGTGGGCAAACTGACGCCACTGGTTGATCATGTACTGACCGGTCACGGCATCCGCCACGAACTTGCTTTGCGCGGTGGTCGAGAGGTTCGTGGTGACACCACATCGCTTCCACTGCTCGGCAACAAGCTCATTGGTGGCGACGTTTGCCGGAACCGGTGTCGTTGTGAGATCTACAACGACCGGACCCTTCTCAGCCGTCACCTGATCAATAAGCGCCTTGCCGGCCACAAAATCGCCTCTCGGGAAGTTCGTATTCGAATACCACGGCGAATCTTTGGTGAACTGACTGTCGGCGATGCGCTCTGCCGGCGTCTCGCTGACCAAGATCACAGCCGCAGGATCCGAGCAAAGTGCAAGCGCCTTACGAACACGAACGTCGTTGACCGGAGCCTTGGTCGTGTTGAACATGAAGAAGCTCTCTTCGGTCTCCGTCGGGTCAGCCACGAACTGGATAGCTCCGGCAGCCGCTTCGGACTGAAGCTTGGCAATCGCAGGCCAGTCAGTGGTGTGCATTACCTGCACATCGCCGCTGATCAATGCGTTCACACGGTTCTGAGGATCAACGATCGGACGGAACTCGATTGAGTCCAGGTAGGGAAGCTTGTTGCCCTTGTCATCTGAACGCCAGTAGTTGGGATTCTTGGTGCCAGCCCAACGGTTGTCCGGAACCCATTCCTTCTGGATGAACGGACCTGAGCCAATGGGCTGACGCGATGAGTCAGCACCGGCGGCAGCGAGCTGAGCCGGAGCGGCGATGTAGCCGACCTGGGTGGTGAGCTGAGCCGGGAATGACGCCCACGGATCAGTCATAGTCAGGGTGAGTGAAAGCGGGTTGGCTGCGACGAGATCGATCGAGGCGACGTTGGCCAATGTTGCGCCGACGAGAGCCGACTTGCGCACAAGTTCGAGATCGTTCTTCACCGCAGCAGCGTCAACAGGAGTTCCGTTGCTGAAGTTCACGCCTGAACGAAGTTCGATGGTCCAAGTCTTGAAATCGGCACTCGGAGTGAACGCCTTGGCCAGATACGGCTGAGGCTTGCCATCGATGTCGTAGGCAGCCAACGGGTCGAAGACTGCGTTTCCGACCATGTTGCCGGCAATGGCCCAACGGTTCGACGTGGGGTTGAACCCGTCGCTCTCCGCTTCAAGGGCGAAAGTCAGTGATCCACCGGACTTGGGCGGACCCGAAGCCTTGATTGTCACGTTGGTGGTTTTTCCGGAGTTGTTGTCCGTGCCATTGGAGTCCGAACCGCATGCGGCCAGAACAAGTCCAAGAGCCATCACCACTCCGGTGAGTTGTACCCAACGACGGGTACCTGCTCGCGATGCCATCTGTGCGCCTCCTTCGGCCAACGCCGACGGGTTGATTGTCGGGAGGCCCCTCGGCAACCCGCTTTCTCGAAGCTTAGGCGTGACTGGAGGCACATGCGCCACCCCAGTCCCCGGAATTACTCACCGAAAGGAAACCCGATTCTCGGTTAGGAGAAGGAGCTTCCTTCATCAGGAGCGCTGACGGCAGGGCCTTCGCCCCCTGGATCCACCGACTCTGAGGCCTCGGGTGACTCCCCTGAATCAGTTTCAGCCAGAGATTCACGAGCGATCGGAGCCGCCAGCAAAGCCTCACCCCGACGCTCGCTCGTCGACCACTCCGGATCAAGACCCGGGACTGACAGGCGAAACGGGACCTGCCCGGCCACGAGGTCGGCAAGTCGATCGTTGGTGTGGGGTTCGACGTCCCACAGAACCGCTGGTCGTTCACCGTGCCAGCGCACCGCCAGAGATAGTCGGCCGTGCTGCGTCGGCAGATCGTGGATCTCGACGCTCTGTCCAAACCAACTATCGGGAACAACGGGCAGAACATGCAGACCATCAGGACGTTCGATCACCGCGAGCGTACGAGCCAATCTCAGGAAAGCGGCCGATGACGGTCCGTGATGGCCGTCACCGCCACAGCCGCCTCCGGTGCGCGGATGCACAAACTCGGGCCAAGTCGCAAGAGGGGTACCGCTATCGAGAAGCCACATGAGTTGATCGAATGCGCCGACGTCTCCGACATCAAGCCGTTGCATGCCAAGCATGGCCGTGCGCCGCGGGCTCAGCCCTGCGTTGCCCGACTCATGCCAAACCCCGCCTTTCACAAGCAGAGGCTCGATTGTGGCCACGGGAGAAGAAAGCGCAACCGCATCGGCTAGCGCCACAGCGAAGTCGGCGATCTCGTCGGCCGCATCGTTCTGGCCGGCGATCTCGAGAACGAATGCTGCGTCAAGGTATCCACGCAGCGCCCATTCGATGTCGTGCGCGCGCCGATCCTCTCCCTCTGCCGCCCATGAGGGGCCAGTTCCTGACGGAAAGAGATCGCCACCGGATCTACGACTGAATCGCCGCCCGGATTGGCGACGGCGAAGCGCATGCGCAGCCTTTGCGACCGGACCGACAAGTACCTCGGCGATCGACGGATCGCCGCTCAGCCGGATGTGTTCGGCCACGGCGTGCAACCACGCCCCCGGCGAGTCCGTGCGATCGGCCTCCCCTTCGAACATGCCGTCGAGTCGCTGCCGATCAGCGAAACCAAGCAGGATCCGCTCCGCCTCGATGTGGAAACCGTGCTGGTCGAGTGCGACGCAGAGCTCTGTGGTGTCCAGACCGCCGACGGGTGCCGGCGGCCATGAACCGGCGTCGTCACCCTCAGCGTGAAGAAGAGCGAATCGTTGTGACGAGACGAGGACCGGCGAGAACTTCCGATCGGGAAATTCGAGGCGTGGTGCGCGCCTCGACTGCGCTTCCCATCCCGAGATCACACGCGCCGACTCCGGAGCAACAGAAGGTTCGACTATCGATGCAACTGTTGATGCAGCGGCTGTCTTTCCCGATGTCGCGGCTTCGGGCACGAGCGGCAGCATCACGCGCAACGTTGCCGTGTGAGGAAGCGGGAAGATCACGGTTGCCGATGCCGAACCTGATTCACAGGAGATGCCGCCGACGGGCCACGCGTGCGTCGCGGTTCCGTCGAGCGTTGAACGCAACGAGTCACCGATGCGTTCCGATCCGATCGCGTGACGCGAGGGCAGCTTCGGAAGAATCATCGCCACTCGCCCGTCCACAATCACGCTGGTGCCGTCGAGATCAATCGTCGAAATCGGAACGATCCCCGTCGGGCCGAATGGGCGAACGGCCAACGCGAGTGCGACAGGAACCGGAGACGAGTTCGTCAACTCGACGATGACGGCGCCGCCACTCGGCACACCACCGCCAGCTGCGACCGCCCATGCCCGGTGAACGAGTTCACCACTCGGGATCCGCATCGTCGTTTCAACGACGGGAGAATCCTCGACAAGTGCTTGTCGTATCCCGTGAGTTCGCGACGGAAGATGCCAGGCATCGTCGGCCCCCACCCACCAGTCAAGCGACCATCCTCCGAAGACCGGCGTGATCAGACCCCGCGGATCGATGGCTGCCCGTTCCGGCCCGCCCACGGTTCCGAGCAAGGCCCAATTGCGATGGGTCGTGTTCTGGAACCCTGCCGGACCGGGGATCGCGTCGGGCGATGAGGGGTCGAGTTGCCGCTCGAGCCACCAGGGGAAAAGTCGATCATCGTGAAGAGACATTGGCGACGACGCTACCGCCCGGCGTGTCCAGTCGACGATGGCAACCCCGTGATCACATGGGGTGCTTGCTTAGACACACCCCTACACTCCAAAACGTGTCCAGCCGCGGAATCGAAACTGCAGTCCTGATTCCTGTGAAGGCATTCTCCGACGCGAAAGCCCGTCTCGCTGACGCGCTCGACCCCGCCGAACGTTCCGCACTCGCCCGCTCGATGGCGACCACTGTGGTCATGGCCGCGAAATCGATTCCCGTCTGGGTCGTGTGCGACGACGATGCCGTACGCGACTGGGCGGTATCAGTCGGCGCTGAGGTCCTTTGGAAACCCGATCGCGGTCTCAACGGTGCGGTCAACGAAGGCGTTGCCAATCTCGCTGGGCGCGGCATAGAGCGCGTCATCGTCGCCCACGCCGATCTTCCGCACGCCCTCGATCTCGGGGTCATCGCTGGCGAATCTGGCGTCGTCCTCGTTCCCGATCGTCACAACGACGGAACAAACGTGGCGGTCGTGCCTGCGCAAAGCGGTTTCGTATTCTCCTACGGTCCCAGTTCGTTCAAACGTCATCTTCGGGAAGCAGATCGGCTCGGCCTCGACGTCAGCGTCGTGCGCGATCAACGTCTCGGATGGGACGTCGATCGCCCAGCGGATTTGTCGCCACCCGATTGGAGCACCAGTCAATGACTATCGAACCTTCGTCATCACCCCTGCCCGTCGGTGACATCCCGATCGGTCCAATCGCAACCCGAAACCTCACGACACCGGCGAGGGCACTTGCCATCGTCGCTCATCCGGATGATTGCGAGTTCCAGTGCGGCGGCACGCTCGCCAAATGGGCTGCCGCCGGATGCGTCATCAATCATCTGGTTCTGACCGATGGCTCGAAAGGCACATGGGACGCCGACGCGAGTTCGGATGCGCTTATCGAGAAGCGTCGCGACGAACAGATGGAGGCGGCTCGCTTACTCGGTTCCACTGGCAAGGTCGTCATGCTCGGCCATACCGACGGCGAACTTCAGCCATCGCTCCACGTTCGCGATCAGGTTGCGTACTGGATCCGAGCGCTCAAACCAGACGTTGTCCTCGCCCATGATCCATGGAAGCGATACCGACTTCATCCCGATCATCGCAACGCCGGCTGGTTGGCCATCGACGGCATCGTCGCCGCGCGCGATCCTCATTACTTCCGTCATCACGACGCCGCTCCACATCGACCCGACGCGCTGCTTCTCTTCGAAGCCGACGAGCCCGATCATGTCGAGGACATCACCGGATTCGTTGACACAAAGATCACCGCCCTGCTCGCTCATCGAAGCCAGTACGTCACGACACACGGCATAGCGGATGACGACGACGGAAGCGGAGCCATCCAATTCGGCGATCGCATGAATGATCACGCTCGTGCCGTCGGATCGCGAACTGGTGTCGGCGCCGGCGAGATCTTCAAACTCATGACCGAGTTGTAATCACCGCTGTAACCATGGTTCCCGATCCGATCCCCTCATCGACCCGCTCGTCGACTCCCCAAGCGGAGCGAGCCGGACTCGTGGCCGGCATCGACGGCTGCCGCACCGGATGGGTGGTCGCCATCGCAGACTCCCGACCCGACACTCCCCTCATCCGCGTGGAGATCGTTACTGCAATTGACGAGATCGTCGATCGAGTTCGATCCGGCGAGTTCGCGGCCGTCGCCATTGACATGCCGATCGGACTTCCCGATTCGGGGACCCGCGCATGTGACGTTGCAACTCGGGCTCGTCTCGGACGCAAAGGGTCTTCGGTATTCCCGGCGCCGGTTCGTGCAGTGCTCGGCAGCGCCGACCATGCCGCAGCAGTCAAGCGCAGCCGCGCTATCGACGGACGCGGCGTCACCATCCAGGCGTTCAACATCCTCGCCAAGATCGAGCAACTCGATTGCGCCTTCGATCCCGACCTCACCGACAGGATCGTCGAAGCCCATCCGGAATCAGTCTTTGCCACGCTCGCCGGATCGCCGTTACTGACGAAGAAGCGACTGGTTGCTGGCCGTCTTGAACGCCAGGCGCTCCTTGAACCGGTCTTCCCAGACAGCGAAGAACTTCTGGTTGGTCGACTTACTGGCGCGGCACCAGACGACATCCTTGATGCCGCAGCAATCGCATGGACGGCGCGGCGCTGGCTAACGGGCGAGGCCATCGTGCTCGGCGACGGTTCACTCGACAGCCTCGGTCGCCCCATGCGCGTTGCCATCTGAATCTCTCCTGTTCGTGAACGGGACATGACATCTCGCCCGCCATCCGCGCGTCGAGGGCGCCGAGGGTGTTCCATGAGGCAGTTCGTACCATCCGCACTCGACCCTACCGGAGCCCAGTGACCGACATGCGCCCGACCAGCCCGCCGCAACGTGTCTACGTTCTCGACACCTCGGTGCTCCTCTCCGATCCGAAAGCGATGCTCCGGTTCGACGAACACTCGGTAGTGCTCCCGGTCGTTGTCATCCTCGAACTTGAGTCAAAGCGAAATCATCCCGAACTCGGTTGGTCGGCACGACAGGCGTTGCGTCAACTTGAGTCCTACCGCGTCCAACACGGAACGCTCACCGAACCAATTCCGGTGAACGATCTGGGTGGCACCCTGCGGGTCGAGATCAACAATCACAATCCTGCCGCGCTGCCCCCGTCACTCTCTGGCGACACAAACGACAATCGCATCTTGGCGGTTGCACACGCATTGTCGACAGAGGGGAATCACGTGACAGTGGTAACCAAAGATCTTCCTCTGCGACTCAAGGCTTCGATCGTGGGACTGCAAGCCGACGAATACCGCAACGAACTCGCGAACGACACCAGTTGGAATGGACTCGTCGAACTCGACGTCGACGGCTCACTCATCGACGAACTGTTCGACCACGGTTCGGCTGACAACGATCAGGCCCGCGATCTGCCGTGCAACACCGGAGTCATTCTGCATGCCGGTTCACAATCGGCTATCGCCCGGGTTCGGTCCGACAAGTCACTTCACCTCGTCCGTGGCGATGGCCACCTGTTCGATGTTCGCGGCCGTTCCGCCGAACAACGGATCGCGATCGACCTGCTGTCCGACCCAGAGATCGGCATCGTGTCGCTCGGCGGACCCGCTGGCACAGGCAAGAGCGTTCTTGCCCTCGCCGCCGGACTCGAGTCGGTGCTCGAACAACGATCACATAAGCGCGTGCTGGTCTTCCGTCCTCTCTTCGCTGTGGGCGGACAGGATCTTGGTTTTCTTCCTGGTTCTGAATTCGAAAAGATGAGCCCATGGACCGCTGCGGTTCTTGACGGCCTCGAGTCCATCACTGGCCCCGAGATCATCGACGAGGTTGTCCATCGCGGCCTTCTCGAAGTGCTTCCGCTCACCCACATCCGTGGCCGGAGCCTCAACGACAGTTTCGTGATCATCGACGAAGCCCAGAACCTCGAACGACCCGTGTTGCTAACAGCCCTGAGTCGCCTTGGCGCGGGTAGCCGGGTCGTGCTCACCCATGATGTGGCTCAGCGGGACAACCTCAGAGTCGGTCGCCATGACGGCATCGTGTCGGTCATCGAAGCGCTGCGCGGACACCCAATCTTCGGACATGTCACGCTCACCAGATCCGAGCGGAGCGAGATCGCCGCAGTGGTCACCGAACTCCTCGACGGCCCTCTCGAAACCTGACGGCTACCCCTGTCGCACCGGCAACCTACGGTTGGGCTGTGACTTCATCCGGCCGACGCACCAATCCCCGACCCGATTCCTCCTCGGGCCTTCGCCTGATGCGACTCCAGAGCCACGGTCGACGCGCTCCCCGCCAGCCCTTCGCTGTGCTCGATGTCGAAACAACCGGACTCAACACTGCCGCCGATCGCATCATCGAGATCGCCGTGGTCACGTGCTCTCCTTCGGGCCGGAAGATCTCCGAATGGTCGTCGCTCGTTAATCCCGATCGCGATCCCGGTCCCACCCACATCCACGGCATAACCGCGAACGATCTTGCCGACGCTCCGAAATTTTTCGAGATCGCCCCCGAGTTGCGCCGACAACTCGACGGCACGATCTTCACGGCCCACAACCTCGCGTTCGATGCTGCGTTCGTGGCCCGCGAATTCGCAGAGGCCGGTGCACCTCCTCTCGACGGCTTCGGTCTCTGCACCCTTGAACTCGTTCGGGCCGCCCGACCAGGACGACGCAAATATTCTCTGGCCACGTGTGCCGAGGAACTCGAAATCCCCCATCCCGATGCACACCGGGCGCTTGGCGATGCATTGGTTACGGCGGAGATGTTGCGAATCCTTTTGCAGACGATTCCCCGGAGTCCGTTTCCCTGGCCACGCCAACGCCTTCGTCTCGTCTGATCGTCGACACCCCCGAGACATTCGCACGCGCCAAGCAGTACAGCGCCAGGCAGCAGAGCGCCAAGCAGTAAAGGAATACCCCGGCCCATGTCTCGGTCGACGTATTCCGCAACACTCCGTCCGGGATCCTGTCTCGGAACCCAGTCGTGCTCTCGCGATCGTCGGCCGTCGGCCGGCCGCATCGCCGTCGCCATCCGACGGACAGAAGGCACACGCGATGACCCCTCCCACTTCCAGCCGAATCGACCACGACGAGACTGCTGATCCACAACGCAACGACCGACTACTCGGTATCGCTCTTGCTCTTGACGACATTCAACATCCCGAAGCGCTCTCGCCAATGTTGATTGGCATTCCTTCACGCGCATTCGACCCATCAACTCCGCCGTTGAGTCGACTCGAGTTGGTCGAACTCGGTGGCAACGATCCCGTTCTTGAACTCGTGGGTCGTCCCATCCCTTCGAATTGGCGAGCGGTTGGGCTCCGGGCGGGCGCACACGCAAGACGCGGGGATGATCCGACCACCGCCCAATCGGGAAACGTCGTACACATCGTCCACCGCGATGGAACGGCCGTCACTGTTTTGTCTTTTCCTTCTGTCGACCGCCTCGTTCTCGGTCCCGACATGGAGGTCCGTGACGGGCGCGTCCCCGACGCATGTCGACGACTACTCGGACTTCCTACGGCGCCACCTCCGGCCTCGATGACATCGTTCGTCGTCGACTCGTGGCTCGCAGTCTGCGCAAAGACGGCAACTCTCTCGCCCGGCCTCACGTGGCCGGAGGTGGTCTCGCTTCATCCTGCCTCGGCGGCCGAGATGTCATCCCTCGTGCCGCAACCGATCGGACACGTCCTATCCGAGACCGGCGCGGAGGTGCCAACGCCGGCCGACATTGCGGCCAGCACTGAACGATTCGGTGCGTCACTCGGTTGGGAGCGCTTCCACGCCGCCTGCATCTCGAGTCGATTCACGCCATGCCCAAACCTCACGACCGACGCCGCCGCATGGATGGACGCCGGCATGTTCGCCCGCTGGGTCCACGGCGAACTTCCTCCGCGCGAACTTGTCCTCGATGTGCTGGATGCTGTGCTCCAACCAGGGGCAAGTGATCGCGTTTGGGCGACATTGGGATTACTGGCACCGACGGACTGAGTCAAAACAGGAACACGCCGCACGACACCCAATTCGCCCTCCGCCCGTGTCACGCTTGGAACATGACACTCGTCCTCGAGATCCAGTGGTCGATCGAGTCCACAAAGGTCGCCGTTTTCGACACCGCCACCCAGACCGATGTCGGTGAAGGTCGCAGCGCACATCCCGAGCCTGTCAATCACCAGACCGATCCCGCCCACTGGTGGAGTGCCCTCGTCGATGCGACCCGTCATGCGGTCGACGGTGCGGCAGCGATGGGAATCACTGACGCCGAGATCCGCACCGTGATGCTCGACGTCGCCCCTGCTCCCGGCGGGCTCGTCATCCTCGACAGCTCAGGGGACATTGTCGGCCCGGCACTGCTTGGATCACACGAAGCCTCCGCTCCCGATGCCGAGTGGCTTGTCTCCCGCGTCGACGGTGGCGCCGATGCCTGGCTCGCCGTAACGGGCGTTCTCCCCGCCGCCGGATCCACCTCAGCACTGCTGTCGTTTGTCCATCGGACTGAGCCCTCGGTGTGGGACCGCGCCAAGTCATTCACCATTCCCACCGGTTGGATCGCAGAGCAACTCGGCGCCGAATCGGCAGTGGGAATCCATGACGCGGTCGGGACAGCAGTTCTCGATCGCTCCGATACATCTCAATGGCGCGCCGATCTCCTCGCCGCCATCGATCACGACCGTGACTGGAATGTGTGCCTTCCACGGACAGTCGATGCCGCAACACCGGTTGGGCGAATGTCGCCTGCTGCGTCCGCCGAACTCGGTATTGCACCGGGACTCCCGATCCATCTCGGCTCGTCGATCGCCCGCTGACGCAGGGCGACACGTTCCTCGAACCGCGCCCGGGTAGGTTGCAAAGGTGACGTACGAAGACGACGACTCCGAGACTTTCGTCGACCGGCGGAAATTTCTGGTCCTTGGTGGAGCAGGGCTTGCCACCGTCGCCGCTGTTGCCGCCGGATGTTCGGGATCGTCAACGTCGACAGTTTCGGTTCGCGAGCCCGATCGAATCCTCCCGCCCCAACTCGCCGGTTCGTCGTCTCCACCTCCCGATGACACGGTGTTCGATGTTGTCATCGTCGGAGGCCGGGTCATGGATCCCGACACGGGTTTCGACCAAATCGCCAACGTCGGCCTTCTCGGTTCCACCATCGCCCTAATCAGCGAGTCAACGTTGACCGGCAAGAAAACCATCGACGCAACAAATCTTGTGGTCGCTCCGGGATTCATCGACATTCTTTCCTACGAGCCCAATTCGTACGGCGTCTGGTACAAGCTCGGCGACGGCGTCACGACGAACCTCGGCATGCACGGAATCAAGACGCCGGTCGATGCTCCCGGTTTCTTTGCGGCGAACTCCGGCAAGAACGCACCACCTGTGCATTTCGGCGGAGCATTCTCGGATCAGTGGTATCGAGATTCCGTCGGTATCAAGAACACAGCGTCGCCTAGCCAGTTGTCACGACTCGGCAACGATCTCGACAAGGGCATCAACGACGGATGGATCGGACTCTCGATCGATCCCGAGTACGCGCCCTACATCGACACCAACGAGTACCTCGCGCTCGGCACCGTTGCGCAAGCCGCCGGCATGCCCCTGTTCACTCATATCCGGTATTCCTCGCCAGGGCCGGCCGGAAAAGGTTCACTCGACGCTGTCGACGAGGTCCTGCGCGTTGCACGCGAGACCGGCGTCTCGCTCCACGTCGATCACATTCCGTCAATGGCCACACATGTGATGCCGGAGGCAATTGCAAAGATCGAGGCCGCTCGGTCAGAGGGACTCGACGTCACCGGCTGCTTCTATCCCTACACGTTCTGGGGCACGTACCTCGGCTCGGCGCGCTTCGCCGGCGACTGGCAGTCGCGCTTCCGCATCACGTTTAGCGATCTCCAACTTGCCGGAAGCAACGAACGCCTTACGGCCGACAGCTTCAAGAAGTATCAGGCCCAAAACAAACTCGTCGTCGCTTACGCGATTCCACAAGACGATGTGATCGCGGCCGTGAAAGCGCCATGGTCGATGGTCGGTTCCGATGCCATTCCCGAATCTTCGAACAACAACCATCCGCGAGGATCGGGTTGTTTCTCGCGTCTCCTCGGCCCGTACGTGCGCGACCTCGGTGTCATCTCGCTAATGGACGCCCTCGCGAAATGCACGATTCTCCCCGCCAAGCGACTTGATGCACGCGTCCCAATGCTCGGGCGCAAGGGCCGCATGCAAATGGGCGCCGACGCCGACATCACCTTGTTCGACCCGGCAACGATCGCCGATACGTCCACGGTCGAGAAGCCCGCCCAGATGTCGGCCGGCGTTCAGTACGTGATGGTCATGGGGCAGATTGCGAAGGATCCGACCGGAGTCAGAAAGGACGTCCGGGCCGGGCAAGCCATCAAGGGAAACCCGGCCTGATTCTCGTCCGCACTGGGGGTAAGCGAGCGCTATAGCGTTCACCTCATGGCAGAAACCGATCCTTTCTCCGATCTCGACGCGTGCGCTCAGGCCGAACTCGTCCACACCGGTCAGGCCTCACCTAAGGAACTCGTTGAGGCAGCGATCAGCCGCATTGAACGTCTAAATCCCACGCTCAATGCCGTGATACACGAGCGGTTCGATCGGGCGCGCGCCGAAAGTGAGGGTCCGCTCCCCGACGGACCATTCCGTGGTGTCCCGTTCCTGTTGAAGGATCTTGCTGCGCTCAGTGCCGGTGATCCGCAACATGCAGGAGCTGCGTTCCTTAAGCGGATCAACTGGATCGCTGAGAACGACGACCACATCACCGCCCGATTCCGTGCCGCCGGACTCGTCATCCTCGGTCGCACGAACACACCAGAATTCGGAACCACAATCACCACCGAACCGGAATCGCACGGACCGGCTCGCAATCCATGGAACACCGACCATTCAACCGGCGGTTCGTCGGGCGGTTCGGCTGCCGCCATCGCTTCGGCCATGGTCCCGGCCGCTCATGCCAGCGACGGTGGAGGTTCAATCAGAATCCCGGCAAGCGAATGCGGCCTTGTTGGCCTCAAACCCACACGTGCCCGAGTGCCACTCGGTCCCAACATCGGCGAGTCCTGGGCCGGTTCCACCGTTCATGGAGTCCTCACTCGATCGGTACGTGACGCCGCGGCGCTACTCGACACGATCTCCGGACCGATGCCCGGCGATCCCTACGCCGCTCCTGCCCTTCCCGGCCTGCTCACCGCCGAACTCGGACGCGATCCCGGCCGTTTGCGTATCGGTGTTCTTGATAGCCCACTGCTGCCAGGTGTTAGCGCCGATGGAGACGCCACCGCCGCGGTCCACCATGCTGCCGCTGTTCTCGAACGACTCGGGCACCTTGTGAGCGCCGAATATCCCGCCGCTATGTCCGAAGCACATTTCACCGACACGTTCACGACAGTTGTCGCCGCCAGTGTCGCCCATGATCTCGACACATGGGGGCGGTTGATCGGTCGCGACATCGATGCCGACGATGTCGAAGAACGAAACTGGATGTTCGCATCTATCGGCCGTTCCATCACCGCGCCGCAGTATCTCGAAGCGGTTCGCTGGCAACAAGAGTGGTCACGACGCATGGCGTCGTGGTGGCGCAACTCCATCGACCCGGATGGTTTCGATCTGCTGTGCTGCCCGGTCCTCAATGGTCCGCCTCCGCGCATCGGATGGTTGTCGGACCCGATTGAAGGCCTCGCACGGGTGACCGATCTCATGCAGTACACCGCGCAGTTCAACGTCACCGGCCAGCCTGCGATCTCGCTCCCCCTCTGGTGGAACGATTCGGGGCTGCCGATCGGCGTGCAGTTCGTGGCTCCGGTCGGCCGTGAGGATCTACTGATCAGACTGGCCTGCGAGCTCGAAGCAGCCAATCCCTGGGACGAGCGCCGTCCGGGAATCCGCGCGTAACACTGCGAATCCCCGGACGGTCAGCCCCGTTGCGTTTTGCTAGGCGACCTTTGCCTCAGCGGCTTCGTCGTCAATCATGCTGTCGGACGGGCTCATAAAGCGCCACGCCAGTCCTGCAATCACTGCACCGACGATCGGCGCGACCCAGAACATCCACAACTGACCCACAGCCCATCCGCCCTGAACAACTGCGGGGCCAGTCGAGCGGGCCGGGTTCACCGACGTATTCGTCACCGGGATGCTGATCAGATGGATCAGCGTGAGGGCGAGGCCGATGGCGACAGGAGCAGCCGCACCGACTGCCTTCTTCGCGGTGGCGCCGAGGATGACGAACAGGAATCCCGCGGTCATCACAACCTCAGTGAGCAAAGCCGCTGCGAGGTTAAAACCGTCGGGAGAATGCTCGCCGTAACCGTTCGCGGCGAGACCATCAGTCTTGAGATCGAATCCGGCGCGCCCCGACGCAATGGCCCAAATGACGAGAGCGGCAAGAATCGCTCCGATCACCTGCACGATGACGTAGGGAAGTACGTCTTTCGCCGGGAAACGTTTCGAGACCCACAGGCCGATCGTGACGGCCGGATTGAAATGGCCACCCGAGATATGGCCGACGGCATAGGCCATCGTGAGAACCGTGAGACCGAAGGCGAGCGAGACGCCAACCAATCCGATGCCCAGTTGGATGCCATCGGGCCCGTTGAGAAGCTTGGCCGCGATGACTGCGCTTCCACAGCCGCCGAGTACGAGCCAAAAGGTGCCGATCGCTTCAGCCGCGAGTTTTCTACCCTGCTGCATGGTTTCTCCCCGATGTCGGTTTTTGCCGCCAACGTTGACGACGCGAAAACCGTAAATGTCCCCCGTCGGAGACCGGTGGATACTCAAACAATTTCCGTTTGACTCGCAGCGGGTCATAGATATCCCGGTGCAGGCGGTTTCTCGCGCACCGATCGGGTCGTGGCAAGGTGGCGGGGTGACACTCGAACTCCCCACCGCCACTGATCTCGCCTCGCTCCTAACGCTCGATGCCGTAAGTCCAGATGCATTTCTGGCGCCGAGCGGATTCACCGGTTGGGGACGGCTCTACGGCGGTCAGGTCATCGCCCAAGCACTTCGGGCGGCGTCGCTCACCGTGAGTCCTGAACAACTCCCCCATTCTCTGCACGCCTACTACGTGCGCCAGGGCGAAGAACCCGCACCGGTGCTTTACGAAGTGCAGAGGATCCGAGATGGTCGCTCGTTCTCGACCCGTCAAGTGGTCGCATCGCAACAAGGTGGCGCGATTCTCACGCTGATCGCGAGCTTCCACGAGCCGGAGGAATCGGAGGAGATTCTCGCCACGTTCATTCCCGAGGGCACTCCGTCCCCCGACGATCTGACCGATGAAGAAACGCCGCTGTTTTTCCAGACGCGTGCTGTGCGCGATGAATTCGGGATGGCGACACTGGCGTGGATGCGCACGCGGGAATCGCTTGACAACGATCCGGTGCTACACGCATGCGCGCTTGCGTACCTCTCCGACGAGCACCTGCTCGGTGCAGCATTGACCGGTCATAGCCTCATCGGCGACTGGGACAACCTGATGACGGCGAGTCTTGATCACGCGCTTTGGTTCCATCGCCCTCTGCGCGTCGATGACTGGCTTTGTTTCGATCTTTCCGGACACGGCATGGCCGATGCACGTGGACTCTCGATCGCAAAAATCTTTGATTCGTCCGGCACCCACGTGGCTAGCGCTGCTCAAGAAGCACTGGCCCGACGCCGCCGCTAGCTCCGAGACTCCGCACACATGCGTTCCGGTGGGCTCTAGAAGACCCCACTCAGGAACCTTTTCCACCGATTCAGTGGATCAATGAGGCCGGATTTCATCCCAAAGTGATGCTGGACGTCGAATCCATCACGCAGAGAAGTCCCCGGGTGTGGGATTGTCAGGGGGTTATGGCTGACGCACTTTCGACCGACACCACCAATTCCGATCGTAACGACGACGCCGATCGTCCGCAGCCCGATACCCATGCTCCGGCCTCGGGTTTGGGAACCGAGCGCCCCGAGTCGCTCCCGCCCACTGGTGGACCCATCGAACTCGAGCGGACATTCGCATTCATCGACATCTGTGGATTCACCGCGCTCACCGAACGTCACGGCCCTCGCCGAGCAGTTCGGGCTCTTGAGGTCTTCCGGACCGCGGTCAAGGAAGTCGCCGGACGACGAGGTGCCCGCGTCGCGAAGTGGCTCGGCGACGGCGTCCTGCTGGTCGGAACCAAGCCGGGCCCGGTTGTCGCCACTGTGGCCGAACTGACCGGCCGCTTCGAATCGTTCGCTATCGATCTGCGCGCCGGCGTATGCAGCGGCGTCGCCCTCTTGTTTGATGGTGACGATTACATCGGACGACCCGTCAACCTTGCCGCGCGATTGTGCGACGAAGCCGGTCCAGGTGAACTGCTCGCTCACCCCTCATCGCTTGACGGCGTGCCCGACTGGGTCCAAACCGGTTCACCCCGCGTCGTAGCGGTCCGCGGCGTCGGAGCAATCGAAGGTGTTTGCGCGTTGCGCGTCGCTCCCGATGTGCAGTTTCCGCCCGAGCCAAACCGCGAGTCGGAACTCTGAGCCACCGATAGCGGATCACGGTTCGGTCATCGAGCCGTCCCTCGATCTCGTCGGAAGCGCCGCAATCAGTTCTCGTTGGTGGCCAATCGGGTCTGACCGCTATGCTTTCCCCGCTGCCCTGTGAGGATCTAGAACCCTCCGGGAGCAGCGCCAACACCGGCCCCCATCGTCTAGCGGCCTAGGACACCACCCTCTCAAGGTGGACGCACGGGTTCAAATCCCGTTGGGGGTGCCATTTGGTGCCGGTCAAACCGGTCCGGGGCACCCGATCTGCCGGACGCGACTTACCCGGCGACTCCATCGTCAGTTATTGTCACAGTCCCGATGTCTCCTGCCCCGGAGCAGGACATCCCGATCAGGGGGAACCATGGCTCTCGAAGGAATTGACCTTCTCGATCTCGACCGCTTCCAGCGCCTCGAGCACTACGAAATGTTTGACCGTCTGCGCGCCGAATCTCCGGTGAGCTGGCACGAGTACCCGAACGCCAAGGGCTTCTGGAACGTCGTGCAGCATCAGGACCTTGTCCAGGTCAACCGAGACACCGGCTTGTACTCGTCAGAGACTGGCGGCATCTCAATCCTGACGCCTGATGAGTTCCCGGGCGAAGGCAACGGCCAAGACCCCCGCGGCCTGATGATGCTTTACATGGACCCCCCGAAGCACACTCGCTATCGCCTCCTGGTGAACAAGGGCTTCACACCGCGCATGATCGGACTCATCGAGAAGTACCTCGAGCACCGCGCGGTTCTCATCGTCGACAACATCATCGAGCGCGGCTCATGCGATTTCGTCGTCGATCTCGCGTCGGAACTTCCGCTGCAGGCCATCGCCGAGATCATGGGCGTTCCGCAAGAAGACCGCATGATGCTGTTCGACTGGTCGAATCGCATGATCGGCATCGACGATCCCGAGTTCGCCGGAGAAGACGGTGCCACCGCTTCAGCCGAACTCTTCATGTACGTAAACGACCTCGCGCAGAAGCGTCAGGCCGATCCACGCGATGACATCGTCACAAAGCTGATCAACTCCGAAATCGAAGGCGATCGCCTCACCGAGTTCGAGTTCGACATGTTCATGATGCTCCTCACCGTGGCCGGCAACGAGACCACCCGAAACACCACCTCATGGGGTATGTGGGCACTCATGCAAAACCCCGACCAGTACAAGGCACTGGCCGGCGACATCGACGGCAAGCTTGACCACGCCATCGAGGAGATCCTCCGCTGGGCGACGCCGGTGTACCACTTCCGTCGCACCGCAACCGCCGACACCGTGCTTCACGGTCAAGAGATCAAGAAGGATGACAAGGTCGTCATCTGGCATATCTCAGCCAACCGCGACGAAGCCGTCTTTGAGAACCCCTACCAGTTCGACATCGACCGTTGGCCCAACGAGCACATCGCGTTCGGTGGCGGCGGCCAGCACTTCTGCCTCGGTGCCAACCTGGCCCGCATGGAACTCAAGCTCATCTTCCGCGAAATCATGTCCCGCATTCCGGATATGAAACTTGCCGGCGATGTCGAGATGCTTCGTTCGAACTTCATCGGTGGCGTCAAGCACATGCCGGTTCAGTTCAGCCCCGGCATGCGTCGTAACCCGGAACCGCTTTCCTAGATGTGAAACAGTCGGTTCGTTCCGACTGACAATTACAAACGTGCGGTCTTAGCTCTCCGGAGCGGGGCCGCACGTTCGCGTTCAGCCCCCTACAAGTGCGTCTGATTTTTCAAATTCCACCAACAACGCGGCTTCGTCATCTTTGTCCGGGAATGCGATCCAAACCACAGCAACACCTAGACACATAGCAATCAGTCCGACGAAAAACGCCCATCGCTGACCGGCAACGAATGATTCGTTGGCCGCGGCGATGATCTGCTCTGAGTAGCCCGGATAATTCGCGGCAACAGACTCGGCACCGGCGAAGGACTTCGTGAGTTGAGCCGTTACCTCACCAGTGACCTGTGCGGCCTGCGGCGCGTCGGCGATCGCCTTGTTGAACGACGTCGCGTAACCAACTGTCAGCAGGGCCCCCAAGATTGACTGCATGATCGCGCCCCCGAGGTCGCGCTGGAGATCAGCGGTTCCCGAGGCCATGCCTGCCTTGTGCACTGGGACCGAACTGGTGAGCGCGCGTGATGCCGGCGTACCGGCAATCGCCACACCGATGCCGAGGAATACATAACCGACGGCGATGACAGCAAAGGACGTACCAGAAGTCCACAGCAGCCACATGACAACGAAACCAGCGCCGCAGAAGGCGTACCCAATGAGGAGCGTGATCCTCGATCCGTAGCGCTGAATGAGAGAGGCCGACCGCGGAGCCACGAGGACCATCGCAAGTGCTGCCGGGACAACGCTCAGCCCCGCTGTCCACGTCGAATACCCGAGCACATTCTGCAGATACTGCTGGCCAACGAAGATCGCCCCCATGAGGGCGCCGAAGACAAGCATGCCCGCCACCGCCGCAACCCAAAAGGTTCGGCGCCCGGCGTATCCAAGGTCATAGAGAGGTTCGGCACAGCGTTTCTGCCTGATGACAAATGCAACGGCAGCGATGATGCCGACTGCGCCGAGGACCAACGTTTGCGTCAGCATCTCCGTCTGGGGGGCGAAGTTGATGCTCAGCACGATCGCTCCGACCATGACCACTGAAAGAAACCCGCCGAGATTGTCGACGCGTTCGGTGGTCTCGTTGACATGTGCTGGGATAAATCTTGCTGCGCCGATCAACGCGACAAGTGCAAGTGGAACGGTGAGAAGAAAAACCGAGCCCCACCAGAAATGAACAAGAACCGCGCCGGCCGCCAGCGGGCCGAGTGCAGCCGATGCGCCGCCGATCGCAGACCACAACGCAATCGACCGCGTGCGTGCGTGTCCCGTCCATAGCGCCGCGATCAGAGCAAGGGTTGTTGGATAGGCCATTCCGGCGGCAAGGCCTCCAGCGAGTCGAGCCACCGCCAAGGAAACCATCGACGGAGCCCATGCGGCGAGAACCGAAGCGGGAATGGCGAGTGCTGTACCAAGAAGGAGCATCCGCTTTCGTCCGTGTCGGTCGCCGAGTGCTCCGAGCCACAGAACCGAGCAGGCAAGACCAAGCGAGTAACCGACTGCGACAAGGTTCAGGCCGACCTGCGATGCGTCGAAATGCTCTGCAATATCCGGCAGAGCCACGTTTGCAACGGCGAGGTTCAGATTGGCCACTGTTGCTACGAGTATTAGGGACACAAGAACGAGACCCGACTTGGCCGGTCCGGTTCCCGATGCTTCGACCTCAGCCATGGTGAACCCGTTGGCCTCCCGGATAGGGAGCCAGCCCATCAAGATCCATGACTGTGAGTCGAAGTTCGTCGAGTAGATCGAGGCTCACATGGACATGGCCACTGCGTTCCGCAGGACAGTCACAAAGAGCGACGATCGATTCCACCATTGCTTCCATTGACTCGATTTGATCATCGCGAACGATGTCACCGACAAGCGCCTGCGCTCCCTCGCTCATCACTGCAGCGCGCGGCTCGACAGTGTTGACCCGCACGCCGTGCACCGCGATCTCGAGCGCCATCGCGTTTGTCATGCGATTGAGCGCAGCCTTGGATGATCCGTAGAAGCCAGTCGTCCCCGCTACTCCTGCCGACGCGTATGGGGGGCCTTCAATCATGCGGCCAGTCGCGCTCGAGACATTTACGATCCACCCTTCGCCGCGTTCGATCATCGACGGCGCCACCTGCTGCATGAGATCAAGCGGAGCGAACACGTTGACTTCGAACATGATCCGACGTCGCTTCTGCGGGTAGTCAAGCAACGATCCGTAAATCGCCGCTGCGGCGTTGTTGACCAGGATGTCGATCGGGCCACCGAGTGCCTGCACCGCAGCCGGCACGATCCGAAGTCGATCCTCTGGATCAGTGAGGTCTGCCGCCACCACCTGAACATTGGTTCCGAACCTGCGGCAGCGCTCGAGGGTCTCATTGAGGCTGCCGGCGAGATGATCGTGTTTGTCGACCGTGCGAGCGGTGAGCATGACGTCCGCGCCTTCAGCGGCGAGTCGTTCAGCGGTGGCCGCACCGATCCCCCGACTAGAACCAGTCACGAGCGCCCGTCGTCCTGAGAATCGACCCATTTCTACCCCTTGCCCCCTTGCGGTCCAGCGCCTTGCGAACCGTGGCAGCACCGTACTTGAACCCCGTTCTCCCTTGCATCGGCAACCCGGCTGCGTAGTACCGTGACAGTAAGAACTCGAGGGGAGATTTCGCCATGTACGACTTGAAGATCACAGGTGGAACCATCGTTGATGGTTCCGGTGCCGACCGATTCATCGGCGACATCGCCGTCAAGGACGGGAAGATCGTCGCCATCAAGCGCGGCGGCGGTCTCGACGGCGATGCTGTCGAGACGATCGATGCCACAGGCAAGATCGTCACGCCTGGTTTTGTTGACATCCACACCCACTACGACGGTCAGGTGACGTGGGATGCGCAGCTTGAGCCCTCAAGCACGCATGGCGTCACCACTGTCGTCAGCGGCAACTGTGGCGTCGGCTTTGCCCCCGTTCATCACGGCAGTGAAGCCGATCTCATCTCGCTCATGGAGGGCGTCGAAGACATCCCGGGTACAGCCCTCACTGAAGGCATGACGTGGGGCTGGGAAAGCTTCCCCGGTTACCTCGACAAGCTCGACGAGCGCGAACTCGCCGTGGATTACGGCGTGCAGATCGCACACAGCGCGGTGCGCACCTACGTCATGGGCGATCGCGGCTCACGCAACGAAGCTGCGTCGACCGAAGACATCGATCTCATGGCCAAGCATGTGCAGGAAGCCGTCGAAGCCGGAGCCCTCGGGTTCTCGACATCGCGCACACTCGGCCATCGGGCCATGAATGGCGAGCCCGTCCCTGGCACCTTTGCCGCTGAGGACGAACTCTTCGGTCTCGGTCGGGCCATGGCCCGCGGCGGCAACGCTGTTTTCGAACTCGCACCGATGGGCGCCGCCGGCGAGGACATCATCGCCCCCAAGACCGAAGTCGAATGGATGCGTCGTCTCGCCGCAGAGATCGATCGCCCGGTTTCGTTCGCTCTCATTCAGGTTGATGCCGCTCCCGAACTGTGGCGCGAGATCATGACCGAATCGCTGGCCGCACACGACGCTGGCTCGCCGATCTTCCCGCAGGTGGCTGCCCGTCCGTTCGGCATGCTCCTCGGTTTCGCCGGACACCACGCATTCTCAAAGCGCCCGACCTACATCGAACTCGCTGGTCGCATGTCGCCCCAGGAGCTTGCGCTTGAGTTGATCAAGCCTTCGGTCAAGGCGAAGATCCTCTCCGAGACCGACCTTCCCGCCAATCCGAACGTGTTGTTCGACGGCATGAACGGGCTCGCGCAAGGAATGGTCGGCAATACGTACAACCTCGGTTCCCATGTTGACTACGAGCCGACTCCCGATCAGACCATCGCTGCGATCGCTGCCGCTCAGGGCCGAGATCCGCTCGAAGTCCTCTACGACGCGTACAGCGAGTTCGACGGCACGGCCATGACGATGGTTCCGTTCTTCAACTATTCCCATGGCAATCAAGACGCCGTGCGCGAGATGCTCCTCCATCCGGCCGGAGTCGCCGGTCTGTCAGATGGCGGAGCGCACTGCGGCATGATCTGCGATGCGTCGTACCCGACCTACCTGCTTTCGTTCTGGGCCAAGGGTCGCACCCGCGGACCAGGCCTTCCGCTTGAGTTCGTCGTCAAGAAGCAGTCCTTCGACACGGCCCAGTTGTTTGGACTGACCGATCGTGGACTTCTGGCCGAGGGCAAGCGCGCCGACATCAACATCATCGACATGGACACCCTCGCCATCGGCCGTCCGTCCATGGCCTACGACCTTCCCGCCGGAGGCAAGCGTCTCCTCCAGGGAGCTACCGGGTATTCGCACACCATCGTGAACGGTGTCGTCACCCGCCGCAACGACACCGACACTGGCGCTCGCCCCGGACGTCTCGTCCGCGGCACCCGCTGATCCCCACTAATCCTGCCGACATCACTGCCGGCTTACCAACACCACCCGAGGTATCGACATGACTTCATCAACCAACGCGTCTCTCGCTGGTCGCACCGCGATCGTCACCGGAGGCGGAACCGGAATCGGCGCCGCATGTGCCACTCGCCTCGCCAATGACGGAATGAACGTCACGATCTGTGGGCGCACCGAAAGCCGCCTCGTCGACGTTGTCGATCGGATCAAGGCATCTGGGGCAACCGGAGCAATCCGTCATCAGGTCACCGACGTCACCGTCGAAGATGACGTCGCCGCACTTGTCGCCGGTCATGTTGATGCCTTCGGACGCCTTGACGGATTTGTTGCCAACGCTGGTGGCGGTGGCGGCATGGGTCCGTACCATCTGCTCGACACCGAAGAGTTCATCCGAGTGCTCCATCTCAACGTCATGGGCACAATGCTTTCGGTGAAGTACTCCGTCCCCCATCTCGTTGCGGCGGGTGGCGGTTCGTTCGTCGGGATGTCCTCGCTCGCCGGGCATAAGACTCACGTGATGTTCGGCGCCTATTGCGTCGCCAAGGCCGGCATCGAAGAGATGATGAAGAACGCGGCCGACGAGTTCGGCGAGGTCAAAGTGCGCTTCAACGCGGTTCGCCCCGGTTTCATCTCGACCGAGATCATGGAAGGCATTCCGCGTGAATCTGCCGTCTACGACAGCTACATCGAGAACACGCCGCTCAATGACGTCGGTGAACCCGAAGACGTGGCCAACCTCGTCCGCTTCCTTGTGAGCGACGAAGCCCGGTGGATCACCGGCACCGCCATCAACTGCGACGGCGGCCATCACCTGCGCCGAGGCCCCGATTTCCGTTCGTTCATCGAACCCGCAATCGGTCACGACGCTCTCGTCGCCAAAGCCCCTGTCGGCGGCTGAGCGAAATTCCAAATCCCCGCGCATGAAACTGGGTCTGTATTTCGATCTCCGCAATCCGGACCCGTGGGCATCGCCCTGGACGACCGTTTACGGTGACGCCCTTGATCAAATCGTGCGCGCCGAGGAACTCGGAATTGATTCCGTCTGGTTCTCCGAGCATCACCTGTTCGCAGACGGCTATCTCCCGCAACCGCTCACATTTGCGGCCGCGGCTGCGGCACGAACTTCGCGGGTCCGCATCGGAACCGCAGTGCTCATCGCCGCACTCCGGCCGGCGGTACTCGTTGCCGAAGAAGTCGCCGTCGTCGACCAAATCTCCGGCGGGCGTCTTGAACTCGGAATCGGAGCGGGCTACAGCATTCCGGAATACGAGATCTACGCCACCGACATCACCAAGCGCTACGGACTCACCGACGCTGCTGTTGCGGAGATCCGTCGTCTTCTTGATGATGGCATCGTCACTCCCCCGGCAGCCCAGAACCCGTTTCCAATCTGGCTCGGCTATCAAGGGCCTCAGGGCGCGCGTCGGGCTGGTCGTCTCGGCGTCGGCCTGCTGAGTCTTGATCGGGCGCTGCTCGAGCCCTATCGGGAAGGTTTGGCCGAGGGCGGCCACGCCGCCGCACTGGCCCGCACCGGCGGAATGATGGACATCATCGTTGCCGACGATCCGCAAAGCGCGTTCGAGCGCATCCTTCCGCACTACGCACACCAACTGAACACTTACAGGGCCGCCGCCGTGGCGGGGACGGGTCGCGACGCTCCCCGAGAGATCACCGTCGAGAAGCTGCGATCCGGCGTCACCAACAACGGACAGATCCCCGGGCTCAGGGTTCTCACTTCGGATGATGCGGTAGCCGCCATTCGCGACGCGATCACAGGTTCACCGGTTGAGCATGTCTACCTGTGGGCGAGCGTGGCCGGAATGCCCGCCGATCTCGTCGAGCGCCACATCGAACTCGTCTGCACACAGGTCCGCCCCCGCCTCTGATCCCTCGCCTTGCCCCGAAAACCGGAGCGGGAATCAGTCGGAGGTCGGTAGGGGTTCGAGAAGGCCGAGCTCGCGGGCGATTGCCTGCGCCTCGTGATACGAGCCGTTCTCAAACGTTGACGCGCCGGACGTGGCCAACCATGCGATCGCGGCACCCACAACCGACGGTTCGACGCCACGGGATGCGATCTCTCCTAGCTCGGTGACCATGCGGGTTCGTTCCGTCGCAACGAATCCAGGATCGACGGTGAACGCCGTTACGCCGGCATCGCCGTACTCAAAGGCGATTCGGTCGGCGGCCCGGTGGAACCCCGCTTTGGCGGCGCAGTACGCGAGTTGCGGTCCGCCTTTGCCGATCGGGAACTTCAACTTCCACTTGCCTGACCCGGAACCGATGTTGACGATGACGCCGCCGCCGCGAGCGACCATGTGCGCGACCTGTGGCTGCAAGAGGAGTAATTGCGCAGTGAGGTCACCCCACATTTGATCGACGAGATCGTCGGGGTCCATGTCGAGGAACGATTTCGGACCTCCACCAGCGACGAATATCGCGTTGTTCACGACGACATCAAGATGTCCGAGTTCCCTAATCGCCATCTCGATGGCAGGAACGAGCGCGGCGCGCTCAAGAAGATCGAGTCGAATCTGCACGGCACGACTGCCGCGGGCTTCGATCTCGGCGGCAGTGGCCGCAAGACTTCCGGGGAGGACTTGTCCGTCGCTAGTCAGCGCAGATGGATCACCGTCGTTCACCGTTCGAGCAGTGATCGCAACGTCGAAGCCATTGTCAGCGAGCGCCAACGCTGTGGCTCTACCAATCCCTCTACTCGCACCCGTCACGAGTGCCGTCCTGCGTTGGGTCACCACGTTTGTTGTCCTCTGGCTGCTCGTAGCAGTTTGCGTGCTGCCGGGAAGCTGTAGTTGTCATGATCTTCGCCCCATGCGATGACACCATCGAACGACCACTCGGTGAGGCAATTGATCGAATAGAGATTCGGGTTGATGAGGAAACCCATCGAGTTGCGAGTCGCACCCTCAGCATGGATGGACCGACCCAGTTCGTCGATGCCGTCGAACATCACCCGCAGAGGGAATCCGTCAGCATCGCGCTCGAGAACTCGTCTCTCGCCGCTTGCCATCTTCGACCACTCGCCATCACGCATAAGCGAACCATGAATGGCGATGCATCCTGTTCCGAAATCCATTGTGATCACGTGGAACGCGTCGGACTCTGACGCAGTTGCATAGCTGTAGCCACCATTGGTGCTGATGCCGCCATGAATTCCGGGACCGAACTGCGGTCGCGGCCCCCACGATCGATCACGGAACCCGAAGGAATCGACTGCAATTGTCTCGCCGTGCAGAACGATCGTCCCCTCGTAACGACCGGGTTGATCAACATGGGAAGCACCCAGCATGTTGGGAGCCACAATGCCGGTGAACGTGAGGTCGACATGGATCTCGTCACCGCCGTCGGGATCGTCGTAGCCGATAGCCCATTTGCGCTGCGGTTCGATGCACTTGTATCGAATGCCATTGGCGAGCGTGAGATCGGTGAGCGGCTGATCCGGCAACGGAAGGTGCCAAAACTGCTTCGCATAGATGCAGGTCTCGGGCCGATCAGCGCGACCGTCCCAGAAAAAAGCACCGCCGGCGGCAACCCCTTGATTCGGTTTGAAGTACGGATACAACTGTCCGGACAAACCGCGTTCGGGCACGGCGAAGGTGAACCAGGACGTCTCGGTCCACTCCGGATCGTCGGATGTTGGCGGATGAAACTCGTCGTCGGGATGCATGGTGGTCACGGGGAAACTCCGTTGACCGACTACGCGAGGCCGCTGAAGTCGACCTGGCCGGTTGTCATTGCGGCGGTGAAGCCGGAATCGACGAGAAGGTTGACGCCATTGATGAAGCTGGCCGCATCGCTTCCCATGAAGGCAAGAGGCGGGGCGATATCGGCAGCAACTGCCATCCGGCCATTGCCCTGCACCGTGACGCTCCAGTCGATGACCTTGTCGCCCATCGTTTCGCGGAAGTCCTTCATGAGAGGCGTGTCAACCGGCGCTGGGCAGATGCTGTTGATGCGCACACCGCGACGGATCGACTCATGCGACTTACGCATGACATAAACCTGCATGCACATCTTCGAAAATCCGTAGACGTCGTTGACGACCTCGGGATGCGCATCACACCAGTCAAGGAATTCATCCCAGTCGGCAATGTCGAGCAGCGCGTTGATCTCCGCAACTTGGGCGGGCCAACCGTTGCCGGCCATCGACGCGGTGAACACGACGGTTCCGCCCTCGGTGATCCGATCAAGAAGCCCATCGACGAGGCGGCGCGAGGCGGCGACGTTGACGGCCATGCATGTGCGGACACCAGCGTTGGCAGCAACGCCCGCGTTTGAGAACAGAACATCGATGCGCCCATCGAGCTGCGCCATGGCCGCATCGACGGAGTCTTTGTCGGAGAGGTTTGTCTCAATGAAGACATCGACATTGCCAGCCGGCTTCTTGATGTCGAGAACCGTGATGTGCTCGACATCCAGTGTCCGAAGAAGATCGACCAAGGCGGCACCGATACCCGTGGCACCTCCGGTGATCACAACACGCTTGCCCTTGTAATTGAACAGATCAGCCATGGCTATCTTCCCCCACAGAAACGTTGGCGCCGGTCGATCGACGCAGCCCGTCGAACCTATGAGCGGTGCCGGAACGTGTCAATATCGGCGGATGGAACTGGTCAAGCTCACACCCGCTCTTGGCGCTGAGGTCCGGGGACTCGATCTGACGAGCGATCTCGACCAAACGACGATGAGCGCACTGGTTCAGGCCTTCGTCACTCATCAGGTCCTCGTCATCAATGCTCCCGACATGACCCCCGAACAGCACATGGCGTTCGGTCGTCGACTCGGCGAGATCGAGGTTCACGCATTTTTCCCCAACCTCGGCGGCACCCGCGAACAGGTCAGCGTCCTTGATTCCGCCGACGGGACGACCGCCAGCATGTGGCACACCGACGAGACCTTTCTGGCCGAACCGCCTATGGCCACGCTTACCCACGCCAAGATTCTTCCCTCGACAGGTGGTGACACCCTTTTTGCCAGCAGCAGCGCCGCCTACAACGCACTTTCGCCCCGGATGAAGGACCATCTCGAAGGTCTCACCGCCATCCATGATCTAAGCCGTACAACCGAACTCCGATTTCGCTTCGGGTTGGCCGATGCCGGGCAATATGCCTCCGCCATCGCGGCCGATCGGCGCATCGCCCACCCAGTTGTCCGCACCCATCCCGTCACCGGCGAGAAGAGCCTGTTCGTCAATCCCACCTATACGCGCCACATCGTCGGCCTTCCTCCCGATGAGAGCGACATGCTTCTTGGCTACCTTCACCGTCACACCATCAAGGAGCAGTTCGTCTATCGCCATCGCTGGAACGACGGCGATCTGCTGATGTGGGACAACCGCTCGACAATGCACCTCGCACTCGCCGACTTCGAGGGACGCCGCCTCATGTACCGCGTCTCGGTCGTCGGCGACGGCAACGTCTGAGCGGCCCGCTCGTCCCCCGTCACCGCCGCGTTCACCCGACTAGTTTTGCCTGAGCCGGGGGGTCTCCGGTCAGGCATGGACGATCATGCATGAAGCCACCACGGGAGAGCACCTGATGACATACCCACTCGAAGCGGGCGGACTAGACGATTACCCGGTCAAGGTCGGCAGCATGCTGCTGACGATGGTCGATCCCAACAAGGGATTCGAGTCGGCCTACAACCGCTGGTACGAGCGAGATCACTACTTCGCAGGGTGCATGGTCGGACCATGGCAGATGTCGGGCTCGCGTTGGGTGGCACCTCGCTCACTCAAGGATCTCCGCTGGCCGGCCGGTGACACGGCTGTCGCCAATCCGACAGACTCCGGCTCCTACGTTGCGATCTACTGGATCCAGGAAGGTCATCACGAGGAGTGGAACCAGTGGGGCCAGGACACCGTCACGTGGCTCTACAGCAATGGGCGCGGCTTCGCTGAACGCAAGCACACGCATACGAACCTCTTCGATCGCATCGGAGCGGCGAATCGCGATGCCGACGGCGTTCCCGTCGATCTTGCCCTCGACAGCTCCTACGACGGCATCTTCGCGGTCTGGTTCGATGCCCGCGATGGTCACACGGCCAAGAGCGTCCATGCCGAACTCCAGAAGGGCGCCTACTCGGAACTCATGACCGGTTCGAACATCGAGATTGTTTCGTCATGGCAACCAGTGGCCAATCCCGCTGCCGATCAGCCCATGGATCTCGGAACGCCAGCCGGTGGCCCGGAACGTCTCGTACAACTGATTTTCGTGCGCGGGGACATCACCGACGAACTCGAGCGTATGAAGGCGTACACCGATGGTGTCGCAGCCGCGGGACTAGCCGACGTCCATCTTGTTGCTCCGTTCTTCCGCACGATCGTCGGAACCGATACCTACGTCAACGAGCTCTGGTGACTCCCACCGCCAACAACGTCACGCCTCCGGATCCGTTCGCTCCGGCAACCCTCGGACCGCTCTCACTCAAGAACCGGTTCATCAAGGCAGCGACCTTTGAGGGAGTGACACCCGAGGGACTCGTCACCCAGGAACTCATCGACTTCCATCTGCGTCCGGTACGCGGCGGCGTCGCCATGACGACACTCGCCTACTTGGCTGTCGCCCCCGAGGGACGCACCGATGATGGCTGTATGTGGCTGCGTCCGGCCGCACTCCCCGGCCTCAAGAAGTTTGTCGACACGATTCACGCCGAAGGAGCTCTCGTCGCCGGCCAAATCGGCCACGCTGGTCCCGTCGCCAACGCCAAGAAGAACGGCGTTCCTTCGCTTGCCCCGGGCAAGTTGTTCAGCCCTGTTTCCGGCAAGTTCTCGAAGGCGATCACACCGACCGACATCGAACGGGTTACCGAGGATTACGCCAACGGTGCGCGACTCATGGTCGAAGCCGGATTTGATTCGATCGAAATCCATCTCGCCCACAACTACCTGCTCTCTTCGTTCCTGAGCCCGAAGTTCAACAAGCGCAAGGATGAATGGAACGGCTCGCTCGAGAATCGCGCCCGCTTTGCCCGACAAGTCGTTGCCGCTGTCCGCGACGCGGCTCCCTCGAACGTCGCCGTCACTGCGAAAATCAGTCTCAACGATGGCGTGCCCGGCGGATTCAAACCGCCTGAAAGCACAGCGTTCGCAAAGATGCTTCAGGACGATGGTCATCTCGACGCGCTCGAGATGACCGGCGGTTCCTCGCTGGCCAATCCCATTTACTTGTTCAAGGGCGACGCTCCGCGTGACGAATTCGCTAAAGCACTCCCAAAGGTCATGGGTCTCGGCTTCAAACTGTTCGGCAAGAAGTTCATGCCCTCCTATCCATTCGAGGAGGCGTACTTCCGCCCGATGGCCCTTGATGTGCGCGCCCAACTCGACATGCCGTTGATCTTCCTTGGTGGCATCAACAACCTCGCCACTGTCCAGCAGGCGATGTCGGACGGCTTCGACTTCGTGGCGATGGGCCGAGCCGTACTGCGTGAACCTGATCTCATCAACAGGATGCAGGAAGGTACGCAGACCGAAGGCAACTGCGTCCATTGCAACAAGTGCATGGTGTCGATCTGGAGCGGCAGTCGCTGCGTCATCGACTTCCCCAGCCCAATCGTTGCTTCTGCCCCCGTCGCATGAACCCCGAACAGGTCGCCGAGGCGGTTCCGATCGGCGCTCTGGGCAACTGGATAGCGGCCAACGTCACCGACGCTCAAGGCCCCGTCACCATCTCGCACCTTTCCGGAGGTTCGTCGAACCTCACGTTCCGCGTCCGTGATGACGCAAACGATTGGGTGCTGCGTCGGCCGCCCCTCGGCGCGTTCCTCGCCACGGCCAATGACATGGGTCGCGAGTTCCGCGTGCAGCAGGGTCTTGCCCGTTCCGAGGTGCCCGTCGCTCAGACAGTCGCCCTTTGCGACGATCCCGACATCATCGGGGCACCCTTCTACTTAATGGAGTTTGTTGACGGAATCGTCTACTCCGATGCCGACGCCGTCGCTCACCTTGATTCGGGCCAGGCCCTGGCCGCCACCGATGAGCTCATTGATGTTCTCGCCCGTCTTCACTCCGTCGATTTCGAGGCCGCCGGACTCGGGCAACTCGGCAAACCGGCCGGATTCTTGGAGCGTCAGGTCAACCGTTGGTGCACGCAGTGGGAGAAATCGAAGCAGCAGGAGCTTCCGGCGATCGACGAGGTCGCACGTCGCCTCAACCGTTCCATTCCCACACACACTGATTCCGCGATTGTTCACGGTGACTACTCGTTCAACAACACGATGTGGAGTCGCACCGACCCCTCCAAGATGGTGGCAGTACTTGACTGGGAGATGTCGACCCTTGGTGATCCGCTCACCGATCTCGGAATGGTCAGTGTGTACTGGGGTGAGGCCGGCGAACTCATGTGGCGCAATCGATCGCCGCAGCCGCACCGAGCCAACGCCGGTTTCCCCGATGTCGACCATCTGCTCACCCGCTACGAGACGACTAGTGGCCGCTCGCTGCGTGACATCGATGTGTACCGGGTGCTTGCCGTGTTCAAACTCGCAGTAATCACCGAGGGTGCCCACGCCCGCATTCGCGCCACCCGACCCGACGAAGACAACGCACCTATCGCCGCGACCGTGGCTGCCCTCGCCGACCTTGCTCTCCAACTCGCTGACGTGTCTTCGGTCCCGACGCTGCAGGGTCACTGAACACGAACTGGCAAGGCTACGGACCGGTTACTGGCCTGTCTTCGGTGAACTCAAGCATCAAGTGCCGCTGATTGATCTTCCAACCTTCGGCTGTGCGCGTGTACCGATCGAGATACCGAACGTGCATCACATAGTTGGCCCGGCCATCAGGACCGCCGCCTTCATCGACGTTTCGAACGTGATTCGCCACGCAGTACGTCTCGCCTGTTGCCTCGTCGCCGTTGATCTCGGAGCGATGATTGCCCACGAAATGGATCGTGAACTCATAACGCGAAAGCCCTTCCATGGCTGTGACGATCTCAGCCTGTCCGATGCGTTCGCGCACAGCGACGGGATTCCCGCGTTCGAAAATACGCAGTTCTCCGTCCGGGGTGAACAACTCTGCCGTTCGTTCGTGCTTGCGACTGTCGACACAGAACGCATAGGAATCGACCAAAGCGCGGATCTCAAGACGATCTCGCACCTCGGCGAACTCGGCATCAGTCAACTGGCTACCTGTCATTGCGGGGCCTGGAACGTCCATCCCGGAAGCAGGCCAAGGTCTGAACAGAGCTTCGGAGCAAAGATCCACTTACCCATGAACTTGTCGGCACCGGGATCGGTCGCCAACCAGGCCACGACTTTGCCGGTCGCTTCGGCCGGTTCGCTGCCGAACCCGCCTGAGTATTCGTCGTCGGGCTTGGCTGCTTTACGGGCCTCGGTAACCACGTTGCCGGGATCGACGTTGAATGCCTTGAGTCCCTTCGAGCGGTACTCGGCGTTGATGCCGCCAGCAACGCGGGCGAAAGCCGCCTTCGACGCGGAGTAGAGAATTCCCCATCCACCCTCTCCCGGAGGCCCGGGAGGATCAAGGCGAGCCGAACCGGACACCATGTTGATGATCGAGCCGCTACCGCGCTCGACCATATGCGGGAGAACCTGCTGAATGAGAAGTACCTGATGCATGAAATTGCCGGTCATAAGAGCCGTCATTGATTCCATCGTCAGATCTTCGATGCGGTCGAGCGTTCCCACGCCCCGATAGATCGCGTTGTTGTAGAGCACGTCGATCCGACCCCATGCGTCGAGTACTTGGGCTGGCAACGACACGACAGCGTCGCGGTCGATCAGATCGAGCGGGAGGATGAGCGATCGCTGACCGCGGTCTTCGATTTCCTGCGCCGTGCGCTCGAGACTTCCCGGCACAGCCAGAGTTACGTCCTCGCGCACCGAGTTCGGCTCGGCCTTACCGTCACCCTCGTGCACCGTTCGTGCACTGATAACAACGTCGAAGCCCGCATCGGCCAGCGCCAACGCCCCTTCGCGGCCGATCCCGCGGCTCGCGCCCGTGACAATCGCTACTGGTGAATCGCTCATGTTCCCCCTCCTGATCGTCGAACCCTAGTCAACGATTCGCAGGGTCAGTCTTTTCCGGAACTCGACTTCTTCCGGCGGGTGAGCAACGGGTCGAACAAAGACAGGAACTTCCCGCCAATGGTGAGTGCTCGCCCGGCAAGACCCGGATGTTCGTGGTCGACAAGATTCGCCATGATGTCGAGCACGAGTTTCATCGTGAACTTCGTCGACAGGGCGATTCCCAACAGCACCCGAAGGAGTCGGGGATGACCGATGACCCAGGCGAACCGACGGGCGGTCGCAAAGAACGGGTCGTACTCGGTCGCCAGAACGGCTTGGTAGGTAACTGGTGCCGTCGATGCATCAGACAGGAATGCCTCGGCGGCGAGACGGCCCGATTCGAGTGCGTAGTCGATCCCTTCGCCGTTGAACGGGTTCACGAGGCCGGCGGCGTCGCCCACAACAACCCATCCCGGACCACCGCGGTGCTCGACATGCATCGGAAGGCGCCACGCCCGCGGCCGAGCCGTGAACTCTCCGAGCCCCCACGAATCGCGCACCTGCTCCGTGTACGCCGCAAGCATCGTGTTGAGATTGAGATCAGAAAAGTTGCGCATGGTGGACAGAGCGCCGACGCCAATGTTCACGATTCCGTTTCCGGCGGGGAACACCCATCCGTATCCGGGGATCAGCGAGCCATCCGGACCCTTCACCGTGAGACACGCTTCCATGTACCGATCGTCGGCCTTGGTCGATGTCACATAGCCCCGGATCGCAAGACCGAACGGTGATTCGGGAATACGGACGGCACCAAGAAGCTTGGCGGGAGCTGATCCCGCGCCTGACGCGATGATCACGAACTTTGCCCGTACCTCGACGTCACCCGCTCGAACTCCGACAACGCGGTCACCTTCGAGGATTGGTTCGGCGGTGGCGCGATCGTGGATCGCCACTCCAGCATCGATCGCGCACTGCATAACGCGCGCATCGAACTGCGCTCGAGGCGCAACTGCGCCGACCGGAGGAAACGCACCATCCGGCCAGAGAACTTCGCGCTCGGCGCGCCCGGCCTGAACTCGCAGTCCGTCGATTCGATGGAAGTCGGTGATGTCGACACCGAGACGCTGCAGTTCGACGACTGCACGAGGCGTGAGGCCGTCACCACAGGACTTATCCCGACCCTGTGTCGCCTTTTCGAAAAGTGCGACCGAAGCTCCGCCCCGAGCTGCCCATGTGGCCGCCGCCGAACCGGCAGGGCCCGCTCCGATAACCGCGAGGTCGACATTGGTCATGAGCAGATTCTCCCCCGCGGACGACGGAAATCCCACATCGGGGGACGTCTCCGCCACAGATACCTGCCCGGTCAGATCTCGTCGATGTTGAGAAGCGGCTCGCGGTTTGCTTGTCGGTGCTGGCGAAGCATCGGCAGGACATCGTTGACATCGCTAATCCGCACAATTAGTTCCCGGTTGGCCGGACGGAGGAAACCGGCGGTCACCGTCTGGTCCAGAAATTCGAACAGAGGTGACCAGAAACCATCGGTATCGAGAACCCCCACCGGCTTGTCATGTATACCGATCTGGGCCCAGGTCGTGATTTCGGCGAGTTCCTCGAGCGTCCCCAACCCTCCCGGGAGAGCAACAAAGGCATCGGATTCGACCGCCATGAGGAGTTTCCGTTCGTGCATCGAATCGACCTCGACGAGTTCGGTGATTCCTTGATGACCGGTTTCCGATTTGAACAGCCCTTTCGGGATGACGCCGAAAACCTCGCCCCCTGCTTCCATCACCGAGTCGGCCACAACACCCATCAGGCCGACCGCTCCGCCGCCGTAGACGAGGCGCACGCCCTCTGCGGCCATCACACGGCCTAGAGCTGCAGCCGACGCCCGATGGATCGGGTCGATGCCCACAGAGGAGCCGCAATACACACAGAGTGAGCGAATGGCATTGGCTTGCAAATCTGTCATCGGTCCCAGCCTAAAGACCCTCGGGTCGGTACGCGCAACAGGCGCCGGCTGAGCCGACGCCTGTCATAAAGCTCGGGGGGGAGGACTCGAACCCCCAACAAATGGACCAGAACCACTCGTGTTACCAATTACACCACCCCCGAAGGGCTCCCGAAGGATACCGGCTGGAACCACTCCGATACCAACTGCATCAACGGAGTGACGCCAGACGGCGAAAACCGATGAGGCGGCCGATAGCGACCGCCACCGTTTCGCGCAGCATCGGGCGCAGCGACGCCGAGGAATCAGTCGGCGAGACGTGCGGCTTCAATCCAACCTCGCGGGCAATCTCCTCGACTCGGAACGCATGATACGAATCCGACACGATGACCACTGAGTCGTCGATACCCGATTTGCGGAGTATCGCCGCCGACGAGGAAAGCTCCTCGAAACTGTTGGTCCCGTCCACCTCGATTTTGATGGCGGTCTCTGGCACCCCCTGATCGCGCAGATACGTGAAACCGCTCAGGCCTTGGGTTACTGCATCGCCCGATTGCTTGCCGCCCGTCACGACAATCACCGGAGCGACACCGCGCCGGTAGAGGTCGACTGCGTGATCGAGTCGGCTCTTCAACACCGGCGACGGAACACCGTTCCATTGCGCTGCTCCCATCACGATGATCGCCGACGCCGGCGATGTGTCGTTACCGCGCGACGCCCACCAGACCTGCGCAAAGGTGATCCCGAAATATAGGACCACGATGGCGATCAAACCGAAGGCGATGCGAATCACCAAGCGCGCAAGGATCATCGAAACGCCCTACAGGCGCTCTTTCGCAGCGTTCAGACGGCGGAGTGTTTCATCTCGACCCAGAACTTCGAGCGATTCGAAAAGGGGCGGGCCAACTGAGCGACCGGTGACCGAGACTCGCACCGGCGCCTGCACCTTCCCCTTCGAGATCTCGTTCTGCTCGGCATACGAGAACAGCGCCGCCTCAAGACCGGCCGCGGTCCACTCGCAATCGGCGAAACCGGCGAGTGCGTGATCGAGAACCGCAGCGGCAAGTTCCGCGCCCTTCACCATGACCTTCTGCCATGAATCGTCGTCGATGATCGGATCGGCATTGAACACGAAGTCGACGTAGCCCGGAACTTCAGAGAGCAGCTTGACCCGCTCCTGCACTAACGGGGCGAGCACCTCGAAGGTCGCGATGTCGAACCGCTCGGCTGGCCACGGGGCATCTTCGTAGAGCCAGCGCGTTGAACTGTTCACGAACTGCGTTGTCGAGAGATTGCGGATGTACTCGCCGTTGAAATGCTGCAGTTTCTTAACGTCGAAAAACGCGCCGCTTTTGTTGACGTCTTCGAGGCGGAACAGCGAGACAATCTCGGCCAACGGACGAATCTCGATGTCGTCGGGTGGACCCCAACCGAGCGTGGCGAGGTAGTTGACCATCGCTTCGGCCAGATAGCCGCGGTCGATGTAGTCCCCGACCGAAACATCGTCGCGTCGCTTCGAAAGTTTCTGGCGCTTCTCGTTCACGATGAGCGGGAGATGGGCGAACGTGAGATCACCCTCGATGGCGAGTGCCTCGCGAATCAGGATCACCTTCGGGGTCACGTTGATGAGATCCTCGCCGCGCACAACGTGAGTGATTCCCTGATCGGCATCGTCAACGGCATTGGCTAGATGGAACATCGGGGTTCCGTTGGATCGGAGGATCACGAAGTCCTCGAGGTTTTCATTCTCGAAACTCACGCGACCACGGATGAGATCCTCGAACGCGGTCGAACCTGCGGACGGCACCCGGAAACGGACGACACGACCATCGCCGTTCTCAAGATTCCGTTCAGCGCAGAAGCCGTCGTAACCCGGGGTTCCTCCACGAGCCTCAGCCCGGGCCTTCACTGCGTCAGGCGTGCAGTCACACCAGTAAGCGGCACCGGTGCCGAGAAGTTTGTCCACCGCAGCCTGGTGGAGATGCCCGCGTTCGGACTGATGGACGGGCGTTCCGTCCCAGTCGAGCCCGAGCCATTCCAGCGACCGGAAAATGACGTCGATCAGTTCCGGCCTCGACCGCTCGGAATCAGTGTCTTCGATGCGGAGCATGAACTCACCGCCACATTGGCGAGCGAAGAGCCAGTTGAAGAGGGCGGTCCGCGCACCTCCAATATGCAGGTATCCCGTGGGAGACGGAGCGAAACGGACGCGGACGGGGGAAGAAGTCACGAGTTCGATGGTACCGTCACCTCGCAGATGAGCCGTAAAAGCCCCCGATGTTGTTGGCGCCATTGTCGCCGCAGCCCCGGTGATGTCGGAACATCAACGAAGTCCCCTCACTGTCCCACCATCCCCCGGAGTACGCGATGACCCCCACCTCACCGAACCGAATTCTCCGCCTCGTCGGCGCTCTCGGTATCACTTTGGCGCTTGTGGCTGGCGCCGGAGCCTGTTCTGGCAGCGACAAAGCCGGCCCCGAGGACACAACCACCGAATCCATTTCCGGTGCATCCACCACCGTTCAGGCTGCGACGGTCAAGGGCAAGACCATCACCGTTGTCAGTGCTGCCCCCGCCGGAGTCAAAACATCGGCTCCGGCGGTATCCACCACGATTGCCCCGAACGCACTCCCCGCTATCCCCCGTAACGGTCTCAACTCCGCGGGCGTGAAGAAGACAGCAGACGGATTCGAGTTCACGAATCCGACGTACTTCAAGAACCCACTCGTGTTCGAGGTTCTCGAAAAGAGTGGCGATTGGCTCAAGGTGCTCATCCCCGCTCGCCCGAATCAGACTGAAGGTTGGATCAAGGCCTCCGACGTGACTCTAGAGACGGTCTCCTATCGCATGGTTCTGAACCTCTCGAAGTTCCAACTCATCGTCTACAAGGGCAGTGAGGTCTTCATTGAGACTGATGTCGTGATCGGTAAGGACTCGACCCGGACCCCTGTCGGCCGCTTCTACATGACTGAGAAGATCAAGCAGTCCAATGACACCGGCATTTACGGTTCATGGGTGCTTGCGACGAACGGGTACAGCGAATCGCTCGACACGTTCAACGACGGCCTCCCCGTGATCGCATTCCACGGCACCAATCAGCCCGAGCTTGTCGGCACCAAAGCTTCGAACGGTTGCGTTCGCATGACGAACGAGGTTGTCTCGAAGCTGGCCGACGCATTGCCAGCCGGCACACCGATCGACATCATCTCGGGGACCTAGGAGTCATCCCTGGAAAGGGATGACTTGGTTGCCGACTCAGTGAGAGGTCGCGGCCGCCGAATGCTGGGCGGCGAGGACGTCCTGAGCCATCGCGAGAACCCGACGAGGTTCGTCGCGAGCCAGTGACGCAACATCAGCGACGCTCAAACGGAGGATCTCTTCGCTTACGCCGTCGACGATCGCCCGGCGCTCCACGTAATGATGCGGGCTGGCGACAGATGCGAACACTTGGGAGCGGACAGCCACGAGATCGGCCGGCGCCTCAGCGAGAAAACCCCAAAGGGTGAGCGCAAGACTTAGATCGTGGATCACGGGCGCACGTCCGTAGATCGCGGAACGACGCATCGCTATGGCCAGACAACCCGAGAGTGCATCAGCTTCGGATTCGGACGGGATGAGCACAAGCTTCCCGGTGAACTGGCGGGCGAGTTTCAGCGCAAAACCCTGATCCGGACCGGGGGAACCGAGACGAGTGCCGCGCGGCTGACGGCCCGAGAGTTCGGCCGGTCGATCGGCGACCCATGATTCGGGACGCCGCGGCGGTGATGAGTACGCGCGAGCGGAGTCATCGGTCGGCTTGGGAACGTAATCGGGAGCGGCCACGAGTCGAATCTAGCTCCCGGCGTGGAGCAGGCCGAACTGCAGCGAGTCGATCAGCGCCTGCCACGACGCCTCGATGACATTGCTGTCGACCCCAACCGTTGTCCAGACCCGTTCACCGTCGGTGGAATCGATAAGCACCCGGACAACTGCACCGGTGGCGGCTCCGCTATCGACAACGCGCACCTTGAAATCGGTCAGATGAATCCGAGCCAGCGACGGGAACCGACCGTCGAGAGCTCGACGCACAGCATCATCGAGTGCATTTACCGGCCCATTGCCCTCACCGACGGACGAGAGCACCTCGTCACCGACTCGGAGCGAAACCGACGCCTCTGTCGTAACGAGGGCGGTACCCGCATCACCAGCTGACGAGGCCCGATGAACACTCGCTACCCGGTATTCCTCGAGTTCAAACGAGTCATGCTTCCAGCCGGCCGCCCGGCGCATCCGCAGCTCGAGCGACGCGTCGGCCGACTCGAACAACCAGCCTTCGGACTCAAGTTGCTTGAGTTCCTCCGACAACGCTCCTGCGGCGCGGTCGTCGAGTTCGAGTCCGAACTCGGCCGCCTTCATCGACATGCCCGCGCGTCCTCCGAGATCGGACACGAGCACACGCGTGTGATTGCCCACAATCGCGGGATTGATGTGCTCATACGTTGCGCCACCGGCCCGGCCGAGCGCTGACGTGTGAAGGCCACCCTTGTGGGCAAACGCGGAAGATCCCACAAATGGATCAGCAGAATGAGGTGGGAGGTTCACCAGTTCTGCGATTCGGTGGCTGACAACAGTGAGTCGCTCAAGATGACCTTCGGGCAGTGTCGCTACGCCGAGTTTGAGCGTGAGATCGGGAACCACGGTCATGAGATTCGCGTTTCCGGTGCGCTCGCCATAGCCATTGACGGTTCCCTGCACCTGGGTCGCGCCGCCGACTACAGCAGCAATCGTATTGGCGACGGCGCAACCAGAATCGTTCTGGGTATGAATACCAACACCAGCGCTTGATCCGACGAACGTAACGATGTCCGACGTGATGCGCTGCACTTCGTGAGGCAGCGAGCCGCCATTGGTGTCGCATAGCACCAAACAATCAGCACCGTTCACCATTGCCGCTTCAAGCACCCGCAGAGCGAACTCAGGGTTGGCTTTGTAGCCGTCGAAGAAATGCTCCGCGTCGAAGAACACGCGCAGTCCCTCCGCCTTCAGGAAAGCAACTGATTCGCCGACCATCGCCACACCCTCATCGAGGGTCGTGCGTAGCGCTTCAGTGACATGGAAATCCCAACTCTTGCCCACGATGCAAACCGTCGACGTGCCGGCGCCCACAAGCGCGGCCAGAGTCGGATCAACATCGACCTTGCCGGCTGGTCGCCGTGTCGAACCAAATGCCACCAGTTGCGCCGTGTTCAGTTTGAGATCTAGCGGGGCACGACGGAAGAACTCCTCGTCCTTCGGATTGGCCTGCGGATAGCCGCCTTCGATCCAGTGAACTCCGAGATAATCGAGTTGTTCGGCGACGCGGAGTTTGTCCTCGACGGTCAGCGAGATGCCCTCGAACTGGGCGCCGTCGCGCAGCGTTGTGTCGAAGATCTCGACCGATGCAGGAAGCATCGGTGTTTCCGCCCGAGGATCAGTTGACATGCTCCAACCAGTCTTTGTAGCGATCGACCTGACCGCGAACGACACGCCCGTATTCCTCGGCGATCGCTGTTGTCATGGGGCCGGGGCACGGAATCGTGCGATCGTCCACGGAGTTGACGGCCGAAACCTCAGCCGCCGTGCCGCACACGAACATCTCTTCGCAAACGTAGAGATCGCTGCGGGTGAGATAGTCCACCCGGACCTCGAAGCCCATTTCGTCGGCGATCGCGGCAACAGTGTCTTGGGTGATGCCCTCAAGCGCTCCTGCAGCGATCGGCGGGGTAATAAGAACGCCATCGCGGGCGACGAAGATGTTTTCGCCGGTGCACTCGCTGACGAATCCTTGCGGGTTCAGCATGATCGCTTCGTCGTATCCGGCCTTGAGTGCTTCAACCTTGGCCAAGGACGAGTTCACGTAGTTGCCCGTGGTCTTTGACGCGGGAGGCATCGTGTTGTGATCGTGACGAGTCCAGGACGAGATCTTCATGCGGACGCCCTTGGAGAGCGCGTCCTCACCTAGATAGGCACCCCATGGCCAGCAGGCGATAGCGACATCGACCGAGCACGGAAGCGTGTTGAGACCCATCTCGCCGTAGCCGTAGTACGCGATTGGACGGATGTACGCCGAAGGAAGACCGGACGCTCGGACAACAGCTTTCGTCGCCTCCACCAACTCGTCAACCGAGTAGGGCATGTCCATGCCCATGATCTTTGCGGAATTGTGGAGTCGCTCCATGTGCTCGGTGAGCCGGAACACGGCCGGACCATTCGAGGTTTCGTAAGCACGCACGCCTTCAAAAACGCCCATTCCGTAATGGAGCGTGTGCGTCAGAATGTGGATCTGCGCGTCGGCCCAGTCGACGAGCGAACCGTTCATCCAGATTTTTGCGGTGGGTGTAATAGGCATTGTTTCCCCTTGGGTTACAGACGAGCGGCGACAAGGTCGCCGATTTCAGAAGTGGATCCGGTGAGTAGTTCGCTGTCAGAACATGCGGCCTGGATGCGGGCGGCGGCATCGGTCTCGCCGAGGAAGTCGAGCATCATCGCGGCCGAAAGAATCGCGGCGATCGGATTTGCTCGCCCCTGACCGGCAATGTCGGGAGCCGAGCCGTGAACAGGTTCGAACATCGACGGACTGGTTCGGTCGGGATTGAGATTGCCGGAGGACGCGAATCCAATCCCACCGGAAACGGCACCGCCGAGATCGGTGAGGATGTCGCCGAAAAGGTTGTCGGTGACGATCACGTCGTAACGCTGCGGGTTCTCAACGAAGTAGATGCAGGCAGCATCAACATGGTTGTAGGCGGTCGTGACGTCCGGGAAGTCGAGGGCGACCTCGTTAAAGGTGCGCTCCCAAAGATCGCCAGCGAACGTCAGCACGTTGGTCTTGTGTACGAGCGTGAGGTGTTTGCGCTCCCGGCTCTGAGCGAGTCCGAATGCATAACGGACGCAACGCTCGACACCGTGGCGGGTGTTTACCGAACCCTGTGTCGCAATTTCGAACGGGGTTCCCTTGCGGAGGAATCCGCCCTCACCGGCATAGGTACCTTCGGTGTTCTCGCGGATCACGATGAAGTTGTGTGATCCATCCGGCGCAATGAACGGCCTCTGATTGATGTAGAGATCGAGATCAAAACGCATTTTGAGGAGCAAGCCTCGTTCGATGAGACCTGGCGGAACATCTGGGGTGCCAACCGCGCCGAGCAACAGTGCATCGAGTCCGCGCCATTCGTTGATGGTGTCATCGGTCAGGACCACGCCATCGCGCAAGTAGCGGGCTCCACCGAGGTCGTAATCGACACAGTCGAGTTCAACTCCGGCGGCCCGGATCACCTTCAACGCCTCGGGAATGACCTCATGGCCGATTCCGTCGCCGGGGATGACACCGATTCTGTGGCTCATTCTTGCTCCAGGGGAAAAGATCTCGGGACGGTCGTTACAACGACCGCTACAACAGGCGCATACAACAACAAGGCCGCCCACGTGAGTGGACGGCCGAGGGGCGCACGTCAAAAACGACGTGCGCTAGGGAATAAGTACGACCGGAAAACACCTTCTCGACATTGAGAACACCTTAGCCCGGCCCATCCATAGGGCCATATCGGGATTTTCCGACCCGACCGCTAACATTCCGCCATGGCTGTCGTCCAACATCTCTCCCAAGCAACCCACGATCGACTCAGCGCCGAGCTCGAGCAACTCACGACCCACGGTCGTGTCGAGATCGCCCGAAAGATCCAGACCGCACGCGAAATGGGCGATCTTTCGGAGAACGGCGACTATCACGCGGCTCGGGAGGAGCAGGGCAAGATGGAAGCCCGCATCCGCCAGATTCAGGGCACGCTCCTTGATGCCGAGATCGTCGAAGCCGTTGCCTCCGACACAGTTGCTCCTGGTGTCACAGTCTCAATCCGTTACGAGGGTGACGACGAAGCCGAAACCTTCCTCATCGGATCCATCGAGGAGCGCGGCGGCGACCACGAGGTTCTCACCCCTGGCTCCCCGCTCGGTGAATCACTTATGGGTAAACGGGTTGGCGATATCTGCGACTTCGAGGCTCCCGGCGGAGTTCTCAAAGTCGAGATCGTAAACATCGAGTCCTGATCATCGACTCCATGACGAAGCTCACGATTCTCGGCACGCCGTGACCATTTCCGAATCTCCCTTCCCGACGCCCGGATTACCTGAAGGTCGCTTTCTCGAACTGCCCCGGCGAGGGACAACGTTCGTACGTGAACTCCCCGGGCCTCCAGGCGCTCCCACTCTCTTGCTTTTGCATGGCTGGACAGCGAACTCTGCGCTCAACTGGTTCGCCGCGTACCAACCACTCGCTGGCCACTTCCGAGTCATTGCCCTCGATCATCGTGGTCACGGAAACGGCATTAGGAATTCCCGTCAGTTCCGACTCGACGACTGTGCCGATGATGCGGACGCCCTTCTCGATGTCCTCGGAGTCGAACGCGCCATCGCGGTTGGGTATTCGATGGGTGGCCCAATCGCCCAACTGCTTTGGCGCCGCCATCGCGATCGTGTCGCGGGACTCGTCCTGTGCTCTACCGCTGCGCGATTCCGAGAGCGCCGTGGCGAACGCGTCCTGCAAGGACTCGCCACCGGAGTCTCCGCCATCATCCGCGCGACGCCGCCTTGGATCGATCGACGTCTCGCCGAAAAGTTTCTCGTTTCGAAGTATCAGGACACGCCCCTCGGATGCTGGGCTCGAGAGCAAGCACGCCTCAACGACCTGAGGACAATGGTCGAGGCGGGTCACGCCGTTGGTGCCTTCGATTCACGCGATTGGATCGGGCTCGTGGATGTGCCCACTGCGGTCGTCATCACCGAACGCGACAAGACCGTCCTGCCCATCCGACAACGTGCCCTCGCCGATGCAATCGATAGCTCAGTGACGTTTCTGGTTAACGGTCGTCACGACGTCTGTGCCACGCAGCCGGAGATCTTTGTCCCCGCCCTCACAGCGGCCTGTTTCGACGTCGCCGGCCGAATTAGTTCAACTAATCAGTTGAACTAATTCGTCAATTGCACGCGACAGTCACGCGAACACGTTGCGCGCAATCATTGAGCGGCGTAGAGATCCAACCAGTGATTGAACAACGTTGCGTTGATCTCGTAGCTCAGGCTGTGGCCTATCAGAGGCGGATTGTCGTAATAGGTCGCGTAAAAATTTCCCCCGGAAGCCCACACGTCGTGTAAGGCGATTCCTTGCGATGCCGGCGGCACAAGTGTGTCTTGATCGCCATAGGCGAGATACGCCGGCGGAAGATGGCTACTAATGCCAAGGAACACAGTGAGTGCTGCCCAAAACATCGGGCTCAGTCTCAGAACTCGATTGGGATCACAGCGAGGCATTGGAACTGGCGGTGCCAATAACGTCGTCGTTGTTGAAGTCGGCGAACTCGACGGCACCCCACTAGTTGTCGTAGTCGTCGAAGTGGTTGTGGTGGCTGGCGGCCAAACCGTTCCGAGATTCGAGCAACCCAGAAATGCTTCGACTAACCCGCGACCCCAATCGGAAAGCGACCCGTCGACATACGGACGGAAATCGGAAGGCCCAACATTGGAGAACACTCCGTCAACACGTGGGTCAACGCCAGCAAGGGCACCGAGCCCAGGTCCTGAGAAAATTCCGGGCGCCGCCGCGAGCAACAACGCAATGTGCCCCCCAGACGATCTGCCCGAAACGATTATCTTCCCCCGCCCATAACCCCATGCCCAGAACGCCTTGATGAATCTCACCGCTTGATCGCCATCAGCCAACTGCATCTCTGCGGTCACTTCCGTACCGCTCGACGGCGCCTCCCTTCGGCTTATCCCATCGACTAGGACACCCTCGTCCGTCGTTCCAGAAACCAATCGGTAATTCACGGATGCAACTGCATACCCGCGATCAATTTGAGAAAGAGTGAGAGGGTCAATTTCTGCCTTATCTCCGCAGCACCAACCACCTGAGTGGAAGAAAATGATGATGCCAATTGGAGCGACTGCAGGAAGATAGAGATCCAGCTTCTGAAGTGGGTCCGTTCCATAAGAGATGTTCGGCCGACTCACCGGTCTGGTCGTGGGAGTACTCGGCGAAAGCTTGTCGTTGGGCGAAATGTTTAACTGGTTCACCAAGCAACTTGGAAGCAGAACCGTCAAGGCGAGAAAGACGAGTGCCCCTCGGAAAAATCGAACATCGTGACGCTTTAATTTCCGAAAAATCATCATCGTGAACTAGGTCTAGCTCACGAACCCCTGACATTTTTGAAGTAACCCGCCTCTTGATCGGTCAATTGTCATACCGGGACTATGAAGCTTCAATTTTCACACGACGTAGGAGAACTTCTTCAAGAAGCGACTTGCGCTCGTCGGCGGTCTGAAGCTCGAGCGAGATATCAGCACCCTCAGTTGAGGCCACGAGAATATCGAGACCGGGCAACCCATCGGGAATGTCAGATACTGCGTCTCGCACGATCAGCGCGTTCACATGACCAGCATGCGAACGATCAAGCGCGATTCCGATGCGCAGGACTCCGGCCAATGCGCGCACTCGATGCTGATCGTCGGGCCGCAACCGCGCGAACTCCGGATGCTTCAACTTGGGCGCACTCTTGCGGTGATAGCGGGCTATCTGCGCGATCAGTTCGATCTCATGATCGGTGAAGCCCGTCAGGCGATCTGAGTTCCGGATCACGTAATAGCTGTGCTTGTGATGTTCCGAATGCGAGATGAACAGTCCGACGTTCGCCAACAGTGCGGCTGCCTCGAGCAGTTCTCGAGAGTCGTCGCCGAGACCATGAAGATCCGCCGTGGCATCAAAGAGTTCGAGGGCCAAAGCCGCGGTGCGGGCTGAGTGGCGGGAATCCTCGTCCATTGACTCGGCAAGATGAAGCACGCTGCGCCGACGTAGATCGTGCAGATGATGCAGCGTCGCTCCCCGCCGGCGCGACAGAGCGTCGAGCAGCACACCCTCACGCAGGGCCGAATCGGAGATGATGAGTTCATCGATTCCGAGTTCGATCATCGCCTGTTCAAGGACGAGCGCGCCGCCAAGGATGATGTCGGCGCGACTCGGGTCCATACCCGGGAGTTTTCGCCGCTCGTCATTCGTCGAGGCGGCCACGAGATCGGCCACCGAACGCTCGACGTCAGGCCTGGTCAACACAAAATTGTTGAGCGTGCGCAGCGATCCCCCGACGTTTCTCGCATTTGACATTGCCGCAATTGTCTCGGCTGTTCCCGACGAAGCGATGGCCACCTCAAATCCGGCCCGGCCCGCCTCGCGGACCATCGGCACGAGCGCCGAGCGAATGTGACGACGACAGGCTTCAACCGCCCCAGGGTGCAATCGCTCGCCGCGAAAGAACCGACGGGTCAGTCGGATTGCACCAAGTTTCAGGCTGCCGGCGACGATCGTCTCGCCTCGCTCGCCGACAAGGATCTCCGTGCTGCCGCCCCCGATGTCGATCAGGAGGAGTCGCCGGTCGTAGACCGGCACCGCCTGGAGGACGCCGAGATGGATGAGCCGGGCCTCCTCTACGCCTGAAACCACATCAATCTCAATGCCGGCCTCGACTCGAACCCTGTCGATGAATTCGTCGGCATTCTCGGCTTCGCGAACCGCGCTGGTCGCCACCGCAAAAACCTCAGCATCGTTGACCGATGCCAGTCGACCCAGACGGATGAGTGCGGCCACCCCACGGTCGATGGCATCAGGATCGAGCCGCTTCATGTCGCCGGAGCTGGAACCGAGCCGAACGATTTCCTTTTCGCGAGCGATCACATCAAAAGACGGACCATGGATTGATTCATCGTCATCAGCCAGTGCGCCGACGCGGGCAACAACCATATGAAACGAATTAGTTCCGATATCGATCGCAGCAATCGGACGGTCGGTCATCGAGGCAACGTACCGTTCGTAAAAGTCGGGATCACGGTTCAAGCCGCAATCCGGCGTCGACTTCGATCTGTCGAGCTGCAGTGGCCACCATCGAACCGTACTGCCGCCCCGGGTGACGCGTTGTACGTTCGATCGGTCCGGAGACGCTCACCGCAGCCACAACTGTGCCATTTGAATCGCGAATCGGAGCAGAGACCGACGCAACACCGGCCTCACGTTCGCCGATGCTCTCGACCCAACCCTCCGATGATCGTTTAGGGACCCCGGAGAGGACTTTGCCGGCCGAACCAGCATCGAGCGGGAGGCTTGCTCCGAGCGGAACGATTGTCCGCAAGCCATGGAGAGACTGAAGCGCGGCGATACACACGCGCCGATCTCCTTCCCGAATGAACAACTGCACGCTTTCACCGGTCGAGTCCCGCAGAACCAACAAGGCTTCGCTGGCGGCCTGAGCGAGCGGCAGTCCATCGGCGGCGACTCGACCGAGCGCGATCAGGCGAGTGCCCAGAGCGAAGCGTCCGTCAGCCTCTCGACGGACTAGTCCGTGCGACTCAAGGGCTTTGGCAAGACGGTGAGCTGTAGCGCGGGGCAAGCCGGTCACCTCGACCAACTCGGCCAACGCCAGGGGACGTTCCTCAAGAGCGGCAAGGACCTCCACCGCCTTGTCGAGGACTCCCACACCACCTACACTGTTTCCCACAGGGCAAGATTAACGTCTCACTATATGAGACACAAGCACCCGAGCTCCAAGCACCTCGCCCGGGCACCTGCGACATGCGCATCAACAATCGATCTGAATCCGCACCAACGCCAGTTGGTCGACACGAGGGAAGGCACCCATGGCCAAAGCCCGCACGCTCTCCGAGAAAATCTGGGACGATCACTTGGTCCGCCAAGCTGATGGTGAACCCGATCTGCTCTACATCGACCTGCACCTTGTGCACGAGGTCACCTCGCCGCAGGCGTTCGACGGGCTTCGCCTCGGCAACCGCGGTGTCCGCCGCGCCGAGCTGACCGTCGCCACTGAGGATCACAACGTCCCCACCGCCGACATTGATCAGCCCATCGCCGATCCGATCTCGCGCAAGCAGGTCGATGTGCTCCGGGCCAACACCGCCGAGTTCGACATCGTCGAACACGCGATGGGAACACCCGGACAGGGCATCGTGCACGTGATCGGTCCGGAACAGGGTCTCACCATGCCAGGCATGACCATCGTGTGCGGCGACAGCCACACCGCGACGCATGGCGCATTTGGTGCGCTCGCCTTCGGCATTGGAACCAGCGAGGTTGAGCACGTCCTCGCCACCCAAACGCTGCCGCAGAACAAGCCGGGCACCATGGCCATTGAAGTCGAAGGCGAACTTCCCGATGGCGTCACCGCCAAGGACCTCATCCTCGCCATCATCGGTCGCATCGGCACCGGCGGTGGCATCGGCTCGGTCATCGAATACCGGGGCTCGGCGATCCGCAGCCTGTCGATGGAAGGCCGCATGACCGTCTGCAATATGTCGATCGAAGCAGGCGCGAAGGCCGGACTCATCGCTCCCGATGAAACGACCTTCGAGTATCTCAAGGGTCGCTTGCATGCCCCTACCGGAGCCGACTGGGATGCAGCCGTCGAGTACTGGCGCACGCTGCCCACCGACGAAGGTGCGACCTACGACAAGACCGTCACGATCGACGCCACAAAGCTGCGGCCGTTCGTATCGTGGGGAACCAACCCCGGCCAGGTCATCGAACTCGATGGCCTTATCCCCGATCCCGATTCCTTCGCCGATTCCGGTGAGCGTGATGCCGCTCGCCGCGCCCTCGAGTACATGGGCATCACCGCCGGCACGCCGGTGCGCGACATTCCCGTACAGACCGTGTTCATCGGCTCCTGTACCAACAGCCGCATCGAAGATCTCCGTGCTGCTGCGGCCGTTGCCGAAGGACGTCAGGTTGCCGCAGGCATCCGAGCCATGGTGGTTCCGGGTTCGTTTGCCGTGAAGGGTCAAGCCGAGGCCGAGGGTCTCGACAAGATCTTCATCGCAGCAGGATTCGACTGGCGCGAACCGGGCTGCTCAATGTGCCTCGCCATGAACCCCGACAAGCTCGCTCCCGGCGAGCGTTCGGCATCTACCTCCAACCGCAACTTCGAAGGACGTCAGGGCAAGGGCGGACGGACGCATCTCGTCTCCCCCGCCGTCGCTGCCGCCACCGCCATCTCCGGAACTTTCGCCGATCCCCGCGATCTGGCCTGAACAAGAGGGACTGAGCACATCATGGAACCAGTCATCACCATCACCGGCACTGCGGTGCCACTCGACCGTTCAGACGTCGACACCGATCAGATCATCCCTAGCGACTGGCTCAAGCGTGTCGAGCGTACGGGCTTCGGAGCCGGGCTGTTCTCTGAATGGCGCGAGGATCCCGAGTTCGTCATGAACCTTCCGCAATTCGGCGGCGCATCCATCCTGATAGCCGGGCCTAACTTCGGCGTGGGTTCCTCACGCGAACACGCCGTGTGGTCAATCATGGATTACGGATTCAAGGCTGTCATCACACAACGCTTTGGCGACATCTTCCGGAACAACTCGACCAAGAACGGTCTCGTGCCCGTGATCGTCTCACCCGAGATCGCTGAGCAATTGCTCCGGGCCGTCGAAGCCGATCCCACTACCGAGATCACGATCGACATCGCCACCCGCCGGGTGATCGCCCCATCGCTCGGGATCGATATCGAGTTCCCCCTCGACGACGCCACTCAGGACCGCTTCCTGAATGGACTCGACGACATCGGCATCACGCTCCAGCACGAAGCTGCCATCACCGAATTCGAGAAGACTCGTCCGAGCTGGATGCCTTCCACTTCGAAGTAGTTGTCGGTTGGCCGAGAGTGATCTCGGTTCGATCAGGGAGTGATTGAACCAGGTCGCGACACCGAGTTCGGGTTCTCCCCTGAATCGCGCACCCTGACGATCCGGTTGATCGCGTTGAGAAAGGCACGAGCCGAGGCCTCGACGACATCGGTCGACAGCCCGCGACCGGGCATCGATACGCCATCGACATCGAAACGCAGAGCAACATCTGCGAGCGCATCCACGCCACCGGTTACGGATGTCACCGCGTAGTCGGTGAGGTTGCCATCGATGCCTGTTGCAATTCGGATCGCCTTACACGCAGCGTCGACCATGCCATCGCCTTCAGCCGAAGCTTCGAGCTTCTCGCCGTCATGGTCCAGCACGATCGAGGCCGTCGGCGTGGAGTTGGTTCCACCGCTGCATTCAATCGCGACAAGCGAGAACGCGTAGCGAACGGTGTCGCCAACCTCTTCGGCGACCAGCGCCTCAAGATCGGCATCGCTCAGTTCCACCTTGCGATCGGCCAGTTCCTTGAAGCGGGTGAAGACCTGATTCAGTGCGTCGCCACTCAGGTCGTATCCCATCTTCTTGAGCGTGTCGGCAAACGCATGCCGGCCAGAGTGCTTACCCAGAACAATCTTGGATTCGCCCTGACCCACCGCAGCCGGATCCATGATCTCGTAGGTAGTGCGCTCGTTCAGCACACCGTGCTGGTGAATGCCTGACTCGTGGGCAAATGCGTTACGGCCGACAACAGCCTTGTTGTACTGCACCGGGTAGCCGGTCAGGCGACTAACCAAACGACTCGTCCGCGCCAGTTCTTCGGACTTGATGCCGGTGTCGATACCGCCGAAGAAATCGGCACGCGTGCGCAGTGCCATGACGATCTCTTCAAGTGCCGCGTTACCAGCCCGCTCACCCAAACCGTTGACCGCACATTCGATCTGACGTGCGCCCAGTTGCACCGCCGCAAGCGAATTCGCCACGGCCAGCCCGAGGTCATTGTGGCAGTGCGTCGAAACGACATAGTCACCTTTGACTACCTTGCGAACGTTGGCGAGCCGTTGTGCATATTCATCCGGCACCGCAAAACCAACTGTGTCCGGAATGTTCAACGTCGTCGCTCCGTTGTCGACGGCGATCTGCAGAACCTCGCACATGAATTCGAAGTCGGAACGCGACGCGTCCTCCGGCGAGAACTCGACGTCCTCGGTGTACTCACGCGCCCGGGCCACGCCCGAGGCTGCTTCGGCCTTCACCTGATCGCGAGTCATGCGCAGCTTGTGGACCATGTGTGTCTCACTCGTCGCGATGAAGACATGGATGCGCCGACGAGCGGCCGGCTCGATGGCCTCCCAACAACGATCGATATCGCCCAACGCCGTGCGGGACAGGCCGCAGATGATCGGACCCGAAACGCTACGGGCAATGGCCTGCACGGATTCAAAGTCGCCCTGACTGGCGATAGGGAAGCCGGCCTCGATCACATCAACCCCGAGCCTCGCCAGTTGCTCCGCGATCTCGAGCTTCTCCCCCTCGTCGAGCGAGATACCCGGCGACTGCTCGCCGTCGCGCAGCGTCGTGTCGAAGATGATCACGCGATCAGCGTCGGTCTTGGGAGTTACAGATTCGGGGGTGGAGGCCATGGAAGGCTGCCTTTCACTTCTGGTTGATTGCTGCTGGGTTGATTGCTGCTGAACTGATTGCTATCGGACTGACTGCTATCGGGTTGACTGAGCCGCAAAACGAAGAAACCTCCCGAACCCAAAGGTACGAGAGGCTGACGAGCACCAAAGGTGGCACTCGCCTTATCGAAGGAGTAGCTCCGAGATGAAATCAATGGAACGCATGACTGGAGTCTGCCGGAGACTCGGCACGATTGCAACCACCCCCGGGATCGGAGATCCCAGGAGGTAGGAACGATTCGATCAGAGGGCGTCGACCGAGACGATTCCTTCAACGGCGCGCAATTTCTCGCAGACCTCAGCCGGTACCGGTGCGGCTGTGGCGAGAACCATCATCGCCGAGGCGCCACTGGCAGCCTGGCCGACATCCATATCCGCGATGTTCACTCCGGCTTCACCGACGATGGTTCCGACGATGCCGATCATTCCGGGTCGATCATCGTTGCGCACAACGAGCATGTTGTTCGCCGGCGGAACATCCACGCGGTGATCGTCCACCATCACCAAGCGGGCCTCGCCTTCCATGCCGACGAGAGTGCCGGCGATGTTGTGGCCGCTACCTCGGACCGTCACGAGATTGACGTAATGGTGTGCCGTTGTCGAACTCGATTCGGTCACGGTGATGCCCCGCGCTTCCGCGAACTTCGGTGCGTTCACGAACGAGACAGGCTCATCACTCGTGCGTGCGAAGAAGCCCTTGAGCAACGACAGCGTGAGGATGCGAGTGTCGTATCCGCCAATCTCACCTTCGTAGGCGATTTCGAGAGAGTCGACCGAACCGCAGAGGCCAGCGAACAGCGAACCGAGACGTTCGGCCAATGGAAGGAACGGGCGGACAGTTTCACTGGCTTCGGCCGCGTTGACGTTGACGGCAAACGGCACGAACTCACCGGCGAGGGCTAGTCCGACCATCTCGGCGATCGTGTCGCCAGCCTTGTCCTGAGCTTCGTGAGTGCTCGCACCAAGATGCGGGGTGACGACAACTTCAGGAAGCCCGAATAGCGGTGATTCCGTCGTGGGCTCTTTGTCGAAGACGTCCAGTGCGGCACCTCCGACATGTCCAGACTTAATCGCGTCGGCAAGATCGCTCTCAACAATGATTCCGCCTCGGGCCACGTTGATTATGCGGATGCCCTTCTTGGCCTTCGCCAACGTTGTCGCATTGATGAGACCAATAGTTTCAGGCGTCTTGGCGACATGGAGCGTTACGAAGTCGGCGGTAGCCAACAATGTGTCGAGATCGACGAGTTCGATGTTCATCTTGCGACCCATCTCGGGCGAGACGAAGGGGTCATAGGCGATCAAGTTCATGCCGAAGGCCATCGCCCGCTGCGCGACGAGTTTCCCGATGCGACCAAGACCGACGACACCGAGTGTCTTGTCGGCAAGCTCAACTCCAGTCCAACGACTGCGTTCCCACCGGCCCGATACCAAAGCGGCGTGGGCTTGCGGAACATTGCGAGCGAGGGCAAGTAGCAGCGCCATCGTGTGTTCGGCGGCGGAGAGGATGTTCGACTGCGGCGCGTTCACGACCATCACACCGCGTTCGGTGGCTGCAGCCGTGTCGACGTTGTCAAGACCGATACCGGCCCGACCAACGACCACGAGGTCGGTTCCGGCGGCGAGAACCTCAGCGGTGACGTCGGTCGCCGACCGGATAATGAGTGCGTGAGCGCCAACGATTGCCGACAGCAACTCTTCGGGACTCAAGCCCTCCTGGACATCGACGGTATGTCCGGCAGCCCGGAGGCGGTCAAGGCCGCCGTCCGCGATGGTTTCTGTTACAAGGATGCGAGCCATAGTTCTTCCATCCTTACGGGCCGAACACCCATCCGCCAACCGGGATTCACGGTCATCGGACTCAGAGATTGGCGATGACGACCGGCTCGACCTCGTCGGCGAGTTCGAAGCCCAGAATGCGGCTGTAAAAGTAGGCCTCAGCCTCAAGCGCTCGTTTGATCGTCGCCGCCTGTCGGAATCCGTGGCCCTCGCCGTCGAAGGCGAGATACGCCCACGGGACACCGTTGGCCTCGAGTGCCTCAACCATCATCTCCGCCTGGTTGGGAGGCACGATCTCGTCGTCCATGCCCTGAAGAATAATGAGCGGACATTCGAGATCCTCGACGTGATGGATCGGCGAGCGAGCCGTGTAGCGGTCGCTACGGGCCGGCCATGGACCTACCAGCGAATCGAGATAGCGGGCCTCGAACTTGTGGGTGTCGCGGGCCAACGCCTCAAGATCGGCGACGCCGTAGAGGCTGCAGCCAGCGGCAAACACTTCACGGAAGGTGAGTGCACACAAGGTGGTGAATCCGCCGGCACTTCCACCCCGGATGATGAGTCGATCTCGATCGGCATCACCGCGGTCAATGAGGAAGCGCGTAGCCGCAACCGAATCGTCGACGTCGACGATTCCCCACTCTCCGATGAGACGTCGGCGATACGAACGCCCATAGCCAGTCGAGCCGCCGTAGTTGACGTCGACCACACCGAAACCGCGTGATGTCCAGTACTGCACGCCGAGATTCAGTTGCGGACGCGCCGCCGACGTCGGCCCGCCGTGGCTGAGAACAATCAGTGGAGCGCGTTCACGTTCCGGGGCGTCGAACCCCGGATTGGTCGGCGGATAGAACAGCCCGTGGGCGAAACGATCGCCGGATGTGGCGAAGGTGATGGATTCGGGAACGGAGAACCATTCGGTACCGAGACCGAGCTCGCGGGGATCGCTAACGGAATTGACGAGCACCGCTGACGAGCCATTGATGTCGGGAGACGTCGGAATGTCGATGACAGCAACGACCGCTTCGGTCGTGGGCGACGCTCCGATCAGGACTGCGCCGTAGCCGAACGCACGCAGCGACGACAACGCAGTGAACGGTGAGTCGAGAGGAACCATCGCTCCACCGTCGGCGGGGATGACACCGAGATGATCGATCCCGTGCCGGAACCACGCCACGAGGATGCGGCCATCGGCCAGCACCGCGTAGCGGGACGTATCGAACACCCAATGTGGGATACCGATTTCAGCATCGATCGGCGCTATCGGGGTTGGCTCGGGAACCGAACCCGAGGTGACGACCGCACGAACACCCGTGACATCGACGCGGTAGAGGTTCCACCAATCAGTGCGGTCGGAGATAAACAGCAGCGAACCGTCGGGCGTCCACTCGGGTTGCGAGATGGACTCGTCGCGTCCACCGGCGATGACGTGCGTGTCGCCGACGACTATTTCGCCCTCATCGGCCTGATCGTCATACATCGACGCGACGCAGAGTTCGGTGCCATCCCATGGCATGTCGGGATGATCCCAACGAAACCACGCCAGAACATTCCTGTCGGCGTTGACTCGCGGCGAGGCGACGAAATCGGGGCCGCTGACGAGTACGACGGGTTCAGTCGGCGCCCCATCATGATGAACCCGCACCGCCACGATTTCGTTGATCGCCTGCTCGGCACCCTCGGTGTGGCGCTCACGCACACAAACAACCCATCGACCGTCAGCGGTGAATCGCCCGTCGGCGTATCGATCAGCGTGGTGTGCCGATGGCTCGGGGGTCAGGGCCACCGGGTGATCCGTGCCACCGGCAAGCCGATAGAGCCGCTGGTCGGCCCAGTTGACGAACACGACATCGTCGCCATGGAGCCACCAGGCTCCGCCGCCGTACTCGTGCACACGAGTACGCGCCCCGAAGCCCTCGGGAAGCATGTCCAGCGTTTCACCGCCGGGACGATGACGAACGAGTTGGATGCGGCCGCCTTCTTCCGGGCGGGCTTCGGACCACCAGACATCAGAAGCACCCACGTGCACATCGCCGATCGAAACCGACTTGGACACGATTAGGTCAGCTGTGATCGGCGACGACCACGATCCGAACGGCGCGGTGGTCACGAGATGCTCAGCTTGCGTTCGCGACGAGGTCGGCGATGCGACCAATGCCTTCGGTGATGTCGGCATCACTCACGGCAAACGAAATGCGCACGTAGCCCGGGGCTGCGAATGCCTCGCCCGGAACCAGCGCGACCTTTGCCTGATCGAGAATGACCTCGCACAATTCAGCCGTCGTGGTTGGCACGACACCCTCGAAGTTGCGACCGAGGAGGCCCTCGAACGACGGGAATGCGTAAAACGCACCCTGCGGCACCATGCACGTGACGCCGGGGATCGCGTTGAGAAGGCCGTGTATCAGTTCGGCACGTCGAGCGAACGCCGTACGCATCTCGTCAACACACCCAAGGCCGCCCTCGAGCGCAGCAATTGCGGCGCGCTGCGAGACGTTGGCGACATTTGACGTGGAATGTGACTGCAGATTGGTGGCTGACTTGATGAGATCGGCGGGACCGATCATCCACCCGACGCGCCAACCGGTCATTGCGTAAGTCTTTGCGACACCGTTCAGGATGACGCACGTGTCCGCAAGCCCAGGAACCAGGGCAAGGATCGATGTGAACTTGTTGTCGCCGAATGTCAGGTGTTCGTAGATCTCGTCGGTGATGACCCAGATCCCGTGGGCGAGCGCCCATTCACCGATGGCCTTCACTTCGTCGGCCGGGTACACCGCGCCAGTCGGGTTCGACGGCGACACAAAGACCAATGCCTTGGTGTTAGGTGTGCGGGCAGCTTCGAGTTGCTCGACCGTTACCCGGAATCCCGATGACACGTCGGTAGGGAGGACGACAGAAATTCCGCCGGCCAGTGCGATCGGCTCCGGATAGGTGGTCCAGTACGGCGCCGGAAGCAGCACTTCGTCGCCGGGGTTAAGTAACGCCTCGAACGTGTTGTAAACCGCGTGCTTGCCGCCGTTGGTAACAAGGACCTGACTCGGTAGAACCTCAACTCCGGAATCCCGAAGAGTCTTGGCCGCGATGGCCTCCTTCAGTTCAGGAAGTCCGGCGGCCGGGGTGTAGCGATGGTTCTTGGGATCGCTGCATGCCGCAATGGCGGCATCAACCACGTGCTGCGGCGTCGGGAAGTCGGGTTCACCGGCTCCGAAGCCAATGACGGGCTCGCCGGCTGCCTTCAGGGCCTTGGCCCGGGCATCAACGGCAAGAGTGGCCGATTCTGTGATTGCGCCGACTCGGCGGGACAAGCGTTCCAAAGCCATTTGCTGACGTGATCCTCGGTTTGACGGAAATGTTTCGGTCCTGACGCTACCGGCTGGGAGCCTGAAGTTCGAAGCCGGTTCGCAGTGATCTGTGGCTCATTTCCTCCGGACGCCCCGCGGATGGGAACATGTTGAGGTGACTACATCGATTCCAAAGATCACCATCCCCTCCGACCTTCTCCCCGTTGACGGCCGCTTCGGTTGCGGTCCGTCCAAGGTGCGTCCCGAAGCCGTCGCCGCCCTCGCCTCGGCTGGGCTCGATTATCTCGGGACCAGTCATCGTCAAGAGCCGGTCAAGCTCATGGTGAGCCGCCTTCGCAATGGACTTGCCGAACTCTTCGCCCTCCCCGATGGTTACGAGATCATGCTCGGCAACGGTGGGTCCACTGTCTTTTGGGATATCGCCACGTTCGGACTCATCGATCGCCGCAGCCAACACCTGACCTTTGGTGAGTTCTCCTCCAAGTTCGCTCAGGCCGCCGCCGCCACTCCATTTCTCGACGATCCAGTTGTGATCAAGAGCGAGCCGGGCACGCATCCCGAAGCCATCCCGGATTCGGCGATCGACGCGTACGCGTTCACGCACAACGAAACGTCAACTGGCGTAGCGATGCCGCTCGTACGCCCGGCCGGCACCACTGCCGATGAGTCCCTCGTTCTCGTCGATGCCACCTCCGCCGCCGGCGGTCTGCGTTTCGATGCCGCCCAAACCGACGTGTACTACTTCGCTCCGCAGAAGTGCTTCGCTTCCGACGGCGGTCTGTGGCTCGCTGCAGTTTCACCCGCGGCCATCGATCGCATTCAGCGAATCGGTGCATCAGGTCGTTGGATACCCGAATCGCTCAGTCTCGTCACTGCGCTCGATAACTCCCGCAAGGATCAGACCTACAACACGCCTGCACTTGCCACGATCTTCCTCGCAGTGCAGCAAGTCGAGTGGTTCAACGACAACGGCGGCCTTCATTGGGCGGCATCGCGTTGCGATCGTTCTGCCGAGATCATCTACTCGTGGGCCGAAGCCAGCTCCTACGCAACGCCGTTCGTTACCGACGAGGCAAAGCGCAGTCACGTCGTGGCCACCATCGATATCGACGATTCGATTGATGCCAACACCGTCAGCGCTGTGCTTCGCGCCAATGGCGTCGTCGACACGGACAGCTATCGCAAACTCGGACGTAACCAGATCCGCGTTGCGCTGTTCCCCGCTATCGACCCGGAAGATGTCGCTGCGCTCACGAAGTGCGTCGACCACGTGGTCGCACAACTTTCCTGACTCGCTGCTGCGGCTCCTGAGCACACTCAGCCGCGGGGCATGCCTCCGGCAACGACGTGATCCTCACCGGTCACAAACGATGACGCATCACTGGCGAGGTACAACACCGGACCGATGATCTCGTCGGTTTCGGCAATCCGCTTCATTGACGTTGCTGATGCAGCCCGGTCGAAGAAACCGGGGGCCATCGCCTCCGCGCCATCGGTCAGCTCGCTACGAATCGGCCCCGGGCTGATCGCGTTGACCCGAATGTTCCAAGGAGCAAACTCCTTCGACATAGTTCTTGTCAGGTTGATGAGACCGGCTTTGGAAGCTCCGTAGGCGCCGACACCCTGACCGCCGCTGTACGCGCCGACGGTTGCGATGTTCACAATGCTGCCGCCACCGCCGTCGCGCATGATTGGAGCGACGCAGGTGGACATGCGCAAGGGTCCCTCCAGGTTCACGGCGAACACTTTGCGCCAGAGTGACAGTTCCGTGTCAGACAGCGAAGCTCCCGACGGGTTGATGCCGGCGTTGTTCACGAGAACATCGATCCGGCCAAACCGTTCGACGACTGCCTCGACAAATGTCGGAATCGCGTCCCAGTCGCCGACATGACACGCCAGCGGAAGAACATCAGCGCCGGTTGCAGAACGGAGTTCGTCGGCGACGGCATCGCACAGGTCTTGCTTGCGACTGCTCACGACGAGCTTGGCGCCCGATGCGGCAAACCCTGATGCCATTGCCCGGCCGAGACCCTTTGTGGACCCAGTGACGATGACGACCTTGTTCGTAAAATCGAATGATGCCTGCACGAGTCCCCCTCGATTGTCTTCCAGCACTTTTGTCTTCCAACCCTTCGTCGCAGACCGTAGCCGTCGATTGAGCCACAGCCACCATGACGATGCAGGCCTTCTTGACGACGCGAAACGGTCCGCCCCCCGAAGGTGAGCGGACCGTTGTTAGTCCCGGACGCATCAGTGCAGATGCGAGGCAGAATCTGCGAGGCAGAATCACTTCGCACCCGCGAAGCAGAATCACTTCGCACCCGCGAAGCAGAATCACTTCGCAGCGGCGAATCCCTTTTCGAGATCGGCGATGATGTCGGCGATCGTCTCGAGGCCGACGGAGAGACGCACAAGACCCGGCTCGACACCGGTCGCGATCTGCTCCTGCTCGGTGAGCTGCGAATGAGTCGTGGTTGCCGGCTGGATGGCGAGGCTGCGCACATCACCGATGTTGGCAACGTGGCTGTGCAGTTCGAGCGCTTCGACGAACTTCTGGCCGGCTTCCTTGCCGCCCTTGATGACGAATGCGGGAACTGAGCCGAAGCCACGACCCTCGGCGTACTTCGCCGCACGGGCGTGCCAGCGAGACGACGCGAGGCCGGCGTACTGAACCGACTCGACCTGCGGATGGGCAGCGAGGAACTCGGCGACGGCCTGGGCGTTCGCATTGTGACGTTCCATACGAAGGCTCAATGTCTCGAGACCCTGAAGGAAGAGGAACGAGTTGAACGGGGTGATCGACGCACCCATGTCACGCAGGATCTGCACGCGAGCCTTGATGATGTACGCACCCGGGCCAAGAGCCGGCCAGTAGTTGAGACCGTGATAGCTGGGGTCAGGCGTCGTGTACATCGGGAACTTGTCGTTCGCCGAGAAGTCAAAGGTTCCACCGTCGACGATAAGTCCGCCGATCGAAGTGCCGTGACCACCGATGAACTTGGTGGCCGAATGCACGACGATGTCGGCGCCCCACTCGAGGGGGCGAATCAGCCATGGGGAGGCCACGGTGTTGTCGACAATGAGCGGAACACCGTTCTCGTGGGCAACGCCCGAGACGCCTTCGATGTCGAGGACGTCATTGCGAGGGTTGCCGATGCTTTCGCCGTAGAACGCCTTTGTGTTGGGCTGCACTGCGGCGCGCCATGCATCGAGATCGTCGGGATCTTCGATGAAGGTGACGTCAATGCCGAACTTCGGAAGCGTGTAGTGAAGAAGGTTGTACGTGCCGCCATAAAGCGCGGCCGACGCCACGATGTGGCTCCCCTGCTCGGCGAGGTTCATGATCGCCATGGTTTCGGCCGCCTGGCCGGAAGCAACAGCAAGGGCGCCGGGGATGCCGACTGCCGTCGAGGTCGCACCTTCGAGGGCGGCGATCCGCGCTTCGAACACACCCTGCGTCGGGTTCATGATGCGGGTGTAGATATTGCCCATCTCCGCGAGGGCGAAGAGATTCGCGGCATGCGCCGTGTCACGGAACTGGTACGAGGTCGTCTGGTAAATCGGGACGGCGCGCGCACCGGTGGTCGGATCGGGCTCTTGGCCGGAATGGATCTGACGGGTTTCGAAACCCCACTGCTCGCTCATCTGAACTCCCTTTGGTCACGTGTCGGGACCGAAACAAGCCAACGCCTTGTGCGCTGCGCTTTTCAATCAACGAGATGTGACACTAGGAGCCTAAACCCGACCAATCAAGTCGGATTTAGGTCAGTGCAGCCCGGCGTCGCTCGGCGACGCCCGACAGTTCAGCCCTGAGCGCCGCCGGAGGTTTCGGCGACGGACTTACGACCGGCCGAAATCCACGGCATCATCGAGCGCAGTTCCTTACCCGTCTTCTCGATCGGGTGATCGGCACCGGCCTTGCGCAGTTCGTTGAAGTTGGCGCGGCCCGATTCGGACTCGGCGATCCATTCATCGGCGAACTGACCCGACACGATCTCCTCGAGAATCTTCTTCATCTCGAGCTTGGTGGCTGGCGTGATGACCCGGGGGCCACGGGTGACATCGCCGTACTCGGCGGTGTCGGAGATCGAGTAGCGCATTCCGGCGATGCCTTCTTCGTACATGAGGTCGACGATGAGCTTCACCTCATGCAGGCATTCGAAGTACGCCATCTCCGGCTGGTAACCGGCTTCGGTGAGCGTTTCGAAACCGGCCTGGACAAGAGCGGTAACGCCACCACAGAGAACGGCCTGCTCGCCGAACAGGTCAGTTTCGGTCTCTTCGGTGAAGGTGGTCTCGATGACGCCGGCGCGGGTGCCACCAATGGCATCGGCGTAGGCCAGCGCGAGTTCACGGGCGTGACCAGTTGCGTTCTGCTCGACGGCGATGAGGCACGGAACGCCACCACCCTCGGTGTAGGTGCGACGGACGAGATGGCCTGGGCCCTTGGGCGCCGCCATCACGACGTCAACGCCAGCGGGCGGCACGATGCGATCGAAGCGGATGTTGAAACCGTGGGCGAAGAACAACGCGTCGCCATCGACGAGGTTCGGGGCGATCTCGGCCTCGTACACCGACTTCTGCTCGGTGTCGGGAAGAAGGATCATGATCGCGTCAGCCCACTTGGTGGCGTCGGCGATTGACATCACCGTGAGGCCCTCAGCTTCAGCCTTGGCCTTCGACGAGGAACCCTCGCGCAGACCGACGATCACATTGACGCCGGATTCCTTGAGGTTGAGCGCATGGGCGTGGCCCTGCGAGCCATAACCGATGACGGCGATCTTGCGATCGGCGATGAATGAACGGTCTGCGTCGGCTTCGTAATAAACGGTGGCCACGGGTGCTCCTGTCTGAGGTGGTGAAACGAACTGTCGGTTGAAAATCTTCTGAGGATTTCCGCCGGGCGTGGCGGTGTACCCCTTGAACGTTCAGAGGTTAGGGCGTGGGCCCCCTGCTACGGAAAACTGCCGGACTAGCCGATCTTCGGCAATGCCACGCGGCCCGTGCGCTGGAGGGCAACAACCGGGTGGGTGGCCAAAAGGAGGGCAAACTGGTCGAGCTCGTCCGGGGTTCCCTCGAGGGAGACCGTGACGGTGTCGTCGCCAGCATCCAGGATCCGGGCGCCAGCCACTTCGACCTGAACGGCGAAGGTCTGACGGGTGGCCTGGGGGCTCTCGACCGTGGCAAGCAGCAATTCACGCTCGACGGCATCGCCGGGGGCGAGTTCATCGATTTCGAGAACGTTGATGAGTTTGTCGAGCTGCTTCACGATTTGTTCGAGAGGAGCGGACTCGACGTCGACGACGATCGTGATGCGACTACGCCGGTCGTCATCGGTCGGAGCGACGGCGAGCGAGAAGATGTTGTACCCGCGTCGGGCGAACAGACCTGAGACTCGGGCAAGAACGCCAGGCTTGTTCTCGACGAGCACCGAGATGATGTGATGACGGACAACACTCGGATTCGTGTTCATCGGTAGTCCTCCGGTCCGACGACAATGTCGGAGTTCGACTTACCCGAGGGAACCATCGGGAAGACCTTCTCGCGTGCATCGGTGCGGAAGTCGATGACGACCGGACGATCGTCAACTTCGTTCGCACGCTGGATCGCCGGCAGCACATCTTCCGGCGATTCGACCCGCATGCCGACGCAGCCCATCGACTCAGCCCACATCTTGTAATCGGGAAGATCCGGCGAGAGGTAGACCTCGCTGTAGCGCTCCTCGTAGAACATCTCCTGCCATTGGCGAACCATGCCGAGATAGGCGTTGTTGAGAATCGCGATCTTGACGGGGATGCGTTCGGCAGCGGCAGTCACAAGTTCCTGCGCCGTCATCTGGAAACAACCGTCACCGTCGACAGCCCAAACCATGCGATCCGGACGACCGACTTTGGCGCCGATCGCCGCGGGAACCGCGAAGCCCATTGTTCCGAGACCACCCGAGTTGATCCAGGTGTAGGGATGGTTGAACTTCCAGTACTGCGCGGTCCACATCTGATGCTGACCAACTCCGGAAGCGACGATGCAATCATCCGGCGTGTTGTCGCGAAGTTGTTCAAGCACGAACTGCGGCTTGAGTAGATCGCCCGGCTCGGACTGCACGTAGGTAAGCGGGAACTTCTCCTGCCAACCGCTGATGGTGGACTTCCATGCCGAGCGATCCGGCTGCTTGTCCGCTCCCCCAAGGATTTTGAGCGCATTGATCATTTCGGTGATCACGAGACGGCAATCGCCGGTGATCCCGACATCGGGACGACGGACCTTGCCGAGTTCGGCGGGATCAATGTCGACGTGAATGATCTTCGCGTTGGCAGCGAAGCCGTCGAGCTTGCCCGTGACGCGGTCGTCAAAGCGCGAACCGAGAGCGATGAGAAGATCAGACTCCTGCATCGCGGTGACGGCGGTGTAGTTGCCATGCATGCCGGGCATGCCGAGACAGAGCGGATGATCGTCAGGCATGGCGCCGCGGGCCATCAGTGTCGTGACGACGGGGATGTCCAACATTTCAGCAAGTGCGAGAAGCGCTTCGGCGGCTCGTGCTTTAAGGATGCCGCCACCGGCGTACAGAATTGGGCGCTCGGCGGCGAGGATCAGACGGGCAGCGGCTTCAATAAGTTCGGGATCGCCGTCGAGACGGGGGTTGTAGCCGGGCAGGTCGACAGAGTCGGGCCAATACCAGTCAAGAGCCGAATTCGGGTTTGTCGGATCGACGAGATCCTTCGGGATGTCGATGAGCACCGGACCGGGCCGACCGGTGGTGGCGATGTGGAACGCTTCGCGGACGATGCGCGGGATGTCCTGCGCTCGAGTCACGAGCTCGTTGTGCTTCGTGATCGACCGGGTGATGCCGACCGTGTCAACTTCCTGGAACGCGTCGGTGCCGATTCCGGCGGTACCAACCTGGCCAGTGATGACAACCATCGGAATCGAGTCCATGTAGGCGTCAGCTAGCGGGGTGATGATGTTGGTAGCGGCTGGACCGCTGGTAACCATGGCCACACCCGGACGACCGGTCGCGTGGGCATAACCCTCGGCCATGTGGCCGGCACCTTGTTCGTGACGAACGAGGATGTGGCGGATCGGCGAGTCGATGATCGGGTCGTAGACCGGCAGGATCGCTCCGCCGGGCAGACCGAACATGACATCGACGCCCTCGAGTTCAAGGGCCTTGATGAGTGCGGCACCGCCATTTGTCTTCATTGTCATCCTCGGGGAAAGTGCGAAACGGTGGATAGGTCAGGGCGCTGTGGCGAACTGCGGCCGCTGGTAACGCAAACGACCTCCCGCATTGGGAGGTCGGAGACGCACACGCAGGCTGAGCCGGCGCGTGCTAGTTGAGTACTACGAGCGTGGAGTTGGGAACAACCTTGATGCTCATATGGCTTTCAGTCTGTCAGCGCCACTGGTCAGCGGGCAACTCCTGCGGGCTATCCGACCATGCAAGCACCCTGAAACCCAATTATTTCTCCCGCTCAACCAGGATCCGACTTAGCCTTTCCCCATGACACCTCAAGAGCCCAACTCAAATCCCGCTCCGGGTTATTACCCAGACACCCAGGGCGTTTCCCGCTGGTGGGATGGCCAAGCCTGGGGCGAACCCGCCGCATTCGCTCCAAGCAGTTCCAGCGCCGATCCCAAGACGATGGCTGTACTCGCCCAGGCACTCGGGATCGTCACCGGTTTCATTGCGCCACTCGTGATCTATCTCGTCAATGGCGAAAAGGACCCCTTCGTTCGTCATCACGCCGCCGAGGCCCTCAACTTCCAGATCACGCTGCTGATCGGATACGTCGTTGCGTTCGCGCTTTCGCTGATCCTCATCGGGTTGATACTGCTCCCGGTCCTGTTCGTTCTCGGGATCGTCTTCCCGATCCTCGCCGCCGTAGCCGCGAACAAGGGCGAGTGGTATCGCTATCCGGTGAGTATCCGCCTCGTCCCCGGCGCGGTCGGCTGAGTCCGAGCCAGTTCGTTCAAGCGTTGGCCTGAGCTCGCGCCTGGACCCGCTGCAGAGGCAAGGGTTCAGGCGAGAGTGATGGCGCCCTTGTCGGCGCCTTGGGCCAGACGGACATACTTCGCCAGCACGCCACGCGTGTAACGAGGTTCAGGCAGGACCCATTCGGCGCGGCGGGCAGCGAGAACTGATTCGTCGACCATGAGATCAATCGTGTGGTTCACGGTGTCGATCACGATCCTGTCACCATCGGCGACAAACGCGATCGGTCCGCCGTCGACGGCTTCAGGCGCGACATGCCCGATGCAGAAACCGTGCGTTCCACCGGAGAACCGACCGTCGGTAATGAGTGCAGTGTCTCCGCCGCGGCCGGCGCCCTTTAAGGCACCAGTGACGGCAAGCATCTCGCGCATACCCGGTCCACCCTTGGGGCCTTCGTAACGGATGACTACGACATCGCCTGACTTGATCTTGCCGGCGAGGATCTCGTCCATCGCAGCCTGCTCACCATCAAACACGCGGGCGTTGCCTTCGAAACGGTCGAAGTCGATTCCGGCAACTTTGACGACTGATCCCTTAGGAGCAAGCGAACCCGTAAGCACGGCGATACCACCAACTGCGTGGATCGGATCAGAGAGGGGGTGCACAACTAAACCGTCAGGCCCCGGCAGCGTCATTGCCGCGAGGTTCTCGGCGACGGTGAGTCCGGTGACTGTGAGGCAGTCACCATGGAGAAGTCCGGCATCGAGAAGTTCCTTCATCACCATCGGAACTCCGCCAACTCGGTCTAAATCGATCATGTGGTACTGGCCATGGGGCTTGGTGTCGGCGATATGCGGAACCTTCGCCGCAATGCGATTGAAATCAGCCAGTTCCAGGTCGACCTCGGCCTCAGCCGCGATCGCAAGAAGGTGAAGAACGGCATTAGTAGAACCGCCGAGTGCCATGACGACGGCGATCGCGTTTTCGAATGCCTTCTTCGTCATGATCTGACGGGGACGAATCCCGAGGCGCATCAAGTTCATGACGGCCACACCTGAAGCCCGGGCGAAATCATCCCGGCGGCGATCGACCGCCGCGGGACATGCCGATCCGGGAAGCGACATGCCGAGTGCTTCGCCGACCGCCGCCATGGTGTTGGCGGTGAACATTCCGGCACAGCTGCCTTCGGTGGGACACGCGTTGCGTTCGATCGCATCGAGTTCCGCTTCGGTGATCGCACCAGTGGCTTCGGCACCGACAGCTTCGAACACCGAAACGATGTCGAGAACTTTGCCGTCACAATTGCCGGGCAGGATCGATCCGCCGTACACAAACACCGAAGGCAGATTGATACGAGCCGACGCCATGAGCATTCCCGGCAAGCTCTTGTCGCAACCTGCGAACGTGACGAGTCCGTCGAAACGTTCGGCGTGCATGACCGTCTCTACCGAATCGGCGATGACCTCACGGCTTACGAGCGAAGCGCGCATGCCTTCGTGACCCATCGAAATGCCGTCGGACACCGCAATGGTGACGAACTCGAACGGGAAGCCGCCGGCAGAGCGGACGCCTTCCTTGGCCTGCTTCGCGAGGCGATCGAGTGGGAGGTTGCACGGGGTGACTTCATTCCATGAGGAGCAGACCCCGATCTGGGACTTGTCCCAGTCGTCGTCGGTCATGCCGACAGCGCGAAGCATGGCTCGGGCCGGGGCACGACTCTTCCCGTCGGTCACATCGGAGGAGTGAGGCTTCATCGGATTCGACATGGACGAGAGGTTACGCCGGTGGCACGTGCCTCAACCACCCGCCGCCGTCCCAACCGCAGCCTGACCCCGGGAGCATCCCCGTTGGGGTCAGTTGCCTCCAGAGAGCGATGGGCACTTGGTGTCGAAGTACTTCTCGATGTTGGCCTGCGCCTCCTTCACCTTTGGTGCCTCAAGGAACTTCGCCGCATTCATGGCCTTGCCTTGGGCCTCGGAGTTCATGAGATCGCCCAGTGAAATACCCGTCAAGGCGTTTACGTACTGGCGCAGCGCGTCGGAATAAACGCCGAAATCGTTCGTAATCTCGTTGGGAATCTCGGCGGTGAGATTCGCCAGTTCGTCCTCGATCTGCGCTTTGTCGGTGTCCGACTCTCCCGTTACCGCAGCAGCAGCCGAGAGACTGAGCGCGAAATACGCGGCGCCGGCCTTGGCGCAATCCCCGGTAAGCGAATCAAGTGCTCCGCTCAGATCCTCCGCGTCGCTACCCGAGGATCGCGTCATCGACGTCGCTCCCGAGTCGGATGATGACCCGCTACAGGCCGCCGCCAGACCCATGCATCCAATCAACAGGACTACAGAGATACGAAGTCGAAACGATTTCATGGAGGTCTCTTCTTTGTTCGGGGCTACCCGTGACGAACACAATGAACAGTTAGGAGACTACGGACCGCACCGAGTCATCACTAGGGCAATGAGGACGATTCGCTCTTCTTCTCATCCAACTGCAACCGAAACAGCCCGAAGTGGGCCGAAGCGATCAGCTCGATGCGTTGCGGCGGGACTCGAGAATCGCAGTGACGGCCTTGCCGTCAGCCTGCCCCTTCGAGACCTTCATCACCTTGCCGACAAAGAACCCCTGCAACTTGGCATGGCGCTTCTCGTCGGCGTCGCGGAACGATGACCACTCGTCAGGGCTTTCAGCGATGATCGCATCGATCATCGCTTCGAGTTCCGACGAATCCATGGCTTCGAATCCGAGTTCGGTAGCGATGGCGGCCGGCGATGATCCCGACGAGACCATTTCGGCGAGAACTGTCTTGGCCTGCGTAGCGGTCAACTGGCCCGCCAATTCCAGACCGACCAATTCTGCAAGATGCTTCGGGTCGAGCGACCCTGCTCCGTCGACAGCGAGGTTGTGTTCGACGTGGGTCAGGACCCGTCGGCCTTCGCCGCCCTGATCAATTGCCGCAAGCGCGAGTCCATCCAGTCCGCGCTGGACTGCCATGACGACGCCCGACTCGGTCGCTCCTACCCCGGCGGCCTCGGCAAGGATCGCCCGACGCTGTGCGGGAAGCACCGGAAGAGCGGCATCAATAGCTGCAATCCATTCGGCTGAGGGTTCGAGCGGAACGAGGTCCGGTTCCTGGAAGTAGCGATAGTCCTCGGCCTCTTCTTTCGAACGACCTGGACGCGTGCGACCAGCACCCTCATCCCAGTGCCGCGTCTCCTGACGGATCGCGATCCCTTCTTCGAGAAGATCGACTTGGCGTCGAGCCTCGTAATCGATCGCTCGGCCGAGCGATCGCAACGAGTTGAGGTTCTTGATCTCGCAGCGCTTCCCAAGTTCGGGATCACCGACACGACGGACAGAAACGTTGGCATCGACGCGAAGCGAACCCTCTTCCATCTTTGCGTCGGAGGCACCGGTGGCCAGCAGGATCGCGCGAAGTTCGTCGATGTACATCTTCGCCTGCTCCGGATGACGAATATGCGGGCGCCCGACGATCTCGACCAACGGAACGCCAGCACGGTTGTAATCGACGAGCGAGTAGTCGGCGCCGTGGATGCGACCGCTGCCACCAGCATGGGTGTTCTTGCCGGTGTCTTCTTCTATGTGGGCGCGTTCGATGCCGACACGAGTGCCATCGGGAAGGTCGAGCCAACCGTCAACATTGATTGGCCGGTCGAACTGGCTGACCTGATAATCCTTCGGCATGTCCGGGTAGAAGTAGTTCTTGCGGGCGAACACCGACGGCTCAACCGAGCAGTGCAGCGCGCGTCCGAGGCGCATCGCCAGTTCAACAACCTGATGATTCAGCACCGGCAACGAACCCGGGAGTCCGAGACAGACCGGGCACACGTTCGTGTTCGGTTCATCACCGAACATGTTCGGGCAGCCGCAGAACAATTTGGTCACGGTTGCAAGTTCACAATGCACTTCGAGACCAACGACGATCTCCCAGACATCACCAGTGTTCTCACTCGTGATCGTGAAGTGTTCGCCTTCGATCGGCTCGTGCGTGAGATTCAACGTCATTGGAATGCCTCCTCGAGTGGCGGCGCAGCATCTTCGAGAACCGCAGCGGCCCGGAACATTGTCGGTTCAGCGAGCGCCGGAGCCATCAATTGCACCCCGACCGGCATGCCATCGGAACCGGCACCGAACGGAACGCTCATTGCTGGGTGCCCGGCGAGATTGGTCGGAATGGTGCAGATGTCGTTGAGGTACATCGACAGCGGATCGCTCGTCTTCTCACCAAAGCGAAAAGCGGTAGTCGGCGATGTGGGCGTCAGGAGGAGATCGAAATCCTTGTACGCCGTTTCGAAATCACGCATGATCAGCGTACGGACCTTGAGCGCCTTGCCGTAATACGCGTCGTAGTACCCGGCCGAAAGTGCATAGGTTCCGAGCATGATGCGTCGCTTCACCTCATCGCCGAAACCGGCAGTGCGAGTCTTCGTGTTCATCTCGGCAGTTGTCGCGGCATCAACACGCATTCCGTAACGAACACCGTCGTATCGAGCGAGGTTGCTCGAAGCTTCCGCCGGAGCGATGAGGTAGTACGCCGAGAGTCCGTAGCTGAGGGCCGGAATGGAAACCTCACCGATCTCGGCACCGGCGGCCGCGAGCGCCTCGGCAGCCTGGCGCACCCGAGCGGCAACATCGGGGGCAATGCCTTCACCCATGAGTTCGGTCACGAGACCGATGCGCAGTCCGGCGACGCCCTGATCGAGAACATCGAGAAGTGACGGTGCCGCCGCGTTGATCGATGTGGAATCGCGCGGGTCGTGACCGGCGATCGCCTCGAGAAGAAGTGCCGAATCGGCAACCGTTGTCGAGAACGGACCGATCTGGTCAAGCGACGAGGCAAATGCCACCAATCCGTAGCGGCTCACCATTCCGTACGTTGGCTTGACCCCGACAACGCCACAGAGTGCGGCGGGCTGACGGATGGAACCGCCCGTATCTGATCCGAGCGAGATGGGAGCAAAGCCGGCGGCAACAGCAGCAGCGGAGCCACCGGAGGAGCCACCAGGAACTCTGCTGAGGTCGCGGGGATTACGGGTCGGGCCGAACGCCGAGTTCTCCGTCGATGAACCCATTGCGAATTCGTCGAGGTTGGTCTTGCCGATCGCGATTGCGCCAGCGGCGGCGACACGTTGCACAACCGTTGCGTCGTATGGCGGACGCCATCCCTCAAGGATGCGACTCGAACAGGTCGTGGGAATCCCGTGTGTGCAGAGATTGTCTTTGAGCGCCAGCGGCACCCCAGCGAGCACGCCGGGATCTTCGCCAGCCGCGACTCGTTCGTCGATCGCCGTCGCGGCTGCGCGCGCTTCGTCGGCCAACACGAGGTTGAACGCATTGATCTCCGGTTCGCGCGCCTCGATCGCATCGAGATGGGATTCGAGGACCTCACGTGCCGAGAGTTCACCGGAGCGCACGGCGGCAGCAATTTCGATTGCGGTTGTCGGAATGGACGCCATGATCAGGGCTCCTCTCCGAGAATCGCAGGAACCCGGAACCTTCGGTCTTCGACTGATGGGGCCTGAGAGAGGACTTCGTCACGATTCGCTCCGGGACGGATTACGTCGTCGCGCAGGACGTTCACGAGCGGCAGAGGATGGGCCGTCGGAGGGATGTCGGCCAGATCGAGAGCAGCGACATCGGCGGCGTGATCGATCACTGCGGCCAACTGACCGGTGTAGGTGTCGAGCTCGGCATCGGTGAGTTCGAGGCGGGCCAGAAGGGCAACTTTGGCGACATCGTCACGCGTGAGGTGTGCAGACATAGATCCCTATCGTAGGTGCCGACCGGCCATCCCCCACCCGGGGGCCGGTAGTGTCTCCTTAAGTTCTTCATCTCACGCGCAGGAGGCCCGGTGGCCGAGACCTATCAATTCCTCAGTCAGGCATGGATGGATGCCGCTAAGGAAATCCGCGACACCATGCCGCACCCCGAGGTTCCCTCCGTCGGACTCATGAAGATGAATCTGAACGTCACCGAAACTCCGTTCGACTCCGATGTCCAGGGCCATATCGATACCTCCGAAGGCGAGATCCTCATCGAGGACGGCCATCTCGAAGGTCCCGACCTGACGGTAACCATCGAATACGAGACGGCACGAGCGATCTTCGTCAATCTGGATTTCACCGCCGCCATGCAGTCCTTCATGGCCGGCAAAATCCAGGTTCAGGGCGACATCACCAAGCTTCTTGCCATGCAGACCCCCGGTGCCGAACCCGATCCGCAGGCGCTCGCTATCGCCGAAGCGGTGCGAGCCATCACTGCCGACTGAACGTCACGCTATCGCGTTCTCGGGAGTGTGAGCGGTGCGCCTCACGAATACCGATGCGATGAATGCACACACGGCGGCGACGGCGCCCAACAGATAGGCCGCCGAGTAGGAGCCAGTGCCGCCATCGCCTGTGGCCACGACTGTTTGCACCGTCAAGAGCAACTGCATCCCGGCGACGACACCGATCTGACTGACCGTCTGTGATGCTGCGCTCGCGACGCCGAGATCACCCCGGTCGACGGCATTCGCGATGCTGGCGATCATTGCCGGAGCGCACGCTCCCATTCCGATCCCGGACAGCACGAGGGCTCCCTCAATCCACATCAATCCGGTTGTGGCCGTGACCATCGCCAGTCCGATCATCGACAGAACAAGAACGGCCGATCCGAACATGCCGATGGTCCGCTCGCCGAACTTGATGACGAGATAACCGGCGATCGGCCCCACGATTGAGAACGCCAATGGCCTCGCTATCGATACGAGTCCGGTCTTTGTCGTGCTGTACCCCAGTACGTCATGAAGAAGCAGTGGCGTCAGGATGAAGCCGCCCATGTAGGTGAAGTTTGCGAAGAACTGGTTCGTGATGGGGAACGTGAAGTTGCGCAGGCGGAAATAGCGCATCGGAAGCAACGGATGACTCTGACGATTTTCGACTTTGACGAACCATGCGAGAAGTGCGGGTCCGCCGATGAAACAGGCGACAACGAACGGATGACTCCATCCCATTTCCGGCCCGCGGTTGAGCGCCACGAGCAGGGACCCCACTCCAAACGCAAGCAGCACCGAACCGGCGATGTCGAATGGATGACGATCTCCCCGCTTCGAAAATGGGAGTACGAGGAATCCAATAACGACGGAGGCGATAGCGATCGGTGTCTGCAAAATGAAGATCCAGCGCCACCCGAATGCATCGACGAGTGGACCACCGACGACGACCCCGATCACAGGGGCGCCGGCGCCGACCAATGACCAGTAGCCGAGTGCCTGAGCGCGGCGTTCCGGCGCAAAGCTCCGGTTGATCATCGCAAGTGCGGCCGGGCCTGCGGCAGCGCCCAGCGCGGCGCCAAGAAAGCGCGCCGCGATCAGCGAGGGCGCGTTCCAGGCAAGGACGGCAGCACCCGAAAAGACGGCTACACCCGTAATGCTGATCAGATAAACCTGACGGGCTCCGTACCTGTCGGCGAGTTTTCCTCCGATCGGACCCAGGACGGCCATCGCCAAACTCGGACCCGTCACTGCCCACGTCAGGATGCTCTTGGTTGATCCGAGATCACCGGCGATCTCGCCAAGCGACACAGTGAGCACGGTGATGGTGAAGCTTGCGGTGAAGACACCGAGAAGTGATGCCGCGAGGATGATCCATGCTCGGCGTGGACTGCGCTCAAGACGTCCCGCCACGCGTCGCTGTAACAGCAGACTCCATGGAAGAAGCACGACGTCCTCAGCGCCAATCGGATCGATACCGATCTCGAGGACGTCGACGCCTGTATCGGTTTCTGTGCCGACTTCTACTTCCGTGACCGGACGCCGATTCCCCGAGTCGCCGGAGCCGGGGGTGTCAGGCGAAGGGGTCACGATGGCAAAGGGTACCGGTGGCGATCAGCTGACCGATTGTCCGGAACTATCGGGTCGTGAGTTGCAAAGATGATCCCGGTTTTACCTGCGAGCCAACCGCCGGCGTGGAACCGGTCACCCTGCCGCTCGGAGGTCCGGAGACACCGTTCACAACCAGACCGAGTGCTGTGAGTTCCGCCTCCGCCGCGGCGACGGTCTTTCCAATGATCGACTGCGGAATCGTCACGGGCCTCCGGCCCTTTGACGCGCTCACCGTCACCGAGCCGCCTTTCGCAACAGTCGCTCCTGACGCGGGATTCACCGAGATCACGATCCCTTCGGCCACCGTCTCTGAATACGCGTCGTCACGAGCCACCTTGAGTCCGAGGGCAGTCAATTGGGCGGTGACCGAATCGACGGGTTTTCCGATGAGGTCAGCGGGTACCGTCCGCGGTTTTGGGCCAGCGCTCACGATGAGATTCACTGCGGAACCCTTCGGGGCTTCGGCACCAACTCCTTCAGCGAGCGAGAGCACGATTCCCTTCGCGACGTTTTCGTCGAATGCATCGATGAGCGTCCCGGTTTTCAATCCAGCTGCGCTGAGGGCCACCGTGGCCTGATCAACGCTCTTGCCGACAAGATCAGTCGGCACCGGCACCGGCGGTGGACCGAGCGAAACGGTAAGCGACACCGTCTTCCCCTCAGCCAACGACACACCGGAGAGAGGATCTTGGGTAATGACGATTCCGGAGGGAATGCTCTCGTCGTAGGTACCGGTTTCGGCGATCTTCAGTCCCTTTGAGGAAAGATCGTTTCGTGCTTCCTCGATCGTCGTCGAGACGTAGTCGCCGAGCACGTGCGTGGGCGTGCGCAGCAGCATGAATGCCGCCCCGCCTCCCACGATGAGTAGCGCAAGCAACGTGACCAAGAAACTGCGGCGAGATAGACGTCGCTTCCGAACGGATCCCCCGCCGGCCCCTCTCCTCCCCGGGCCGAAATCATCAATAGCCAGATCAAGATCGAATGCCGGTCTTTCAATGACGCGTGTGGCGGGTTGGTTGATGTCATCGGAGATGAACACCACACCGGTGGCGTCGACCGCATCAGACGTTGCTCTTGCGAGGACAGCGCTCTCTGGCACGTACATCGTCGTGGGTTCGCGCGGATCGAGCTCATCAGGCCGCAAGGTCGCAGTTCCGGCCAGAGGAAGTGCCGCAACGGGGCCGAGATCTCCGGCAGCCATGAGCATCGTGGCGAATTCGGCAGCGTCGGGTCGATCAGCAGGATTCGGCACTCCGACCGCCTGCAATGCCGGTACCAATTCGCCGAGCGAGGCCGGAACAGGCACGTTCTTGTCGACGCGACCCATGAGTGTGCCGAGCGTCGTGTCGGTCGCGAATGGAACCTGCCCGGTTACGGCCTCGATCAGCACAAGTCCAAGCGAGTACACGTCGCTGCGGCCATCGAGAACCGCACCCTGTGCCTGCTCGGGTGAGGCATAGCGGGCCGTGCCCAGAATGGCTCCGGCCGGCTCCGTCCATGCCGCTTCGGCTAGTGCGCGCGCCAAACCAAAATCTGCGATTCGCAGGCGAGCCTCATCGTCGAAAAGCAGATTCGCCGGTTTGATGTCCCGATGAACGAACCCTCGACGTTGTGCGTAGTCCAAAGCGTTGGCCGCTTCGATCCCGATGTGCCGAGTCTGCGCGAGATCGAGTCGGGCGCCAGTATCGAGCAACCCTCGAAGCGATCCACCCGCCAGCATCTCGGTTACGAGATAAGGGACATCGCCCTGCCCCCAGTCGTGCACCGCCATCACGTTCGGATGGTTCAGCGCTGCTGCGGCCTGGGCCTCGGCGCGAAAGCGCTTGAGGAACGAGGCATCTCCGGCGAGCGCGTCGTGCAAGACCTTGACCGCGACACGGCGACGTAGAACCACGTCGTCGGCGAGGTACACGGTGGCGGATGCCCCGGTGCCGATGGGAGCGAGCAACCGGTAACGGCCCCCGAGAACCTGACCGACCCGGTCGGCGGCGCGGGAGTTGGACACTCTCCGAGGGTAGTTGTTGGCTGTTAAAGAATCGGCCACCCCATATCGCCCCGATCGCTGCCGACCCCGACTGCCCGTCCACGCGCTGCGGGAGGCAAACTGTCGTCGTGACTTCCGCCGCCTCTGCATCGTCAACTTCCGGACAAACGCCACCATCGGGAGAAACGCCGTCTCCGCGACCTCAGGGGAAACGCGGAAGGCGGTTTCATCCTCGCCACCTTGCCTACGCGCTTCTTGTCGTGATCGTTCTCGGTTGTGTCTCCCTACTCGTCAAAAAGGCGTCCGAGGGATCTGGCACGCTCAACAACAGCGCCATTGAACGACTCATCCCCACCTCCGGAGCCAAGGTTCTTCAGCAGGACATCATCGGCATTGACCTTGCCCCCGGTTACGAGGGAACGATCGCCCTCAACGGCAAACCTCTCCCCCTCGACCAAGTGAACGTCGTCCCCCCGCTCAACCAGATCACGTATAAGCCCGGCCCTGACAAGATTTACGAGTCACTTCCGCCCGGCGAGAACTGCCTCACAGCGACGTATTGGATGTCATCGAAGGGACCGAATCAGGCGACCCGTCAGACTTGGTGCTTCACAGTCATCTGAGTCCGCGGATCCCCTAGACGGAATTTCAGCTGCGCAAGATTCTCAGCTGCGCAGGAGCAGGTCGAGTTCAGTGAAAGCTTTGGAGTGATCGTCCTCGACGAGGATTGCGTGCATGCCGACGGCCCTCGCCGCGTCAATGTTGCCGACCGCGTCATCAAGAAACACTGAGTTCTCGGGGGCTACGCCCAATTGCTCAAGCGCCATCGTGTAGATCAACGGGTTCGGTTTACGGATACCAACCGCGGATGAGTCAATGACGACCTCAAACAGGGCGTCGACAGGAATCATCGCCCGCCAACCATCTGAGAACTCCTTGATGTTGTTCGTTACCAACGCAGTTCGATAGCCGCGGGCACGAAGATCGAGTCCGAGTTCGACAACATCGGTGCGCGCTCCGTTCTCGCCGCCGAATGCGCCGAACATCTCGCGCAGGTCAAGATCCATTCCTTCTTCAGCGGCGATCACCTTGATCTGCTCGGCCGCAGCCTCGAGGGCGATCTCGCCGCGTTCGAGACGGTGCCATGGATGATCGGTGTCTTGGTCGTAGGGGCCGAATACGGCACGAAGGCCCGACGCAGGGTCATTGCCCTGCTCGACATGCCATGCGTGCAACCCGGTGAACGGCGACGAGGTGAAGACCCCACCAAAATCAAACACAACGGCTTCGATGGTCACGGATCCCCCTGAGTAATTGACACGAGTTGTCAGTCCGGCAACGTACCCGTCTCAAGCACATGGAGAAAGCCAGCTTCGTCAAGAATCGGAATTCCGAGTTCCTCGGCCTTTGTCACTTTGGAAGCGCCCGGATCGGATCCGATGACGACGGCGGTGGTCTTCTTCGAAACGCTTCCCGGAGATTTGCCGCCGCGGGCCTTCACTGCCGCTTCTGCTTCGTCCCTCGTGAAGCCCTCGAGCGAACCAGTGACCACGACCGAGAGGCCGACGAGGTTTTGCGGGAGATCCGACACTGCTGGTCCCTCGAAGTTCACACCTGCAGATCGCAATTTCGCCACGACGGCACGATTCGAATCATCGGCGAACCAGGCGTGCACGGAACTGGCGATGACCGCTCCAACCCCCTCGACCGCTGCGAGTTCGTCCTCCGATGCGTTCTCGATGCGATCGAGATGTCCGAAGTGGGTGGCGAGGGCGACGCTGCCAGCTCCACCGAGATGACGAATATTTAGGCCGACGAGAAGATTCGCGAGCGGCCGCGATTTGGATGATTCGATGGCCGCAAGGAGTTTGTTCACCGAGACGTCGCGGAACTTGTCGAGTTCCTGCAGCCGGTCCGATTCCAACGAATACACATCGCCGACGTCGCGCAGGAGCCCGAGTTCGCAGAACAATTCGACGCGCTGCTCGCCGAGACCCTCGATATCCATCGCCCCGCGTGATGCGAAATGTTCGATGGCTCCGGCGACGCGCGCAGGGCACGCCAGATTTAGACAACGATGCACTGATTCAGACTCGGGCCGCACAAGTGGACTTCCGCAAACCGGACAGTCGGTCGGGAACACCCACGGCTTCAGACCCTTTGGTCGCTCGGAAAGGACCGGGCCAACAACTTCTGGGATCACGTCTCCGGCCTTACGGACGATCACTGTGTCGCCCGGACGGACATCCTTCACCCCGACCTGATCCTGATTGTGCAGGGTTGCCAGTGCCACTGTCGATCCTCCGACGAACACCGGCTCGAGACAAGCAAACGGCGTGGCCCTTCCCGTGCGTCCGATCGAAACCTGGATGTCGAGGAGTTTCGTCGTGCGCTCTTCGGGTGGGAACTTGTAGGCGATGGCCCACCGTGGGGCCTTGGTGGTGGCTCCCAGTTCGCGCTGCAGGACCAGATCGTTGACCTTGATGACGACGCCGTCGATCTCATAATCCAGATCATGCCGACGTTGTTCCAAGTTGTTGCAATGCGCATAGGCATCGTCGAGCGATCCGAGAACCGTGAACTCCGGGTTGACGGGGAATCCCAGCGACGCGAGGAACTCGAATGTCTCGTGATGATTCGTTAGTTCGGGCCCACCGACGACCTCGCCCAACTGGTAGCTCCAGAACGAGAGGTGCCGAGATGCGGTGATCGCCGCATCTTTCTGACGCAGGGAACCGGCCGCCGTGTTGCGGGGATTCACATAGAGCGGCTTGCCCAGTTCCGCCTGTGTCTCGTTGAGCGCTTTGAACATCTCGATCGACATGTAGACCTCGCCGCGAACCTCGATCACCTCGGGGGCCCCGTCGGGAAGCGTGTGCGGAAGGACCGCGATCGTACGGACGTTTGCGGTGACATCTTCGCCGGTACGTCCATCACCGCGTGTTGCGGCCTGAACGAGCTGGCCATTTTCGTAACGGATCGAAACCGCTAGACCGTCGATCTTCAATTCGGCGACAAGTTCGACAGCGCGACCACTGGCACCGATCTCGTCGACCCGTCGGGCAAGTCGACTACCCCACGCTTCGAGCTCTGCAGCTGACAACGCGTTGTCCAAACTCATCATCGGGACGCGGTGCTCAACGGGGTCAAAGGTTGTCGACGCGAACCCACCAACCACACGCGACGGGGAGTCATCCGTCGCCAACTCGGGATACGACTCCTCGAGTTCCACCAACTCACGCATCAACAGGTCGAACTCAGAGTCGGGAAGCTCAGGCGAGTCCTGTTCGTAATAGAGCCGATTGTGATGCTGGATGATGGATCGGAGTTCCTCAACTCGCTCGGCAGGATCCATGTCGTTCACGGGCGAAGACTACCGACCGGACCGACTACATCCGTGCTGGCTGACGGACTCATTGCGATAAAGGTGGCCTGAATGCAGTCCTAGGCACCGACCGAGATGCGGACACCGTTGGCCTGGGCTTGGAGTCGCTGCGCCAATTGCGACGTGAGTTCCATGACGTGCTCGGCTTGGGTCACTCCGTGATGGGCAAGTCCACACACGGGAGTGACCAACGCGTTCGTCCGCAACAGCGCCGGGTCGCAACCTTCGTCAGCAAGATCACTCCAGAGTTTCGACAACCGACGCCAGAGCCGGTCGACGGTGGTTCCCACTGGACCATCAGTTGGAACAGCGCCCCACGCGATCCAACCTCCGCGGTCAATGAAGTCGCCGAGAAGCCCCGAGTGTCGTTCAATACCACCGTCGAGGGGAACGGACAGGATGCGGGGCCCGGCCCCGAGCAGCAGTCGGTAATCGGCCGGTGTGCAGCAATGCAACCCCGTGATCGCGATTGGTTCAACGATCGCCATTGCTCCGGAGACAAGATCGACGCCGTCGGTTGGACCGATCGGAAAACCCTCTTCGGTAAGCGAACCCATCGCCGGTTCGTCGACGAACACCACGATCTGCGCCTGGGGCACCCTGCGCAAAACATGATCGACGATTGCCGCCATGCGCTGCCGCACGATTGAACCCGCGAGGCGAAACGCGAGATCTGCATCAAGTCCGGCGGCATGCAGGGCGATTCCGAATGTCACGGGACCAGTAACCGAAACTTTGATCGGACCATCGCGGTCGGCCACAGCGGTGAGGAAGGCGCGGAGTCCGACGTAGGCGTCGCCGGAGAAGACATCCCTATCGAGCGGAGCCTCAGGATCGATTGCTCCTCGGTTGATCACTAACGACCCGTTTTCGAGAACGGTAAGACCCCGCACTCCGGCCGCCGCCTGCGCGACCATCCCCTCTCGGCGTGACCGGGCTGGAAGGGCGGGAGCAAACGGCAACTTCGGTGAATGACGAAGAACAAACTCCACCGCATCGCCCGGATCGAAATGCGGAAGATGACCAATGCCAGTCGCCAGTCCCGTGGGCAGGATCGTGATCGGCGCGCGAAGAAGGTCTCCTGGCGTTGGATTACGTCCCATCCACCCACCTCCTCCCGCTCCGTCGAACTCTCCGAAAGGGAGTCCGAGGCTGTGCCATAGGTCACTTAGTAGCGAGGATGGCCCCCGATAGGCAAATCTCATGGGAATGAGTTCTAAATCGCGCACCTTCGGTCGCTGGGCCCCCGCCCTCGTTTGGGTCACCCTCCCCTTCATCGCCGGCCCGTCGCTCGGGAACGCCCTTGACCCCCGGAGTGGCGATGTCCAACGTGTCGGATCGGTCGGGCTCTGGGCTTTCTGGGCCATCGGGTTGGCCGCCACCCTCGTTCCGAGCACCGTTTCGCTCACGTTGATCCGAATCTTCGCTCCCGCTGCGCTCTTCGTTGCAGGTTGGGCCGCAGTCGTCGCACCCGACGGCGCGGATACCGCCGAGTCCGTTGCTCTTGCGATCACGTCGCTGGCCGCAGTCGTGGCCCTCTCCGCCATTGTCGGTGACCGGTTCGTCAACGGTTCCTCGTATGGCGATGAGCGTCGCCTTCCGCTCCGCCCTCCTGGCGTGCTCACGCTCGGACCCATCCAGATCGCATGGGTCCTTGTATTTGCCGGCGTGATCACAGGTCCGTTGTTACTCGGCGCCCACGTGTGGATCGCTGGAGCCGTCGTCACCGTCGTCGGGTTCGCCGTCGCCGCCGCGGGTATCAGGATCCTGCATCAGTTGTCGAAGCGATGGGTCGTATTCGTTCCCGCAGGATTGGTGCTCGTTGACCAGATGGCACTTACGGACGGGATGCTCGCCCAGCGTCACCGAATCGCGTCGCTCGGACCTGCTGTTGAAGGAACCGATGCCACCGACCTGACCGTCGGTGCGCTCGGTTTGGCCTTACAACTGACACTGACCGAGCTGGACGACATCATTCCTGCGCCCCCGAGGCGCGATCGAAAAGCGATCATTACGCCTGTGGAAGTGCGCTCGGTCCTGTTCACGCCGAGCCGCCCAGGATGGGTTCTTGACGAAGCGAAGCGACGCCGACTCGTCGTCAGCTGACGATTCCACCACCGAGAACAACATCACCGTCGTAGACAACTGCGCTTTGTCCGCGCGCCACTCGATGGCGGGGCTCGGTCCATTCGATCTCCACGACGGTTCTGTTGTTGGCTTCGCAACCAAGTGTCGCCACCGCAATCGGTTCGCCGTGGGCGCTTGTTTGCACTGTCACGGAAGCTGTCGACAGCGCGTGCAGGCGAGCCTCTTCATCAACCCAGGTGAACCCGCTTAATGACTGACCCGTAACGTCGAGGTCTTCGGGTTCACCGACAACAACGAGTCGCGCATCGACATCGACGTTGATCGCATAACGAGGCCTGCCATCGATCACAACACCAAGGCCTCGGCGCTGCCCAACCGTCACGAGTTCGACGGCATCGACCTCGCCCACGTCGACTCCCGACTTGTCGACGACGCGAGCGGGATGCAGCCGAATGCGGTCCGAGAGAAACGAACGTCGACCGCCGCCGACATGAGAGATGAAACAGACATCCTGGCTATCCGGTTTTCCGGCCGTGCGCAGCCCGAGTGCAACGGCGCGAGTGCGGACCTCGTCCTTGGTGAGCGATCCGATCGGGAGCAACACCTGTGACAGTTGTTGCGCCGTCAGCATGTGCAATACGTAGCTCTGATCCTTCTGGTCGTCGACACCACGACAGATGCGGAGAGATCCCGCGGGGCCGACGGGGCGAACCAGCGCATGGTGACCGGTCGCAACCGCATCGAAGCCGAGCGCCCGCGCCCGGGTAAGCAGCCTGTCGAACTTGAGATGACGATTGCATTCAATACACGGATTAGGCGTGAGTCCTTTGGCGTGGTCAGCCACGTAGGGATTCACGACGTGCTCGTCAAAATCCTCACCGAAGTTGAATACGAGATGCTCGAGGCCGAGTTGCTGGGCAACCCTTCGGGCATCGTCGACATCGCTGACCGAGCAACAACCCGAGTCGGAGTCGCCACCCCACAGTTTCAGTGTGACGCCGACAACTTCATGCCCCTCGTCGCGCAGCATCGCCGCAGCAACCGACGAATCCACACCTCCCGACATTCCGACAAGTACCTGCATGACCGACTCCTATATCCCGAACGTGCGAAGTCGCTCAACAGCGGGCGGGATCACGGCAAGAGCTTGATCGATATCACTCTCGGTGGTCGACCATCCGAGCGACAACCGCAACGATCCTTTGGCTATTGACGGGTCGACGCCGATCGCCGCGAGCACATGTGACTCTTCCATCGCTCCGCTTGCACAGGATGACGCGGCCGAGGCGTAGATCTCACCTCTCTCCAGCAGAAACAGAAGAGCCTCACTCTCAACCTGGGGGAAACAGATGTGCGCGATCCCGGCAGCCCGATCTGTCCGGTCGGCAACACCAGTCGAAGACACCGCCGCGGTTTCAATGGCATCAGGAACGAGTTGAAGCAGACCGTCAAGAAGTCGATCGCGCAAGGCTCCGAGGCGCGCGATTTCGCTTTCGCGATGGGCTGCGGTGAGTCGGGCGGCAACGGCCATCGCAACGATTCCGGCCACGTTTTGTGTTCCCGATCGCCGATCGCGCTCTTGCCCTCCGCCGACCTGACGGGCATTGATCGCCACGCCTTCCCGAGCGACAAGCAGACCAATGCCTTTCGGCCCTCCGAACTTGTGCGCGCTCATGCTGAGCAAATCCGCGCTCTTGCATGACACTGCAACATCGGTCCAGCAGAAGGCCTGCACCGCATCGGTGTGAAGAACCGCTCCCGGAGCGTGACGCTTCATGATTCGAGCCACATCGTCGAGCGGCTGAAACGTACCCACTTCGTTGTTGACGGCCATGACCGAAACGAGACGGACGCCGGGCCCAGTGCCTGCGGCCACGCGGTCAGCCTCTTCGAGTAACAGAGCCGAAAGGGCACTCAAGTCGAGGCGACCAAATTCATCAACGGGAATCGTGGCGCCATCAAGTTCCGTGATTACGTCAAGCACCGCGTGATGTTCAATCGCACTACACACTGCCCGCCCGAACCGGGCGACATCATCAGCCGGACCTGCGGTGACCGCCGGACCAGCTGCAGCCCGCCCCGCTCCGAACACCGCGAGATTGTCTGATTCAGTACCGCCACTGGTGAAAACGATCTCACCAGGTGAAGCTCCTACCAGTTCGGCGATCTCGTCTCGGGCCTCGTCGATGGCCCGACGCGCATCACGTGCCAGACGATGCGCACCCGACGGATTCGCGAATCGGTCCCCGAGAAACGGAAGCATGGCCTCAATCGCTTCGGGACGCATTGGTCCCGTCGCAGCGTGATCGAGATAGGCATCCATGGTCTGGAAGGGTACCGGCGCCACGAGGATCGGCCCACAGGAGGCAGACTCAGGGGGTGGTCCACGATCCAGCCGGTTATGGCGATGCCTTCGCCGATGTGTACGACGACTGGTACGCCGACTTCTTCGATACCCCCGGAGCTGTCCTGGCATTGGCGAATCTGAGCGGTCCCGGACCGGTACTGGAACTAGGCGTCGGCACCGGGCGGCTCGCCATCCCGCTCGCCGAATCAGGAATCACCGTGATTGGAATCGACGCGTCAGCCGCGATGCTCGAGCGCCTGCGGACCAAGGACCCGAGCACCACCGTCGCCGGCGTCCTTGCCGACATGGCGGCATTCGGGGAGATCCTGCGATCTGACCCGCGGGGACTTCCGACCGAGGGCTATCCGCTCGCGTTCTGCGCATTTAATACGTTCTTCAATCTCGATTCCGAGGATCTGCAATCCGCGTGTCTTTTCGAGACCGCGGCGGTCCTTTCTCCCGGCGGCCGTCTCGTTATCGAGGCTTTTGTTCCCACCGATCCTGATTCGGTCCCCGATCGGGCGTTCGCTGCAGCCCGAGTCGAAAGCGAACGCGAGGTGATCACGTCGACCGAGCACGATGCGGATTCCCAGACGATCCGAGGTCGGCACATCGAAAAACTCGCTGACGGTCATGTTCACATTCGCCCATGGTCAGTTCGCTATCTCTCTCCGTCGCAACTCGACCAACTCGCTGCAAACGCCGGGCTCGAACTTGAGACGCGTCATGAGGACTGGCGGGGCCTTGCGTTCACCGAACTGAGCCAGCGGCATGTCTCGGTTTACCGACGTCGCTAACACCCGTTTCCTAACCACGATCCACCCAATGGCGATTCCGGGACCTAGCCTCGACCCATGGCCGAGATCAACGTTCGTACCGTCATCAGTGCAACCCCCGAGCAGGTTTGGGAAGTTGTTCGCCATGTCGAGAACCATGTCGACTGGATGCACGATGCCGTGGCTATCCGTTTCACGTCACCGAGCACGTCCGGTGAGGGAACGACATTCGATTGCGACACCAAAGTCGGACCATTCCGTCTCACCGACAAAATGGAAATCACAACCTGGGTTCCCGCCCGAACGATGGGCGTGCGTCACGTAGGCATGGTGACCGGTACCGGCGAGTTCACCCTCGACTCCCCCGCACCCGGCCAAACCACGTTCTCGTGGCGCGAAGACCTTCGCTTTCCTTGGTGGATGGGTGGACCGATCGGCGCTCTTGTTGGCGGACAATTGCTCAAGCTCATCTGGAAGCGAAACCTGCGCCTCCTGAAGTCAATCGTCGAAGCCGCCTGAGCAACCGCTCGAGAACGCACGCAGAGGCTGCGTTCAGAAGTTGAGGACTGGATCGGCCCATTGGCCGGCAGCCCAGATGCAGCCGAAAACCAGCGACACGGTCAGGGCCGCGCAAACTGCGGTGCCGAGCGCCGGTGCGCGAACGATGCTGTCGAGAGCAAACACCAGCGCACCGATCAACACGCCGGCGACGAGGCCGCCGATGTGAGCGCCGACAGAGATGCCTGGCACTGCGAATGTGATCAGCAGGTTGATGAGCACCAAACCACCGATGCCATTTCGCCAGATGTCGATACCGGCACGACGTTGTGCAATCACCGCCGCACCCATCAGGCCAAAGACTGCACCCGAGGCTCCGACCGTGGCGGCAGTGGGCGATACGAGAAGGACGCCGAACGATCCGGCGGCAAGACACGCCACGTAAAGAGCCAAGAAACGCGCTTTGCCGAGGAGTGGTTCGAGTTGGGTGCCGAGCAGATAAAGCAGCAGCATGTTCATGCCGAGATGGAGCAGACCGGAATGCAGGAACCCACCGGTGAACACCCGGTACCACTCGCCACTCGCCACGCCGATCGGGGTCGTGACAAACCCGAAGCGTGTCATCTCGGTGGTCTCCCAATACCCGATGAGTAGACCATTCTCCGTTGCCGTTCCGCCACCATCGAACAATGATCCGCCCGTGGCCGCGGCGGCAAGCATGCCGAGAACGTTGAGCGCGATCAGAACCTGCGTCACGATTGGGCGACCCGATTGAAGATCGCGCATGCGCATGACTCGTGACGTCCGAGCCGCGCTGCGGGTGCAGTCGGGACAGTGGAATCCGACCGATGCCTGCGCCATGCAACTCGGGCAGATCGGGCGATCACAACGCTGACATGTCACCCCGGCCCGGCGATCCGAATGGCGGTAACACGTGGTCACGGGAGCAGTCACGAAGCGACCCTATCCATGTCCGGACCGGACCTCTGTTCAGCGACCGGTGAAGATTGCCTTCCCCGGACCGGACTCAAGAAACGAAGCGACTCCGATACGAGCATCCTCAGTTGCGAACACGGCGACGAACGCGTCCTGCTCGAGTTCCAACCCGGCGTCAAGCGTGGTTTCGAGTCCGGCGTCGATGACCTGCTTCGCGAGTCGGTGGGCGACGACTGGCCCGGCAGCGAGTTCCGCCGCCAGCGCAAGGGCTCGGCCAAGAACATCGGCGGCCGGATGGACTTCGTTTACGAGTCCGATCGCAAGCGACTCCTCGGCCCGCACCTGACGTCCGGTCAGGATCAGATCCTTAGCGCGCGACGGCCCGATGAGTCGAGCAAGACGCTGTGTTCCCCCACCACCAGGAATGATCCCGAGGAGGATTTCCGGCTGGCCGAACTTCGCGTTGTCGGCCGCGATCCGAAGATCACACGCAAGGGCCAGCTCACATCCGCCACCAAGGGCTGGTCCATGTACTGCGGCAATGACGACAGAAGGAATGGCAGCCACAGCACCGAGAGTCTCGAGAAAGAGTCGACCGATGCGCGTCGCTTCGTCGGGGCCGTCGAATTCGGCGATCTCGGCGCCCGCCGCAAAGATCCGTTCGCTACCGGTAACGACCACTGCACCGGCCGGAGACTCAGTCAGATCTTCCGCAATCTTTTTGAGGGCCATCAGCGTCGCCGAGGAAAGCGCATTGACCTTTCCGTTGCACAGTCGTACAAGTGCAACGCCATCTTCGCCACGTTCGAGAGTTACGAGTTCGTCGGTCACGCCAATGACCCTAACGTTCGACACTCCCCGGGATGGGCCTCGAATCATCAGGAGCTACTTCAACGGACAAGTGCTTGCGCCTCGAGAACCCGAGTCACTGCATTCGACGATCGCGACAGCGTGCCGAGGGTTCCGTACTCACCGCCCGATGACCACCAGTCGATCGCCCAGTGCAACGTGGCCGTGACCAGGACAGCCCCGAACGGCTCACCGACCGTCGTCCTCTCATAGGCATGCGTGCAGGAACTGGATTGATCACGCGGATGGCGCCACACGTCGTAGGCAACACCGCGGTCGCAAATGATTCTCGTGCCGTCACCGAAGTCCCAAAGAACACCAATGGGACGCGCTCGTACCGTTGTCGAAACTGATCCGATGGATGCGGTTGCCCAGCGATCGGTCCAACCTTCGGAGATCCAGAACCATGTGGGGATTCCCGCTAACTGCGTTGGCGATGGGTTCATCGCCAACACCGGCGGCTCAAGCTCGATCCTGCGACGGGCTTCATCGACCGCACGTTCCACTGCGGCCACACCGCCGAACGGATCGCCGGGGTTGTACTGGAGATAGGTCGATCTCACGCGGTTACCCGCTTCGTCGTCACAGGCAAGGACATAGAAGAACCCGGCAACGGGCGCTACCGGACCATCGAACCAGCGAACCGCGAGAACGAAATCGAGCGGTGAGGTCTGCATCGCATCAACCGTGTAATAGCCGCAAGTCCAACGAGCCCCGCCGCGCCGTGTTCCTGACCATGAAGCGATCGTTCCCGCTTGATCAACAATGACGACGGCCTCGGGAGAGCCATCGGTGATCGTTCCGTAGCCCGACCTATCACTGCCTTCCGCATCGGCGCCATCACCCGGAACGACGACTGTCGCCGTTATCGCCGCAAGCACGAAAAGGAGGGAAGCCAACCGCTTCAACGTTCGCATTCGTCGACTCCCGCCCGATGGCTGAGAATCCGATTCATACCCACGAGCCAGCGACTGTTCTGTTTCACCATTGACATTTCGAATCGATAGGTACCGACCTTGTCGTTCACCACCTTGCCCGACAGGATGTCCACGACTACCAAATCATCGAACACGCAGACATCCACGACCGCACTCTCCGCCGCGAGTGACCGGATTCTCGCTGTGCTCATGAACGCGTCTTGTTTCGACCGCCTGATCGACTCACCAATCATTCGCCGCATCGAGATTCGCTCTCGAAGAAGCGCGAGTTCCTCCCCAATCGCTACGTCGGCCAAGGACAGATGATCGGGATTCGGGGGATCGTGAGCGGCGAGATACGCGAGCCAGAATGCATCTACGGCACGAGAGATGGCGATTTCCGGCGCCACATCCACAACCGGAGCGCCGGCAACCACGGCTATCGGGACGGATGACGGAACGGATGACATTGCGATGTCCGGCGCCACCAACTCTGAATCATCGGTTGTGGCCTGCCTGGGGACCGCCGAACATCCTGCTGACAGAAGGGCGAGCGTCAGAACTGCGATGGCTGCAGCCTTCGAACCAAGGCGCGCTTTCTGACCGCGTATCTGTACTCCTGCGAGCTCCATCGATTCCTCTCCGATCCGTGCGCAAGTTGCCGCGCCGCTCTCGAAGAGCAATCGGCACGGTCGCACCGGCCGAAAGCAATTTCCCGCAACTCTGGGCAAGAAGGATCCGATCGACCCGGTCGGGTCGGATCCGAACGCGCTCAGCTAAGTAGATCGTCGATGGCATCCCACGGATCGGACTGCCCCGAGGCGGCGGCAGAGAGTGCCGCCGTCCACCGGTCTCCCGAGGAAAGGTCGGTGATCCGCTCGAGCAACCTGACCTCGAGCATTCGTCGAAGCTCCGTTTCAAGACGCTTGGCGCGACGAGAAACGCGTTGGCCCGATTCCACTGACCACTCACCGTGGTCTCTCATCGCCTGCCAGAGCCCCTCGACTCCATCTCCAGTTGTGGCGACCGTTGTGATGATCGGAGGACGCCATCCATCGCGGGTACGCAACGACAGCATCCGTTCGATGTCACCGATCGTGTCCTGGACGCCGGGACGATCCGCTTTATTCACGACGAAAATATCGGCGATCTCCATGAGTCCGGCCTTGTTGGCTTGAACTGCATCGCCCCATCCCGGATTCACGACAACGACAGTCGTATCGGCTTCGCCGGCGATTTCGACCTCGACCTGGCCGACTCCGACCGTTTCGACCAGAACCCACGGCATGCCCACTGCATCGAGAAGACGCGATGCCTCGGGAACGGCGAGTGACAATCCGCCAAGGTGACCACGCGTCGCCATCGACCGGATGAACACATCAGTATCCAACGAGTGTTCGCTCATACGCACCCGGTCGCCGAGAATCGCTCCACCAGTAAACGGTGATGACGGATCGATCGCGAGCACAGCAACTGGTTCATCCGCAGCGCGGATGCAACCGATGAGCGCAGATGTAAGTGTCGACTTTCCCGCGCCAGGGGCACCGGTGATTCCCACCGTCACGGCACTACCGCTCAGTGGATGACTTAGAGCACTAACGGCGCGGGCTTCGGGGCCACCCCGCTCGACCATCGAGAGAAGTCGAGCCAATGCCGAACGGTCGCCGGCGCGCGCACTTGAGAACAGTGCAACCGGATCAGAGGAACGGACCGTACTCACGCCCACACGCTACGACAGTGTCCGCGGGAACCGGCTGTTTACAGCGAAACTGGGGTCTCGCCGATTTCAGCTTTGGCCGCACCGGCATCGATGACTTCGGTGACACCAGGAACCCGATCCATAAGGATCCGTTCAAGGCCAGCCTTGAGGGTCACCGTCGATGCCGGACAGGAGACGCACGCTCCGATGAGCTCAACGGTCACGAGGCCAGTTTCTTCGTTGACGTCGTGAAGCACGACATCGCCGTTGTCGGCCTGAATCGCCGGGCGGATGACTTCGATGACTTGTTCAACCTGGGCTCGCACACTGCCAGTGTAGGTACTGGAATCCGAAGTTCCACGGTCTGAGGTGCGGCAATCGGTTTCCCGGCACAGGCGTGCGAGACTTTCGCCCATGTCAACCCTTCTTCTCGCTCACCAAGGCGGCTGGGATGAGGCCCTTCTCGTTCTCGTTCCCGTTGGGGTCTTTGTCGCTCTGCTCTCACTTGCGACCAAGCGGGCGAAGGCGGTCCAGCGACAGCGTGCCGAAACAGCAGCGACAACCGATCACGACGATGCAACCCCAACGACCTCCGGAGATTGATATGACGACCCCCATCACGAGCGTCCAGTTCTTCGCCGACCCCTGCTGCCCATGGACTTGGAACACCAGTCGGTGGCTTGTCGATGTCTCAGCCCGACATGGAGTCGACATCGAGTGGCGAACATTGAGTCTGGCGGAACTCAACAAGGACCGCGAGATCTCCGAGCACTTCCGACCGCGCCTTGTGTGCAGTCGCCGTCTCGCTCGCGTTCTCGAATCACTACGGGCCGACGGTCGAAACGACATGGTTGCGGCGATCTTTGCCGACTACGGAGAGCGTATCCATCATGACGAAGAGTCACCTGATGACAGCGTGCTGGCTGCAAGTGTGACTGCGGTCGGACTCGATCTTGCCGAAACAATGCGCGCGGCCGACGATGCCCAGTGGGACTCCGCCATCACAACCTCGGTCACCCAAGCCCTCGACCTTGCTGGACCGGACGTGGGTTCCCCGATCATCGCCTCACCCCTCCACGGGCGCGGCTTCTTCGGCCCGATTGTCTCCCCGCCGCCCGTCGGAGCAGATGCCGATGCACTGTGGCAGATCCTGTCGGGCGCGTTGCAGTTGCCGGACTTCTTCGAACTCAAGCGCGGCCGGAAAAACGGCGTCGAGTTCGGACCCAGACCCTGAGTTCATCGTTGGCAGTCGTCGATACTCATCCCTGCTCCGCAACTGCGATCGCAACAACCTCGACATGACCCGACTCACCCATCATCATCGGGTCGACGCCGATGATGTCCCGAACTGGTCGCAACCTCGCCGAGACATCGTCCACGAGTCGGACCCTGAACTCGACGGCGACGGAAACCTTGCGTTCTCCGCCCAGACGGGACCATTCGTTGAGTGGAATCGGACGATCAACGTCGGCTTGCCTGCCGAAGACGGATCAGGCCGATCACTCGTCGACGTCACCGAACGCATCGACTACCAACTTGCCGTTCCCGTCTGGGGCGCAATCTTCCGGTTCGCCCTGCGATTCCATCTCCGGCAGAAACCGAAACCTGAAGGCAAAGCGCCATGGTGGGCGCCACCTGAGGTACTCACCGCCCGGGCCGCCACGATCCTGTCGCTTCTTTGTGTGATCGGCGCGTTCGCCGGATACCTCGGCACACTCATCTCTCAGACCCTGACCTACGCCGCCGAACAGTTCGGCGCCTCCACCGCAGACCAGGGAACTCTTCTGGCCACCGTCAGGATCGGCGTCTTGATGTCGATGGTCGTTGTTGCGTTCGCTGATCGCCGCGGCCGCAGGATTGTGCTTATCGCGTCGGTCATCGGAGCATGCGCGTTTACTGCGATGGGGGCGCTCGCACCGGGCATGTGGTGGTTGGGCACGACCCAGACGTTCGCCCGAGCATTGTCGACCGTCGTCGCCCTCGTCATCGCAATCATCGCCGTGGAGGAGATGCCCGCCGGAGCGCGCGCGTTCGCCGTCTCGGTGCTCACCATGGCCGCCGCGCTCGGTGCCGGCCTTTGCGTGTCCAACCTCGTTTACGTCGATGTCGCAGCTGGGGCCTGGCGCGTCGCGTATGCGATTCCTCTGCTGTTCATCATTCCTTGTTGGCGAATCGGAAGACGCCTACCCGAGACACACCGATTCACCCGACAGAAGGATCTAGCCGACGCTGCCGTTGCACTCGCACAGCGCACGACGGGCGAGGTACTCCCCGATCAGGACGAGAAGTCATCGCGCTCAGTGAATTGGAGTCGCTTCGTCCTGCTCGCCGCATCGGGTTTTCTGTGGTCGCTCTTTCTCGCTCCTGCCGCGCAGTTTCTGAACGAGTTCCTCCGCACCGAACGCGGTTTCTCCGGAATCGGGATCGCCGTCTTTGTCCTCGCGACCAACACTCCCGGCGCGATCGGGATCGTCCTCGGCGGCAAACTCGCTGATCGACACGGCCGGCGGATCATCGGTGCTCTCGGGATCGCGGGCGGAGTCGGATTCACCGTCGTTGCATATCTCTCGTGGGGTTGGTCGCTTTGGATGGCGTCGATCGTCGCATCGATCGTCGGAGCGCTCGCCATTCCCGCGCTTGCCGTTTATGGTCCCGAACTATTCCCGACGAATCAGCGCGGCACTGCGAACGGCGGGCTGCAAGTCGTGAGCGTGGCTGGCAGCAGCACCGGGCTCCTTCTCGCCGGATGGCTCGCCGACCGCATCGGTGGACTCGGTCCCGCCATCGCCATCCTCGCTATCGGTCCTGCTGTGCTCATAGGACTGATTCTTGTGTTTTACCCGGAGACGGCTCGCCGCGAACTCGAGGATCTCAATCCCTCCGACCGACACGAGACCGGCACTGGCGCCGGAACTGGCACCGCGGACTGAGTTCGCGTCAGCGCAATGTTGCGAGCCACTTTTTTACCTCGCGCGCAATCACCTCGTCGCAGTTGCGCGGATCGTGTCCACCTGGCAGCCACACCTGTGTCACCGCACCCGCGATACGCCGAGTGTGCTCGTCGAATTCATCCGGAGTTCCGAACGGATCCTTGAGGCCGCCGATGAACAGACAGGGAACATCGATCGACTCGAAATGATCGATGCGCAGATTGTCTGGCTTGCCCGGCGGATGTAGCGGGTAACTCAACAGGACGAGTCCGGCGGCGGGGAGTCCGGCCGCCACGGCCAGCGAACACATGCGGCCGCCGAAGGACCGACCGCCGAGTGCGAGCCGATTCGCGCGGATTCTTGCCGAGCTGACGAGCTGACCCGCCTCCTCGACCACCGCGGCAACGGCAACTGGGACTCGGTCGGGTGAGCGCCGCCCGGCTTTCCGTGACGGGAAGTCCATCCGCACCGTCGGCATTGGGGCCATCGCCTGTTCCACGGCAACGAGCGTGTGATGATCGCGATCGGACCCTGCCCCCGGAGCAAGAAGCAATGCTCCGACAGAACTCATCGGCCGGTGAGAATGCGCCGCGCCTCGCCGAGTTCCGCTATTCGTTGCGCCGCACCTTCGGTGGCCGCCCCGTGATCGGGATGCACTTCGCGGAGCATCTCCCGATAGCGACGTTGGACATCTCGCTGATCGGGGGCGATGCCTGCTCTGAACAAAGAGGCTTCGTCGGGCCGAGTGAAGCCGAGCTGATCAAGTGCCCACGCCGTCGGATTCTCGAGTGCCATCCGACCAAGCATTCCTCCCGTTCGGATTCCACTCAACGCGGCGATGAGATCTGCGCCGACGGGACCGACCCAATCGATTGCGGTCCTGATCGTTCCCATGACCGACCGCCGCGTGGCTGCGTCGAGGTCGGCTGCTGCATAGACCGCGCCGAGCACCTGCTGTTCGGCCACGCCGCTGGAGTCGAAATCAAACGACAGTCGCTCGCCCTCACCGAGAAGGCGATGCCGAACAGAGTTGAGTCCAACCGTGTCGACCTGGAGTCGGTGCCGCAGGATCGGCTGGGATACCGGTCGACCGTCCTCGAGATTGCGCATGAGGCGCTTCAAATCAGGAATGACTTCGGGATCGATCGCCGGAATGAAATTGGCAACAATGCCTCCGAGGAGGATGCCCCCGAAGCCAGGGGGTGGATCGCAAGGAAGCGCGGAGGTTCCGAGCGCCACGCGTCGGGTGGGCGCATGGGGCCGGGAACAGAAGATTTCGAGTTCGGACAGGACCACCACGGCGACGACAGTACCGCCGACGGCCCTGACCCGGAGCGTCGGCGGCTGGGTTTCCGCTGGTCCTCGAAAGCCCGAGATCCCATTCCCTGCAAGGCAAAATTCAGTACGAAGGATCTCCGAAGTATCCTCACCAGATGCCTGGAGTTCCTCTTGACCGCAATTTGGCCCTCGATCTCGTTCGGGTCACCGAAGCCGCCGCCATGGCCGCCAGCCGCTGGATGGGTCGTGGCGACAAAGAAGGCGCCGACGGTGCCGCCGTCGATGCCATGCGTCTCGCACTCGGAACCGTGCCGATGGACGGAACCGTCATCATCGGTGAAGGCGAGAAGGACGAAGCTCCGATGCTCTACAACGGCGAGCGCATCGGCGACGGATCTCCCCCGTCAGTCGACATCGCCGTCGATCCCATCGATGGCACGACGCTGGCGTCAAAGGGCCGCGGTAACGCCCTCGCCGTGATCGCTCTTTCCGAAAAGGGATCGATGTTCGACCCGGGACCGTGCGTCTACATGGAAAAGATCGCAGTCGGTCCCGAGCTCGTGGGCGTGTGCAGCATCGATGCCAGCCCGATCGACAATCTGAAAGCCGTGGCCAAGGCCAAGCGCATTGACGTGAGCGACGTCACCGTCGTCATCCTCGAACGCGATCGTCACGATGACCTGATCGCCGAAGTACGCGCCGCCGGCGCCCGCATCCGCTTGATCCCGGACGGCGATGTTGCCGGAGCGATCACGACGGCATGGCCCGACTCTGGTGCCGACATCCTTCTCGGCATTGGTGGAACCCCCGAGGGTGTCATCGCCGCGGCGGCACTGAAGTGCATGGGCGGCGAGCTCCTCGGCCGGCTCTGGCCCCGCAACGACGACGAGCGCGAGGCAGCACTTGCCCTCGGCTACGACCTTGCCCGCCCGCTCGGAACCAATGATCTCGTCGCCGGCACGAACTGCTTCTTCGCCGCCACAGGAATCACTGACGGCGAACTCCTCAAGGGCGTTCACCACTCAGCCGGAATAATCACGACGCAGTCGCTCGTCATGCGTTCCAAGACGGGAACCGTTCGATTCATGAACGCCCGTCACCGGGCCGACTGAGCAACTCAGCTGACTACAAAGCCGCTGACTACAAAGCCGCTGACTACAACCCCGGCGGCGGGATTGTCAGACGTCAACCACTACCAGTTCTGACTCGCTCACATCACGCAACCGGTTAGACCTAAGTATCTGCGCGCTCGGAACCTTGAGATCATGAACCAGGCCGACCCAGCTCAGGATCTTGAGGATGTACCAGGTGACGTCGAGTTCCCACCAGAAGAATCCGTTGCGGGCCGATGCTTGGTAATAGTGATGGTTGTTGTGCCATCCCTCACCGAGTGTCGTGATGGCAATGAACAACGAGTTCCTGCTTGTGTCGCCCGTGACATAACGACGACGGCCCCACACGTGAGCCAATGAGTTGACGAGGAACGTGTTGTGCCAGAGCACCACCGTGCTCATGAAGAACCCGAAGAACAGCCCCGACCAGCCGGCGATCAGATAGCAACCGACGCCACCGATCCACGGGAACACACCGTTCCATTTGTCGATCATCCGAAGCTCGGGATACTTCGCGAAATCCTTAATTCGATCGAACGGGATCTCGGAGTTCTTGTCGCACAGGATCCAACCCATGTGACTCCAAAGGAATCCGCGTTTCGGTGAGTGGATGTCGAGTTCAGTGTCGCTGTAACGATGATGATCGCGATGGTGACCGGCCCACCAAAGCGGTCCCTTCTGAACACACATGGCGCCGCCGAGAGCCAAGAAGAGCTGGAACCCGCGGCTCGTCCGAAAGGAGCGGTGGGCGAAATAACGGTGATAGCCGGCGGTGATGAACCACTGGCGGCCCCACACCATCACCACGAACAGCACGAGGGCTCGCGGTGTGATCCCGAATGCAACAGTGCCTACGACGGCGAGCACGTGAACGAGAAAAAACGGGATCGAGGAAACCCGGTTGATGCGCTCATCGGCAGAGCGTTCGAAGCGATGACGCTCGGCGGCGGTGCGACCTGGCAGTGAAGGCTGATTGTCAAGGATTTCTGCCATTTGAGCGGGGTTTTGATGATCCACGACTGGCTTTCTTCTTGTCTGCGAATACGGAACGATAACCTACCGACCGGTCGGTAGGGAGGTCGCGGCAGCAGATTTTGCTTCGTTCCACGAAAAATTCAGACCCGATCCCCGGAGGCACGCTGCCATGAGCAAGGGTTGAGACGTGACCGTTCCTCCCACGTCCCCATCACCGGTCAGTGACCCGTCCGAGGCATCCGGTTCCGAGAGCGCGATACCTCGCCCGCCAAAGCCAACCCGCGTTGCCGGAACTCGCCGATCGTTCTTCAAGTGGGCCGGACTGGCTGGCGCTGGAGGCATCGCCGTTGTTGCCGGCGCGAGCATTTTGCGATCGAAGCCTTCGAGCCAGATCAGTGCTCCGGATGTAACTCTGCCCCCTCCGACCGCAACCCTTCCCGGGAAGCCGATCACGTTCGCCGAACCGACCGGTCTTGGCATCGACGGACTTTCACCGTTCATCACACCGAACGATTCGTTCTTCCGCATCGACACCGCGTTCTACCCACCGAACGTGAATCTCGATACCTGGCGTCTCAAAATCGAAGGTTCGGTGGATACCCCGCTTGAGTTCTCCTACGACGAGTTGTTGGCTCTCCCTCAAGTAGAAGTTCCGCTCACCATCGCGTGCGTATCCAACGGAGTCGGCGGCGATCTCATCGGCACCGCCGTCTGGCAGGGAGTCCCACTCGGTTCACTTCTCGAACGGGCCGGCATCCAACCAACCGGCGATCAGATTGTCGGACGTTCACTTGACGGCTTCACCGCCGGTTTTCCGACCGCCGCAGTTTTCGATGGTCGTACTGCGCTACTGGCACTTGGCATGAACGGCGAGCCATTGCCTCCCGATCATGGATTCCCGGCGCGGTTGGTCATCGAAGGTCTCTTCGGCTACGTGTCCGCAACCAAGTGGTTGAGCACCATCGAACTCACCGGATGGGACACATACAACGGCTACTGGATCCCCCTCGGCTGGTCGAAGGAAGGTCCCGTCAAGATCGAATCTCGGATTGATGTGCCGAAATCCTCCGGGTCGCTGCGCGCCGGAGCCATCCCGATAGCAGGCGTTGCATGGGCTCCTGCCGGGGTAGCACGGGTCGAGGTCCAGATCGACGACGGACCTTGGATCGATGCCCAACTCGGACCTGCAGTAAGTGACGGAACCTGGCGGCAGTGGGTCCATCAGTGGCAAGCAACTGCCGGGGCGCACAAGATCCGTGTTCGCGCCACCGACAACGATGGGCAGACGCAGACAAGCGACGAGGCGCCGGTCCAACCCGATGGTGCCACCGGATGGCACACCCGTCGCATCACGGTTTCCGCCTAGCCGATCAATCCTGCGTCGATAGTCCTGCCGCGGCGGCGCGTTGCAGTCGATCGAGCACGGCAAGACCTCTGCCGTCCGGCGTTGGTGGGATGCAGACAAGAACCGTCAATCCCAGCCGGTCTGCTTGTCGCAGACGCGCGTAGAGAACTTCGGCGTAATTTTCCGGTCCGCCCGCCGGTTCGAGAACAACAATCTCCTCCGGAACATCGCGAACGTACGCCGGCGAAAGTAGCCCTACCTTTCCGCCACCGTCGCGAACGGCCACCGCAAGTGAGTCGGCAAGAGTCTCCGCCGACGCGATCACGATCCGTGCTTTGGGCGCATAGTGCATTGCCAGAGTTCCGGGAGCGCGCGATTCTCCGACCGCAGCTGAAGGCTGCTCAACGACCGGACGGAAACCAAGCACCTCGGAGATCATCTCTAGGCTCAATCCGCCGGGTCGAAGTACAACTGCAGTCTCTCCACTCACGTCGATAATCGTGGACTCGACACCAACGCTGCACGGACCGCCATCGAGCACGAGTGAAATATCAGACCCAAGATCAGCGACGACGTGGGCAGCGGTTGTGGGGCTGACTCGCCCGAACCGATTGGCCGATGGAGCCGCCACACCTCCTCCGAATTCGTTCAGGAGTTCAAGCGCGACTGGATGGGCCGGCACCCGCAACCCGACCGTGTCGCGACCACCAGTTACTGCATCAATCGCCTTCACACTCCGCCGTACGAGCAACGTCATTGGACCAGGCCAGAACGCGTCCGCCAACGCGCCTGCGTGGTCGGATATGTCGACCGCCCAGTCATCGAGCTGATCGGCGGAACCGATGTGCACGATCAACGGATGATTTGTCGGTCGTCCTTTGACGGCGAAAATCTTCGCTATGGCCAGCTCGTTTGTTGCATCTGCTGCGAGTCCGTAGACGGTCTCGGTGGGTATGGCGACAACGTCACCAGCACGAAGCGCCTCTACGGCAAGTCTTGTTCCCGATGGCCCGTCAACGACTCGAGGAGCTTTTTCCGCACCTCGGCCGGTCGCGTCATCGTCATTCATTGGGTCGGCGGGGATCCGCTCAGGAGCCGATCTTTGCGATGACTTCGGCGCCGAGCCATTGGACACTCTCGACCCACGCGGCGCGTGTGTCTCCCGGCAAGTTGATGGTCAGCGCACTCACACCAATTGCGGCGTGAGCAGCGATATCTTCGACGAACTTCGAGGCGTCGGGAAAGTCGCCGCTGAACATGTCGTAACCAATCGGCGTGAAGATCACATCGGGCCGTGTTTCGCGCCCAGCCTTTTCGCTGGCGGTTTTCAGGTCGCCGATCCGTCGCTCAAGATCGCCGAGACTCTCGATCGGTGGCGTGCGCAGCATGCGGCTTGCACGAGCCGGGCTCGGCATCGGATTCCAACCATCGGCCAGTTCGACCGCCCGTCGGATGGCACGATCGCTGTTGCCCCCGATCCAGATTGGAGGACCGGGACGCTGCACAGGTCGCGGCAGCGAAACCGTGTCGACAGCAGAGAAGTTCAGGCCTTCCATTGTCACTGGTTCGCCCGACCAGACCGCACGCATGGCGAGAATCGCTTCGTCGGTGATGGTGTTCCGCTTCTCGAAGTCCGATCCGAGAGCGGCGAACTCGGGAGCAAGGTATCCGGCACCGGTGCCGACGATGACTCGGCCGGCTGACACGACATCAAGCGTGGCGATGGCCTTCGCCGAGATGAACGGATTCCGATAGGCGAGGATCGCTAAGTTCGTGTGCAACTTGAGCGTCGATGTCGCAGTCGCGGCAACCGTGAGCGTCACGAACGGATCCAGCGCGTGGTGGCCACCCTTCGCCATGAACTTCGCGTCGGGTGCCGGATGATCGGTGACGAACACCGCATACGCGCCCGCTTGTTCAGTTGCACGAGACATCTCGGCGATTGCATCGGCCGTGCACCATTCGTCCGGTGCATTCACGTGATGTGTGGGAAGCCCCACCGAGATCTTCATCTGACTCCCCGAACGATCGGATCGATTTGTTGAACGAACGGTACCGGCCGAACGAGACCCCGGAGAATTCCGGGATTTCCGACTGGCTAGCCGATGAAGTTCCTCAGCCCGTAGGGCACGGTGAAATTTTCCACCATCGAGTACGAAACCGCGATCGATGCCAACGCCACCACTCCGAGTAGAACCCCCCGGATGCGTCGCGAAGTCCGCCCGAGCATCGCCGCATATGCGGGAAAAATCATCCAAGTGGCCAACGTGAATCGGTTGAAACTGGGAAGCACACTCGAGCAAAACGGCAACGCCATGAGAGCGATTGCGAGCACCCATGCCTCGGGAGGAAACCGGGGTTTTCTCGACAGTACGAGGATCCCTATCGCACCAATCACCAGTCCGACACACACCAGATCGAATTCCCTCGCAATCAGCGCAGGGACCATGACAGTCCCCCGCTGTGGCGTCAGGTTTTCGATCCCTTGCCAGACCGATACCCAAGGCCAAGAAATCGACCGGCCCCAATCCTTCTGGACACCCATGAACGCGAAGGGGTTACCAACCTGTATCTCCATCGTGACCAGGACCGCCATGACCCCTGCGACAGCGGCCTCGGCGTAGGCGAGCGCCCACCGGTCAACACGTCTCATCCGGACCACTCTCAGCAGAATCAGCGCAAGGGGAACCAGAACGCCGACAGAGCGGGTCGTGCACAGCGCACCCAGGCAGACAGCTGCGATCACGTGTCGTCCCCGCCGGTCCGCCCAGACGGCACCAGCGCTCAATGCAATGAAAAGTCCCTCTGAGTAGAAGGCCCACAGGAACAGTGACGACGGGAACAACGCAAAAAGCAGGACCGAACGTCGGGCAATCGCTTCGCCGACCCACGCTCGACTCACACCCCAAACGGTGATGAACGCAGCCAACGCTGTCCCGTTGGCGACAATCGCGACCGTGATCGCCTGCGAATCGGTGATGAACTGAACCGGTTCAGCAAGCCATGCCAGTCCAGGAAAGAAGGCGTGCACCGGAAATGACGGGCGCGGGTTCCAATAACCATTGCGCAGGATTTGCAGATAATTCTCGCCGTCCCACAAGTATGCGGATTCGAGAATCCGACGCCCGGCCACGCGGACCATCACGATGTGGGCCAGGCGCCAGATGGCAAAGACCAGAATCGGGAAGCGGATCCCAGCGATGAACCGATCCCGGCTCCCAGTCACCAGCACCGTGTCAGGCTGGCCTCCGTTCACCTGCTTTTGCGCCGGACCCGTCGAGTTCCGTGCCTCCAACATTCCCATGCCCCTTGGAACTCTCCTGCCGGCAATGGTGCCGACTGACCACAGCTGCTTTCCCGCCTAGTTATAAAAAACCTAGTCGGGTTGCCCTCCTCCATCTAGTTACCCAAGGAACCGTTTCGCGGTTAATCGGCCGAGTAGCGCATAACCAGTCAGAACACAGCCAACGACTACTACGACAAGCGAAATCTTGCGCCACCGCCCCGGAAAGCGGTCGATGAGTGACGCATAAGCAGGGAACAACACCCAGTCAGCGAGGGTGAATCGGTTGAAACTGGCAAGAACGCTCGAACAGAGCGGGGCGACGATCAACGCCACGCCGAGTAACCATGCCTCGACAGGAAACCTCGGTCGCTTCGACACGATCATCCAACCGACACCGATGATCACTATGGCAACACACCAAAGATCAAGATTGCGGGCGATCAACGACGGAACCATCACCGTGCCAGCGCGTGGGTTGAGATTTTGAACACCTTGTATGACTGATCGCCATGGCCAGGCAAGCGTCCGACCCCAGTCTTCCTGCACGCGAATGAATGCGAACGCATCACCAAGTTGGATCTGCATCGTGACCAGCACCGCGCCAAAACCAGTCACACCGGCTGCGAGATAACCGACAGCCCATTTGTCGATTCCGCGCTCCCGCACCACCCGCACGAGAACGATCACGATCGGGACGACGATTCCGATTGAACGGGTCGTACTCAGTGCCGCAAAACATGCGAGTGCGAGCCAGCGTCGACCTCGACGATCAGCCCAGACCGCCCCCGCTCCCAATGCCACAAACAGCGATTCCGAGTAGAAGGTCCAAAGGAAAAGCGACGAGGGAAAGAGCGCGAAGAGAACGACTGCGAGGCGGGCCGAACGCTCACCGATCCATTCTCTGGACACGCCCCAAAGGGCCACGAACGCGGCAAGCGACGTCAGCGTGGTGACAATGAGAATCGTTGAGGTATCGGAACTAGTCAGCCATTGCACCGGCGAAGCAATCCACGAAAGACCGGGGAAGAATGCGTGCGACGGCATCATCCTTCGCGGGGTTCCGTAGCCGAGGTACAGAATCCGCAGGTAGTGCGCTCCGTCGTAATACTTCGCGACATCGACGGAGTTACCCCCGAACCTGAAGGTCACCGCCGCATGGGCCAAGCGCCAAATGGCGAAAACACAAACAGGGAACCAGATCCCCGGAAGCCATCGGCGATCGCGGATCAGAGATGTTTCGCGTTCCATGGCGGTCGTCAACCTATCCGGCAGGCAATAGCGTGATTGGCGTGACTTCGAACACCGCACTCATCGCCGCCAACACCACATGGCCCGCTCTGGTTGTCGGCATCGCCATCGTCGTTGCCGTCTGCCTATGGGGAATGTTCCGGGCCGGATCAATCGCGGACCGAGCTCGATCCGATGAAGACTCTCAGTTAGGCGAAGACGCTCAGAACGAGTCCGGCACCGATTGACCAGTCATCGTGGTGAAGACCACGCCAGCCATGCTGCTGCGAAGGTCCGTTCCCGTCGCACCCCATTGTTCGAGGCCATCACGATGGGCGGCGACGTGTGCCAGCATCGACACAAGAACGCCGGCATCGGATAGGGCCCTGCTTCGCGAGGCCGACGGGTCGCGGGACTGAAGCACCTCGACAAACGCTTCGGCTGGGGCACCGAGAAGCCGCGTTCTTACGTTGCGAAATCGGGTATCACCCTCGTCGGTAGCGAGATCGATGACGCGCAGCACTGGTCGGTCGCGGTCCCAGAGTTCGATGAAGCCGTCGGCAATGTCAAGCGATGCCTGCCATGCATCTGCGCCCGACCATGTCCGACCGACAATCCGTGAGGCGAGATCCGGTCCGACGCTCGCTGCTATCTCATCAGCAATGGCGAGTACTGCGTCTTCGACATCAGCAAAGTATTGGTAGAAGGTCGCCGGCGAGGTGCCGGCATCGCGGGCGATGTCGACGACTTTGAGATCGCGATACGTGGAGGACTCGAGCAATCCGGTTGCGGCATCGAGAAGTTTCTGTCGCGTCACCTGTCCGCGTCGACCGAGCGATCGGTCGACGGCGGAGATTTCACCAAGATCAGTCATCGGCACTCGAACGTCAGAGCCACGCGGCAACCACGTCGTTGGCGGTGATGACCGTCGAGATCAGCGAGTACGTGTTGTCGAGCAGGGACTCTGCATATGCCGCAGGAACTCCGGCGACGGCGTCTCGCGGGATCACAACTTGGTAGCCGGTATTGACGAGTCCGATCGTCAGACCCATCAGCGCAACATTGAGCGACACTCCGACGATCACAACCGTGCGCACGCCGAGGTTCCGCAGGAGAGGATCGAGATCGGTTCCGCCGATCGGATCGAGGCCGTGATAGCGACCGATCACCAGATCATCCGGTGAGTGGCCGAATTCCGGAATCGGCATGGCCGCGTCGCTGCCGGGTTCCATCGGCGGCGACGTACGGTTCATCGCTGCGAACAGACGTCCGTTGGTGTTTCCACCGCGATTGTCGGGGCGTCGCCAAAACACGGCGTGGACCACCTGAACACCGGCGGTCCTGGCCGCATGCACGACTCGGGCGCCATTGGGAATCGCCCAAGGGCGGGCCGCAGCAGCTAGATCGGGCAGCGCCGAGTCCGGACCCAAGACACCGTTTTGGCATTCTGAGGTGACTACCGCCGTTGATGTCGGTTCGAGCAGGGATCGCAGATCGAGGGCCATGGAGACGTCGTCCTTCTCGGCAGTTCGGACGCAGGAGTAATCGCCCGCCTTCCGGATTCGTGAGCGTCAGGTTACGGCCTTCGCCACCCGCCCCGCCTTTCTTCATGGCAGTTACCGCTCGGTAGGTCCTATGCGATAAACAAGAGTCCGTCTAGGCCCGTCTGGGCCTTGCGTGCCGGCTTCCTGCCGGAACGTCTCTCAGAGGAGTCAGTTCATGACCGAAGCAGTCATCGTCTCGACCGCCCGCAGCCCGATCGGCCGAGCCAACAAGGGTTCACTCACCAAGGTTCGCCCCGACGATCTCGCCGCGACCATTGTGGCCGCCGCACTCGCCAAGGTGCCGGGTCTTGATCCGACCACAATCGACGATCTCATGCTCGGCTGTGCACAGCCGGCCGGCACCCAGGGCTACAACATCGCCCGTGTCGTTTCCGATCTCGCAGGCATGGGCAACGTCCCCGGCGTGACCGTCAACCGCTACTGCTCGTCGTCGCTTCAGACGATTCGCATGGCAGCGCACGCCATCAAGGCCGGCGAGGGCGACGCCTTCGTTGCTGCCGGTGTCGAAACCGTGAGCCAGTTCATGCTTGGCATGTCCGATGGTCTTCCGGGAACGCACAACCCGCTCATGGCAGCAGCCGAAGCCCGCACTGCCGAGCGCGTCAAAGGCGGTGCACCCGTATGGTCGCCGTTCGCCGGCGGCGTCGCCGACTACTACCTCGGCATGGGTCAGACCGCCGAGAACGTCGCCCAGCTTGAAGGCGTCTCTCGCCAAGAGCAGGACGAGTTCGCCGCCATGTCGCAGCAGCGTGCCGGTGCCGCTCAGGCCCGTGGCTTCTTCGAACGTGAGATCACCGGAATCGAAACCGTTGATGCTGACGGCAACCCCGTAACCATCACACAGGACGACTGCATCCGCGCCGGCACGACACTCGAGAAGCTTTCCGAGCTCAAGCCCGCCTTCCGCCCGGACGGAACCGTCACCGCTGGCAACGCCTGTCCGCTTAACGACGGCGCTGCCGCCGTCATCGTGATGAGCGACACCCGTGCCCGTGAGCTCGGCCTCACCCCGATCGCCCGCATCATCAGCTCCGGCGTGAGCGGCGTGAACCCGGAGATCATGGGTCTCGGCCCGATCGACGCTTGCCGTCAGGCCATGGCCCGCGCCGGAATGACCATCGACGACATTGACCTCGTCGAGATCAACGAAGCGTTCGCCGCTCAGGTCGTTCCGTCGGCCAAGCACCTCGGCATTAGCTGGGACAAGCTCAACATCAACGGTGGCGCAATCGCCCTCGGTCACCCCTTCGGCATGACCGGTGCCCGCATCATGGCCACTCTCCTCAACGCACTCGAGGACACCGGCAAGACCGTCGGCATGGAATCCATGTGCATCGGTGGCGGCCAGGGCATGGCGATGATCATTGAGCGTCTCGCCTAACCCAGTTGTTCCCGCAGTACATCAACGAACTATGACGAAGGCCCCTCCTCGCGGAGGGGCCTTCGTGGTTTTGCGGTGGAGGTGAGGAGAATCGAACTCCCGACCTCTACGTTGCGAACGTAGCGCTCTAGCCAACTGAGCTACACCCCCGCAGGGTTGGAAACAGTACCCGAGGCCATGCACGCCAGAGGAATCCATCACACAACTATGAGCGCCGACCGAAGCGTTGATCAGTTGCTGTTCACGGCGTAGAAGCGACGGACCGGATCGGCCTCCGCTTCCTCGTCGAGAAATGCATCTGCTGCCGTCGCCATTTCGGCGACCGGTGCGGCGTCATCGAGATAGCGGACCTTGGCCCGGCGCTCGAGTGCCTGCTTCTGTGCCGTGGCCAGAAGGCCGACATAGGAAGCGGTGAGGACGAGACACAGCAAGAAAAGGTTGGTGACCATGCCACCGATGGCAATGGTGCCGAGGAACGTCGTTGCAGTCGCAGCCAGAAGACCGACGAGGATGTCGCGGCGACGCTTTTTCTGCGGCGAGAGCTTCGGGGGCCGGTTGACCATCTGGTTGCGATAGGTCGAGGGGTTCGCTCCCGGCGCCGTGCGCTCAAGAATCGAGAGGTGATTGGAGAAGGTGGAGATGGAGTTGCCACCTGTCTGAACCGTCCGTGAACGGAACCACGACACGAGGTAAACAGCCCACACAACGGCGAGGATAAACAGAACCACGAATGTCACGCTCCGTTGCCTACCTTCAGTGTTAGGGACCGTAGTTGCTCCGGCGAAACCCTTGGCGGATGCCGAAGATCTCGCCCGTCCGGGCCGGAATGGAACATTACGGTTCTACTACGAAATGAAATCTTGGGTCCAGCGGGCAGTGCCCGAAATTGACCCAAATCCGGACTTATCCACAGAAGAATCCGCTGCGACCCCTTGTGCGCCAAGCGATTTCACCGTGTGCCGAGAGACACTCAGGAATCCGTCGATTCGTCGGTTTCTGCACGCGAATCGAGACCATCAGTGAAATTGCCCTCGACCACGTCGCCACCCAGCACCTCATCGGCATCGCGTCGATAGACCCCCGAGCGCCCGCCGGTCTTTTCCCACAGAGCGATCTCACCAATGACCATCGCTCGGTCGTTGGACTTACACATGTCATAGATCGTGAGCGCTGCAACTGTGCAGGCGGTGAGCGCTTCCATCTCGACTCCGGTGCGATCGACAATGTCGACCTGGGCTTCGATTTCTATGTAGTCCACATCAAGTCGGAAGTTGACCGAGACCGCTCCGATCATGAGCGGATGGCACAACGGAATGAGATCCGAGGTGCGCTTGGCCGCCATGATCCCCGCCACCCGGGCCACCGACAGCACGTCGCCCTTGGCAACAGCTCCGTTGGCGACGAGCGTGGCGGTTTCTGGAGTCATATGCACACGGCCTCGGGCGATGGCCCGACGATGTGAGATCTCCTTCGGAGTGACGTCCACCATCCGTGCTCGGCCGAGTGGATCGAGATGAGTCAGGCCGCGATCTGTCATGGACCGAAGTGTAGGGCTCGTGTTCCAGGTCATCCCCTCGAAAAAGACAGCGTGCAGGCCTTGTCGACATCAAGGCACACTGTTGCCATGGAACCGACGCTGCTCGCAGGTGAGGCGCACGAGGACTGGACAGGTGACGCCCGCTATTTCGAGTACTCACTCGCCGCGAATCCCGTCGGATCCGGCCACATCCCCCGGTTGCCGATGGAAATGTTTCCGGCCCGGCGTCATCAGGAGATCGCTACCGGCATCGTGCCGTTCGATCTCTCCGAAGGTCTCGCAATCACAGCGGGGCCGGCCACGTCACCGGCGTTGCTTGCGTCGTTCATCCGCATTGCCCCTGGCGACGAACTGGCGACAGCACCAGTCGCAACGTCAGAGCTCTACTACGTCATCTCGGGAACCGGCGTTTCGATCATCAACGGAAAGCAACTGGCGTGGGGCGCAGGCGACTTCTTCGTCCTTCCGGCAAACAGCGCGACAACACACTGTGCCGACACCGACACCACTATGTACTGGGTTACCGACGAGCCGCTGTTGCGCCATCTCGGTGTCGCCCCCACTCACGCTCGCTTCGACGCAACTCACTTCCCCGCCGCGCGGGTTCAGTCCGAACTCGCTTCAATCGAAGCGTCACCCCGCGCCACCGATCGAAACCGTCTGGCCGTTCTGCTGAACACCGCACCAAACGACCTCACCCAGACTGTCACGCACGTGCTGTGGGCGATGTACGGCTTGTTACCTGTCGACGCTGTACAGCGCCCGCACCGACACCAGTCCGTCGCGCTGGATCTTGTTGGCGCATGCGAGCCCGGTTGTTACACACTCGTCGGACGCTCAATCGACGAGCGAGGCGAGATCATCGACCCGCTCCGCGTCGACTGGGAACCGTCGTCGGCATTCGTGACACCGCCCGGGCTTTGGCACGCACATCACAACGAGTCGGGTGCTCCCGCGTTCATCATCCCGATCCAAGATGCCGGGCTGCACACCTATCTGCGTTCGCTCGACATTCGGTTCGCTCCACCCGCACGCTGACGAACCGAGTTCCGAACGTCGACGATTCAGCCGCCGATTTGGCTCATTGATCGTGCCGGGCGAATGAAATGGACTTGGTTGATCTGGTGACCGGCCCACTTGGCTCCGACCTCTGCCGTAATCGCGGCAGCGAGATCGTCGTCGGTGGCGTCGGCCCGAAGCATGGCGCGCAGATCAAGTTCACGCGTGGCGAACAGACAGTGGCGCAACATTCCCTCGGCGGTAAGCCGAACTCGATCACACGAATCGCAGAAGGAATGAGTGACGCTGGCGATCACGCCGACATCGCTTCCGACACTCCCCGACTCCTTGTCGAGATACCGCCAGCGCTCGGCGGGGGCTGAACCTCGCCCGGCTACGACCTCAAGCGGATAGACCGCATTGATCGTCGCGACGATCTCGTCCTGGGTGACGACTTGTTCGTTCGTCCATTCACCTTGCGCATCAAGCGGCATGAACTCGATGAAGCGAACGCTGATGCCCTTGTCGCGTCCGAACGTTGCAAAATCCACGATCTCGTCGTCATTCACTCCCCGCATCACGACGACGTTCAACTTGACCGGCCCGAGACCGGCCGCGAGTGCCGCATCGATGCCCGCGAGGACCTTGGGCAACTCGTCACGCCGAGTGATTTGTTCAAAACGATCGGCGCGCAACGAATCACACGAGATGTTGATGCGCTGAAGGCCGGCTGCGACGAGGTCAGCAGCCAGCAAGGGCAGCGAAGTGCCGTTCGTCGTTAGCGACAGGTCGACGTCGAGCTTCGCGAGTTTTTCGACTAGCACCGGAAGATGAGCCCGCACAGTTGGTTCGCCGCCCGTCAGGCGGATGCCATCAAAGCCGAAACGCTCCACACAGATGCGGGCGATGCGGGCGAGTTCTTCGTAGGAAAGCAGGTCGCCGCGCGGCAACCATTCCATTCCCTCGGCCGGCATGCAGTAGCTGCAACGGAAGTTGCATCGATCGGTGACCGAGATGCGTAGGTCACGATGCACGCGTCCGAACCCGTCGACGAGGTCCGAGGGTTTCGATGCCATGGCCTGAGGTTAGGGGCGGAGCAGGCGGACCCGCACGGCCTGACCGATTTCGATTGTCGGACCATCGGGCAGTTCGGCCAGAGCATCGGCTGCCGCCATTGCCGCCATGTGATGCGAGCCCTGTGCCCCGGCTGATCGCACTCGATAGGTACCGGACTCCATGTCGTACCGGCACACGACCCGGGCGAAGTGGATTTTGCCGTCAGGTTTGCGGCTCAGCGGTTCCTCGACGATGGCGAGAACCGTCGGACGATCAAGATTGGCTTCGTCGAACCCGGCCATCTTGCGGAGCCCGGGGCGGCAGAAAAGCTCGTAGCTGACCATCGACGAGACCGGGTTACCCGGCAGACCGAACACCGGCACCTTCGTGCCGTCTGATGGGCGGGTGATTGTGCCGAACGCCAATGGCTTGGACGGCTTGATGGCGATCTGCATCCAGCGCATGTCGCCGATGCGGTCGAGGACCACCTTCACGAAGTCGAAATCTCCCATGCTCACGCCACCGGTCGTGACCAACGCGTCACAGGTTTCGACGCCAGCAAGGAGCGCATCGGAGATCGCCTGCTCGTCGTCACGCACCAGTCCGAGGTCGATCGCCTCGAATCCGCTTTCGGCCACCAGCGATCGGATCGTCAGCCGGTTCGAATCCCGGATCTGACCAGGTTCGAGCGCCGAGCCGTCGTCGATGAGTTCATCACCAGTCGAGATCACGCCGACTCGGGGCCGCCGCACAACTTCAACATGCGTTGCTCCGATGGTGGCCAGCAAACCAAGGTGCCCGGGAGTGAGAGCAATCCCGGGATGCAGAACCACATCTCCCGATACGACGTCGTCGCCGGCCGGACGGATGTGATTACCGACGGGCACGGCCTCGAGCACCGTCACAGTTTCGCCATCGTCGCCGGCGTTAGTGAGTTCGACCATCACGATGGCATCAGCGCCGGGAGGAACCGGTGCACCAGTCATGATCCGCACCGCTTCGCCGGCACCGACTGGGTTGTCGAGCCCCGACATACCGGCGCGCACCGTGCCCGTGATTCGCAGTACAACCGGCGCATCAGTCGTGTCGGAGGCACGCACTGCGAAACCATCCATCGCCGTGTTGGCGAACGGTGGAACGGGACCTTCGGCCGACACCGTTGCCGTTGTGACACAACCGAGCGCAGCGTGCAGGGGCAACGACTCGGTACGCGAACAAGCGCAGCCGTCCAATACGAATCGTCTGGCCTCGCCGAGCGGGATCACCTCAGACGCTTATCGACAAGGTCGATCAGGAACGCCCGGAAATCGGGGCCGAGATCGTCGCGTTCGATTGCCAGCTCGACCGTCGCCCGGAGGTAATCGCTCTTATTTCCGATGTCGAAGCGACCACCGTCGAATACGAATCCGAATACCGGATCGGCGCGGAGCAACAGCGCAATTGCGTCGGTGAGTTGAATCTCGCCGCCGACACCCGGCTTCACGTCCTCGAGAACCTCGAAGATGGCAGGCGTGAACACATACCGGCCCATCACCGCGAGGTTCGATGGTGCATCGGCCGGCGCCGGCTTTTCGACGATGCCGCGCAGCTTGACGAGGTTGCCGTCGATTGATTCCGGATCGACACAGCCGTAGGACGAGATCTCGTCGAGCGGAAATTCCATGAGCGCCACGATCGACGCGTCAGTTTCCATGTGTGTGTCGATCATGTCGGAGAGCACGGTCGAGTGTTCGGCCATGATGTCGTCGCCGAGCATCACGACGAACGGATTGTCACCGACGTGTTTGCGGGCCACTGACACGGCGTGGCCGAGTCCGAGCGGCTCGCCCTGACGCACGTAGTGGATGTCGGCCAGTTCGGCGAGGTCGCGCACACCTTCGAGATCGTCGTGTTTGCCCCGGTCGGCCAGGTAGTACTCGAGTTCGAAGTTTCGGTCGAAATGATCCTCAAGAGTCCGCTTGCCGCGGCCGGTGATGATCAATATGTCGTCGATGCCAGATCGAACCGCTTCCTCGACCACGTACTGGATCGCCGGCTTGTCCACGATCGGCAACATTTCCTTCGGCTGCGCTTTCGTCGCCGGAAGGAAACGGGTGCCCAGACCCGCTGCCGGTATCACTGCCTTGGTCACACGGGTCTTCGCCACGATTTCCCCTCGTTCGACAACGGAGCCATCGTAGATGGCGGGATGCGATTCCCTGTCCCGATTCACCGCATGGGGTGAGCCTGCGACCGATCGCTATGCTGGCAGTCTCATAACACGAGTGCTAGCGCCCGGGACTGCCCGGAGGAAACGACGAATGCCGATCTACGAATACCGCTGCAAAGACTGTGGCCACGAATTTGAGACCACACAGGCGTTTACTGACGAGCCCCTGACCGAGTGCCCTTCGTGCAAAGGCGCGCTCAAGAAAAAGTTCGGATCGGTCGGTATTTCGTTCAAGGGCAGCGGTTTCTACAAGAACGACAGTCGCGGTACGACGTCAACGACGACGCCGGCGACTTCGACTGATTCGGGTTCTTCGGCCGCAGCATCGACAGCCGCGACTCCCGCATCTTCGGGCGATTCAGCAGCCAAACCTGCAGCCCCGGCGCCTGCGCCGACTCCGGCTAAGTCAACCCCCGCAAGCTGAGCCATCGCGCCCTTCCGGGTGCGATCGCCAGTTCCTACAGTGGCGTCGCTATTCACCGTTCGCGCGCCGCCTTACCCCGATTGCGACTCGCCCTCCTCCATCTTTTCGCCGAGGGACTCGTGCGCTTCGCTGCTAACCAACCCGAGCGATACCCGGGGAACTCGCGAACCCTCGGCCGCTTCTCGGAACTCATCTCCGAGGCGGTCCTGCGCCTGCCACGACTTCCCCAACGAGGAACTCTCTGGATCGTCACGGTCGTGCTCGCACTCATCGTTGGCCTGTTCGTCAGATCGTCTCTCCATCGCGCCGATGCCGTCCGGTTGGCCTATGGCGAGCAACGCTCGGTCCTTGTGGCCACCGCCGATATCGCGCCGGGCACCGTGATTGACGAATCGAACACCGACATGCGGAATTGGCCAGTCGGCTTGCTCCCGCAAGGCGCCATCACATCCGACTCCGGGCGCACGGCAACCGAGCGGATCGGAAAGGGTGAGGTCATTATCGATAGGCGCCTGTCGGGCGACAACGGCTCAGGCCCCGAGACGCTCATACCCGCCGGCGGTCGGGCTATCGCCGTTCCCACAGGGCCCGCATCACCAGCGGTTGGTGTGGGCGACCGGGTCGATGCATTCGCTCCCTTCGACGCGTCACGGTCGGGTTCTGCAGCCGCGTCACCCACCGATCCGAAGTTCGCCGCCCGTCGGGTAGCCAAATCTGCCCGGGTCATCGCCGTCGGTCCAGACTCGATCACCATCGCCGTGAGTGCACTTGAAGCGCCGTTCGTCGCTCAGGCCAGCCTTGATGCGTCGATTGCGCTCGTGTTGGTCGCTCCGGGCTGAGAACGCATCGGTGCAGGAGCGGAGAAGTAGCGTCATTTCCGTGCCCGAATCTCTCGCCTTGTCGCCAGTCGTTGTCTGGTTGCACCTGCTTCGTCGACGATCACTTCGCTTCGTGGCTGCGCTCGTTGTCGTTTTGCTCGTCATGACTGTGGCGATGTCCGTTGTCCACTCGTCGACAGCAACGGCAGCAACCGAAACATCGGAAGTCACCGCAGCAACAGGCCTCACCACCGAGGACCGAAGCGCAGCCGATAGCCAGATGACGACGTGGAAGGCCATTGTTCTCGGTGCCGTTGAGGGCATAACCGAGTATCTGCCCATCAGTTCCACCGGCCATCTCATCGTCACACAACGAATCCTGGGCATCGGCGATACATCAGCGACCAAAGATGCCGCCGACAGCTACGCCATCGCCATCCAGTTCGGGGCAATCCTCGCGGTGCTGGTTCTTTACCGCCGCCGCATTCTCACCCTCCTTCAAGGGCTGTTCGGCCGCAACGCCGAAGGCCGATCACTCCTTCTTTCGCTGGTGATCGCGTTCGTCCCCGCCGTCATCGTCGGCGTGCTCTTCGAAAGTTCGATTAAAGAGCACTTGCTCGGCACTGGCCCCGTGATCGCCGCGTGGATCGTCGGCGGCATCGTGCTTCTTGTACTGGCCCCGCGCATCAAACCCGATCGCCCCGGTCTATCGATTACGCACATCGCTCCCCGGCAGGCGTTCATCATCGGCGTCGCTCAAGTTCTCGCGATGTGGCCGGGCACGAGCCGCAGCCTTGTCACCATCCTCGCCGCACTTGCCGTCGGAACGACGCTTGCAGCGGCGGTGGAATTCAGTTTCCTGCTCGGTCTTATGACCCTCGGTGCCGCAACGATTTACGAAAGCGGGAAGAACGGTTCGACCGTGATTGACGCCTACGGATGGTTCGATCCGTTGGTGGGCCTCGTCGTCGCCTTCGTATTCGCCGTAATCGCGGTGCGCTGGATGGTTACTTGGCTTCAGACCCGAAGCCTCGCCGTATTCGGATGGGAACGACTCGTAGTTGCTGCAGTCACGATCGGCCTGATCGCAACCAGCGTGATCTAAACGCGTTCGCCGGGCGCGGTGAACAGCTCAGGTGCCGCTCAACGAAACTTCACCAACAACGATTGTTGGGCAACCAGTGCCGCCCGGCAACCATTCGAGATCGTCGCCGATGGCGGAGATGTCAAGCAACATGCGCTGCAGCGTCGATGCGATGGTGACCTCTCGGACCGGTTCGGCCAATTGACCGTTGCGAATCATGAGACCCTCGACACCAACTGAAATGTCGCCACTCACGAGATTCACACCGGAGTGCAGGCCTGTCATCGACTGCACATAAATCCCAGTGCCGACTCCGGCTATCAACTCATCGTGCGATCCCGCTCCGGGCAGAATTGAAAGTGCCTGACACCCAACGCTCGGCGTCGAGGAGATTCCGCGCACGGCTGAACCCGTACTTGGTCGACCAGCCCGACGACCCGTGGCGCTGTCGTACAGGAAACCCTGCAGCACCCCTTCGTCGACCAACACATTGCGGCGACAGGCCAGACCTTCGCCATCGAACATGTCGGCTGCGTAAGAACGATGATCGGTCGGATCGTCAACCAAAGTGAGACCGCTCACCGCGATGGCATCCCCCACGCGATCAGCGAAAGGTGACCGGCCCCGCAGAACACGGTCGCCGGTGAGAGTCGAACCGAGCAATCCGACGAGAGTGGCAGCAAGTCGAGGTTCGAACACAACCGCAAGGCGCTGCGACGGCACTGGACGAGCACCGAAAAGCCGAGTGGCCCGCAAAACCGCATCGTCGGTTGCTTTATCCAAGTCGAGTTCCGCGATGTGGAATCCCGAGGTTGATCCGGCACCCGTGTAGGTCTCGTCGCCATCGGCGGCCAAAGCAAGTGCACTCATTGAGCACCACGCACCGCGCCCAGCCCCAGCGATACCCATGTTCGAGGCGACAGCAAATCGACCACTCGAATCGGAGAACGACGCCACGCGGACTCCGGTGATGCGAGGATCACCCGCCCGGACTCGGCGCTCGAGTTCCAGGGCCATCTCGATCTTGCGCTCGGCAGGTAACGCGGCGATCTCCGCGTCGAACGCCTCGAACGGAACCGGTTCGATGCCGTCGGGTTCGGCCATACCAACCCATTCGTCGGGTTCGGCAAAAGTCGCGTTGTCGCGCGCTTCGTCGAGCGCATCAGCAATGACATCGGGATCGAGGCTGCCGGACCATGCGAAACCTTGTCGATGATCGCGCACAACGCGGATCCCGATTCCGGCTGTCGACGCCGCTGTGAATGACTCGACTTCAGCGCCGTGCACTCGCACTGTTGTGTATGACGAACGCCCGACGAATGCCTCGAGTTGCTCACCGTCTGTCGCCTGCCGTGCCACATCTTGCGCGATGACAAGCAGGTCGGCGCATTCCTCGTCAGGAGGATCGAACGATGAAGAACTCACGATCCGGAAATCGTGAGGTCGGCCACAACTAATGAAACCCCCGCCGCATTCATGGGAAGGAACTGCAGATCGGAACCCACAGCTTGAACATCGCGGAGCATCTTCTGGAGAGTCGAGGCAATCGTGAATTCGCGCACCGGTTCGGCAAGTTCACCGTTTCGTATGCGAAGACCCTCCGCCCCCGTCGAGAAATCGCCACTCACCGGATTCACGCCGGAATGAAGACCCGAAACTTCCTGGACAAGCACACCATCGGCAATTCCGGCAATGAGTGTTGCCGGATCAGTGATACCCGGAACCAGAGATACAGCCATGCAACCCACTGACGGCGTACTCGTGAATCCGCGCACGGCATTACCTGTGCTCACTGTGCCGGCCCGACGCGCTGAGTAGGCGTTGTGGACGAACTTCTGCAGAACACCGTTTTCGATCAAAACATTGCGCCGCGCCGCAAGACCTTCGCCGTCGGCGTCGGTAGCCGTGAATGCCCGCGTGTCGGTCGGATCATCAATCAGGGTAAGTAGAGGTGACGCGACCTCATCACCAAGACGCTCGGCAAAAAGCGAACGGCCTTTTTGGGCAGCGTCACCATTGAGTGTGTAACCGATGAGTCCGAGGAATTGCGCCGTGACCCATGGATCAAGGACGACGGTGAGTCGCCCGCTCGATGGCTGTGTCGCTCCGAGCATGCGCGTGGCGCGCTCGGCGGCGTCGGTGGCGGCGCGCAACGGAACGAGTTCAGAGGGCTCGCGCCCGACAGAGAAGCCGAATCCGGTCTGCGTATCGTCATCCACTGTCGCCATTGCGTACGTCGCCACATAGCAGTTCGTGTCGCGACCGAACGACCGGACACCCGTGGTGCTCACAACCGCGGCTTCCCCAATCGAATCGACGTATTCCGCAGATTCAATACCCGAGATCCGACGATCGGCAGCAAGGACCGCTCGCTCGAGTTCAACAGCAAGCGCGATCTTGGCGTCGGGGGAGAATGACTCGAGTGCGGATCGGTAGAGATCGAGTTCCGGAACCGCTACGCCGTCGGGTTCGGCCAGACCAGCGTGCTCGTCGAATGTGGCGAAGCCAGCGTTGTCGCGGGCCTCGGCCAACGTCTCGGCGAGTACCGATTCCTCAAGACTCCCGGCGTACGCGAATCCCTGACGTCCATCCACGATGACCCGGATACCCATGCCCTGCGATTGTGCCGACGAAAGCGATTCGACCTCGCCGCCATACACGCGGATCTCTGTTTCCGTTCCGCGCACGACAACGGCCTCGAGTTGTTCACCGGGACGCGCCATTGCCACGATGCGATCGCCGAGGGCGAGAAGATCCTCGCTCATGAGGCGGTGCCACCGATGGTGAGCGACGAAACGCGAAGCGTCGGGACGCCGTCACCGACCGGAACACCCTGGCCATCCTTGCCGCAGGTACCGGGAGGTCCCATGGCGAAATCGTTGCCAAGTGCATCGATGCGCTGAAGCACCTCTGGCCCGTTGCCGATCAGGTTTCCTTCGCGTAAAGGTTCGGTCACCTCACCGTTCTCGATGAGATAGGCCTCGGTCATACCAAACACGAAGTCGCCGGTTGCGGTGTTGACCTGACCGCCACCGAGGTGCTTCACATACACACCCTTCTGCGTTGAGGCGATGATCGAATCTGGGTCTTCGGTTCCGGCAAGCAGATAGGTATTGGTCATGCGCACCATCGGAAGATGCTGGTAACTCTGACGGCGACCGTTACCGGAACTGGCCCGACCTTCTTTACGGGCCCGAAGGTGATCCCACATGTAATCGGTCAGGATGCCATCTTCGATGAGCACATTGCGCTGTGCGGGGTTGCCCTCATCATCGATGGCGATGTTGCCCCACTCGCGTTGCATCGTTCCATCGTCGACCACCGTGACGCCCGGACTGGCAACGCGCTGACCCACCCGACCACGGAAGACCGAGGCACCTTTGGAGACGAGGTCAGCTTCGAGGCCGTGGCCGCAGGCTTCATGGAACAGGACGCCGCCACCACCGCTGCCAATCACGACTGGCATCTGTCCGCTCGGGGCCGGTCGGGCCGCCAGCTTTGTAATCGCGCGACCCGCAGCGTTACGAGCCAGTTCATCGATGTCATAGCGGTCGAAAAGTTCGAAACCAATTGTGTGACCGATGCTCTCGCGCCCGGTCTGCATTCCCGTGTCACCGCTGGCCACGCAACTCACCGAGAAGAAGGTCCGAACCGTGTCGTCTTCGGCGAAGAGCCCGTCCGAGTTGGCCACAAGAATGCGCCGACGGGTGTCGCCGTAGCTCACCGAGACCTGACTGATCGCCCCATCGGTACTGCGGGCGGTGTCATTGGCTTGGGTAAGTAACTCGACCTTTCGGGCCTTCGGAACATCACCGGGCAGCACTTCGATTTCGTAACCGCGCGTCGCGCTCTGGCGGGTCAGGGCGATCGTCCGAACCCCGCCACCTCCGCCGCGTGCAGCAGCGGCTGCTGCTTCTGCCGCAGCCCGCAATCCCGCTTCGGTCAGATCAGCTGTATGCGCGAATCCGGTCGTGTCACCGACGACGACGCGGATACCAGCGCCGCGATCGCGACCCGACGTGAGTTCCTCGACCCTGCCGTCATCAAGAAGAGCGGATGAATTGCGACGATCCTCCGCGAAGATCTCGGCGAATTCACCACCAGTGCGAAGCGCCTCGCCAAGAACACGTTCGAGTACAGATTGCTCGATCACAGTCGGTCCTTTCGTTCCGCCGCCCATGCGGGTGGTCCATCCCGGGAAAAGTTCGGGCTGGCCGGGCCGGCGCTAAGCGTGGAAGCGTACCGCTGATGCTTCTCCAACCCGGCCTGCGGGCAAGCCGCCGACTCTGCTTGACCCCAGAGCAATGCAGGATTCCAGAGGCAATCACCCTCAAACTCCATCCGTTCCTAGACTGGCCAAATGCCTGAACTGCCGCCGTCGGCCGAGCACACGAGCGACACCGCTCCGTCTGCTCACCATGGCGCCGCCCTGCTCGACGGTTCCGCGACCGGAACAGAACCGGGTCTTGCCCATCTGGCATCGGATTCGATCACCGGCCTCATCGACGCCGTTGAAACAGCAGGCCATCGCCCCGAGCGTCGCCATCGTTGGGCCCTTCCGTTGCGACTAGGGGCAAGTGCCCTCATGCTCGGCATTCTCTATACGAGATTCCCGGATTTCGAATGGTCCGAGGTGGCTCCGGAATGGAGCACCGCAACGATCTTCTGGCTTCTTGGCGCTGCGCTCATGATGGCGGCCGGCATCGTGCTCTCGGCAATCCGTTGGCAACAAGTCCTTCGGGCCATGGACATTCCGTCGACTCTGCGGTTTCTCGTACCGCTCTACTTCGCAGGTCAGTTCGTCTCCAATGTCCTTCCGACCACAATTGGCGGGGACGTTCTGCGGGTCTCGCGTTTGTCCCGCTCAAACGGTGATTCCGCAGCGAGTTTTGCCTCGGTCGTGCTCGAACGCCTCACCGGATGGCTGGTGTTGCCAGTGATCACCTTCTTCGGACTCGTCATTAATCCACCACTCCGCAATCTCGGACAGGCAACCGTGCTCGCTCTCACCGTCGGCATGGCCACACTCTTCGCCCTAATCGCCATCCTCCTGATCGCCGACAACGCAAGGCTCGGGGGGCGCTTCGCCCAGAAAGAGGGATGGCGTCGATTTGTTGGTGCGGTCCACCTCGGCGTCAGCAAACTTCGGACCCATCCGTGGGAAACGCTCGGGATCATTCTCGCCGGACTTGTTTACCAACTTGCGCTCTGCGTCTCGGCCCTCATGGTCGCCGCAGGGCTCGGATTCGGCTGGCTCGGCATCACGGCACTGCTCGCGTTCTATCCCGCCGTGCTCATCGTCCAGGTCTTGCCAATCGGAATCGCCGGTCTCGGCGTCCGCGAAGGGGCATTCGTTCTTTTCCTGACTCCCTTAGGTGTTCCCGCTGAGCAGGCCGTCGCTCTTGGCCTCGTGCTCTACGGACTCAATCTTGTTGTGAGTCTCGTCGGTGCACCCGCATTCGCCGTCGGTGGGCGAGTCCGCCAAACCGCGCAATGAAATTGCGAAACCACCGCGCTGCCAATCGGAATGATGACTCTTCCCCGACTCCGCAGCTGAAATGGTGGAAAGAGTCCCTCTACGTGCTCGGTTTCTACTTGGCGTATTCCCTAGTGCGAAATCGATTCGGATCCGCATCCGTTGACTCGATCGAGGCTTTCAACAATGCGGTCCAGATCATCGACATCGAAAAGACGCTCGGGATCTTCAACGAGGCGATCATCCAGTCATGGTTCCTCGGAGTTCCGCTACTGCTTCGGGTACTCAACATCTTCTACGGGTCATTCCATTTTGTCGTCACCGCGTCGGTCCTGATTTGGCTTGCATGGCGACATCCCCGCGACTATCCGACGTGGCGAAACACGATCATGATCGCAACCGGTCTCGCCCTCGTCGGTTTCGCCCTCTTCCCCCTCATGCCCCCAAGGTTGTTATGCGACTGCGCCTACGGGGCCGGCCCGATCGCGGCGTCAACGGGGCTTCCTATGTTCGTGGACACCCTGGCGGTTCACGGAGGGCTCTGGTCGTTCAACACGTCGACCATGGCGTCGATCTCGAACCAATACGCGGCTATGCCCAGTCTCCATTTCGCATGGGCACTTTGGTGCGCCCTCGTTCTCGTTCCGCGAGTTCGACACCGCTCAGCTCGAGTTCTGGCCGCTTTGTATCCCGTTCTCACCCTCGTCACCGTCGTGATCACGGGGAACCATTACTGGCTTGATGCCCTCGGTGGGGCGCTAATCGTCGCAATCGGTTGGTTCCTTGGCTCGAAACTGGCAGCTGCGATGCAGAAGGACCCAGTTCGAGCAGATACCGTTCCAGCAGAGTCCCTTCCGACCGCTACGTCAGGAACGGCTTCCCCTTCGGATTTTCCCGGATGATTCGCCCTCCCTTCCGGTCGGTCGAGCCATTTGGGCAAGGAATGACCCAATGATCATCGAGAAGATCAACTCGCCGGCCGACCTCAAGGCCCTTGACTATCGCCAACTCGAGATCCTCGCCGCCGAAATGCGACAACTCATTGTCGACTCAGTGACCGAACATGGCGGACATCTCGGATCCAATCTCGGAGTCGTGGAACTCACGCTTGCCCTTCACCGGGTATTCGAATCTCCCGACGACATGATCCTGTGGGACACCGGACACCAGTCCTATCCCCACAAGATCGTCACCGGCCGAACGGGCGGATTCGCCAGACTCCGTCAGGCCGACGGGATGTCTGGTTACCCGTCTCGATCGGAGTCCGAGCACGACTGGATCGAGAACAGTCACGCCTCCACCGTCCTGAGTTGGGCGTACGGACTCGTAACCGCCGAGAAGGCCAAAGGTTCCGACCGGCGAGTCATCGCTGTCATCGGTGACGGGGCAATGACCGGAGGCATGGCGTTCGAGGGTCTCAATAATCTCGGTCACGCCGGACTCGATTGCATCATCATTCTCAATGACAACGGTCGCTCGTATGCCCCGACGGTCTCCCGCCTCGGCGAGAGTTTGGTCAAGATCCGCAACAATCCCGTTTACATGCGCCGACAGGCTCGGCTCGAGAAACTCCTCGCGGAGATCCCCATTGTCGGTGGCCTTGCCGAACGCGGTCTTGACGCCACGAAAGCCGCTATCCGCGAAATGTGGGAGCCGACAGCTTTCTTCGAATCGCTCGGTGTTCGTTACTCCGGCCCCTTCGACGGACATGACGTCGCCGCCATTGAGCGTGCACTAGCTAACGCAAAAGAAATGAGCGGTGGCCCTCAGGTCATCCACGTACTCACGCAAAAGGGGCGCGGGTACGGCCCCGCCGAGAACGATCCCGTTAAGCGTCTCCATGACACCTCGGAATCCAAGCCGGGTTCGTACACCGCGGCGTTCACCGAAGCGATGCTCAAAGAAGGCGAAGCTCGCCCCGAACTCGTTGCCATCACCGCAGCTATGCCGGACTCGACCGGCCTGCTTCCCTTCGCCGAACGCTTCCCGGACCGCATGATCGATGTCGGCATCGCCGAGCAGCACGCGGTGACCGCTGCCGCCGGCATGGCGATGGGTGGACTCCGACCCGTCTTCGCCGTGTATTCAACATTCCTCACCCGTGCCTTCGATCAGGTCAATCTCGATGCCGGCCTGCATTCCGAGCCCGTCATCTTTTGCCTCGACCGCGCCGGCATCACCGGTGACGACGGCCCAAGTCATCACGGAATCCTCGACATGGTCCTACTTACAAAGGTCCCGGGGATGACGGTGTTCGCCCCATCCTCGTATCAGGAAATCGGGCAGATGCTTCACGACGCTCTCGAGATCACCGATGGTCCCGTCGCTATTCGTTGGGCAAAGACTGCCGCCCGGCAGGTCCCCGAATCCGAGGTCGGCAGCGGACTCAATGCCCGCCAACTTCGGGCTGGGACTGATCTGTGCATCGTGAGCGTCGGAAAGATGCTGGATGCTGCCGAGGCCGCCGCCGACATGCTCGCCGCCGAAGGCATTTCTGTGTCGCTCTGGGATGCGCGAGTCGTGAAGCCACTCGATCCGATCATGCTGGCCGATGCGGCCCGTCATCCTCACGTGCTCACTATCGAAGACGGCTTGCGCGATGGTGGCGTCGGAATGTCACTCAGTGACAAGCTCGCCGAACTTACGATCGGTCAAGCCGAGCCTCGAGTACGGGTACTCGGTATTCCTGCTCAGTACATTGCGCATGGCAAACCCAATGCGATCTTGGCCGACCTTGGTCTCGATGCCGCCGGAATCACCGCCTCGGCACTGTCGATGATGAACGCCGATCAGATCGCTTCGATCTGAAACGTCGGATCGTCGAGGTTGGTTGCGATCAGCGACCGAATCCGTAGAGACGCATCGCGTTTCCGGCCAGAACCGCATGGCGATCAGCAGGATTCATCCCCGAGGTTGAGGCCTGGATCACGCGCCACGAGTGCGGCCAGTCGGCACTGATGTGCGGATAGTCATTCGACCACAGGACGCGTTCGACCCCCACGTCGCCGATGTTGCGCAAACCGAACGTGTCTGTCATGTAGCCGAAGTGGAAATGACGGGCGATGTACTCGCTCGGAAGCATTTCGAGTCCAAACCGGCTCACCGCGTCGAGCCGCAGATAGTTGTTGTCGATCTGCTCCTTCACGTAAGGAACCCAACCAAAATCGGTTTCGGCGAACATCACATCGAGCTCGGGGAAACGATCAAAGACGCCGTCAAAGATCATCTGAATCATGCGGTTCGGGGCATCGAAGAAACGCCCATAGCCAGGCAGCTTCGCCTTGTGGGAGGCCGGCATCGACTGTGTCATCGCGACATGGATGTTGAGCGACAGACCCCGCTCGACCAATGCTGCGAAAACCTTGTCGTCCTCAGGCTCAAGCGAAAGTCCACCATGGGGCCAGGCGATCATCAGCGCGCCGCGCATGCCGGGCCGGTCGGCGACGCGGGCGATCTCGGCCAGCGCTTCCTCGACCCCGCGGTTAGGAACCCAAATCAGACCGCCAAACCGGTCCGGGGCATAGCCGACGAACTCGGAGATCCAATCGTTGTAAGCCCGGACCATCGCATGGTGATAGTCGGCGTCGCGGTGCGCGGTGATCGCCGACGAGAGTCGAGGCGTCGGGTACAACACCTCGGCATCGACCCCGTCCTGGTCCATCTCGGCGATACGGGCCGCCGGGTCGTAACCGCCGCGACGGATGTCCTCGAACCGCACCCAACCCTTCATGTCCTCCGGGGCAAGTCCAGCGCAGGCGTTCATCCCAAAGTTGATCGGATCATCAACGCCTTCAAGGACCCACGCGTCACCTTCCTCGAAACGCTCAATCCGCGGGGCACGATCGCGCATGGCCGCCGGAACGCGATCGATCCAGAGATCAGGTGGTTCGTTGACATGGCTGTCACCCGAGATCAACTGATAGCGACGCCCACCGTTACCGGCCTGCGATGATTCCCCCATAGCAATTCCCCCTGTTGTGATGCGACGATCCCCCCTCGGACCGACGCACCACGACAGTCTAGGGACGAACGCGCCGCCGATTGGCATGCGACAAGCAGAGGACCACCGTGAACACCGAAATCCAGTCTCCCGCGCAGATCTTTGATCTCCGAGGCCGCACCGCACTTGTAACCGGCGCATCGAGCGGACTCGGCCTGCGAATGGCGCACACGCTCGCCGCCGCCGGGGCGACAGTGGCCGTGACGGCCCGTCGGGCCGACCGGTTGGATGCTCTCGCCGATCAGAACGAATCGATCATTGCGTTTCCGGCTGACCTGACCGACGCCGACGCGCGCGTGCAGCTCGCGGCCGACGTGGAGGCTCGTCTCGGACCGCTCGACATTCTGGTGAACAACGCCGGTTTCGTTCGATCAGCGGCAATTGAGCAGGAGACGCTCGCCGATTTCGAAGCGTCGCTCGAATTGAATCTCATCGCGGCGTGGCATCTCAGCAAACTCTTCGGCGTCTCCATGGTTCAGAGGGGACGAGGGTCGATCATCAACATCGCTTCGATCTTCGGCGTCGTCGGGTCAACGCCGGTCAAGGAGACCGGTTATCCAGCCGCGAAGGGCGGTCTAGTCAACCTCACGCGGGAACTCGGATTGCAATGGTCTCGTAAGGGTGTGCGGGTCAACGCCATCTGCCCGGGTTGGTTCGCCACCGAGATGACTGATGACATGTTGGGCACCGGCAGCGGAAGCAATTTCATCGAGACCAATACCCCGATGCAACGGGCCGGTGACGTTCGCGAGATCGACGGTGCTCTCCTGTTGCTTGCCTCAGATGCAGGATCGTTCATGACGGGGTCAATCCTCATGGTCGACGGCGGCTGGACAGCGCGTTGAGTTTGGGACGCTGCAAACAAACAGCCCATCTACGATCACGTCCATGAAGGCATCGACATTCGTCATCAGCATCACCCCGTTCGATGTCCACGGGAAGATCGACGAGTTTGCTCTACGCGACCACCTCGACCGCATGGCTGACGCGAGTGTTGGTGTGTATTTGGGTGGCGGCGGGAGCGGGGAAGGCTTCACGTTCACCGACGTCGAGGCGCGACAAGTACTCGAGATCGGCGTCGACCAGATCGGTGGACGCGTTCCGGTACGAGCGATGGGCATCGAACCCCGAACTGCACTGCAGATGATCGAGTACATCGCCATGGCAGCCGATGTCGGTGTGGATGCGGTGCAGGTGTACTCACTCGATCCCGGCCATGGTCACCGACCGACGCCACGCGAGATCGAGCTCTATCTCGCGACCGTGCTCGACAGCATATCGCTTCCCTGCGTGGTCTCGTCACACCAGTCGGTTGGTTACCTTCTCGAGCCAAATCTGCTTGCCTTGCTGGCCGACACCTATCCCCATCTCGTGGGAGTCAATCTCAGTTGTGCCAACATCGAACCGCTCGAAGAGTTGCTCGACATTATGGAGGGACGCGTCGAAATCCACGTCGGTGGACCTACTCACGGATTCGCGGCGCTGACCCTCGGGGCCCAAGGCTTTCTCAGTTCCGAGGCCAACCTCATCCCCCGGATGTGCGCGTCGGTCATCTCGAATTTCGACGCCGGCGACACTGAAGCCAGCGCGAAAATGGCAATCGAGGTTGTCCGAATTTCGAGGATGCTTTACGGCAATGGCGGAATCCGTGCCACCAAAGCCGTGATGAACCGGCTAGGCCTTGGTTGCGGATCAGTGCGGCTTCCGCAACTCGACGCCGACGACGCCACCGTCGACATGATCCTCCTCGACCTGCACGCTACCGACGCCCCCGCCATCGAACGCTGGTAGTCAGCCGCACCCCGCCAGGCCCACGAGCGGCTTGAGATTTTGGGGTTGGTTAACCGTTCAGGTCGGCGGAGCGGCGCTTTGCATCATCCTTGAGTTCACCCTTAGCGACCTTGCCGCCCGACGAACGAGGAAGCTCGTCGACGATCACCAGATGTTCCGGATACCACTCGCGGCTAACACCACGCGACGCCAGATGGGCAACCAAATCGTCAAGAGTCAGAGCGGCCCCACTGCGAAGTTCCACATAGGCGCACACCCTCTCGCCGAAGACCGGATCCGGGAACGCAACCGCAGCGGCCATCGCCACTGCCGGGTGAGTGGCGAGTTCGGCTTCGACCGCCGGAGCACTGATGTTCTTGCCACCCCGGATGATGAAGTCCGAAGTTCGCCCGACGACGCTCACGTAACCATCGGCATCAAACTCGACAATATCGCCCATGAGCATCCACCCGTCCTCGGTGAAAAGTTGACGGTTTGCCCCATCGTCGCCCCAGTAGCCAAGGCACATGGCTGGCCCCTTGCAGGCCGGTTGCCCCCGAACGATTCCCGGAGCGACGTCGGCATGTGTCTCCGGATCCAGAAGTCGGACATTCATTTCGTCGATCACGCGGCCGGCGGTGCCGAAGCGATGTTCTCGGTCGTCGTCCAAAGTCGTGTGACTAAGCGCTCCAGTCTCGTTCGAACCGTAGAACTGGAGCACCTTCGCACCGGTTGTGTCTTCGAACGCTGCCGCCCGCTCAAACGGAACTGCCTCGCCTCCAGTGAACATCGACCTCAGCGAACTCAAGTCACGCGGCTTCTCGGCCTGTGCATTGAGCAACATGATGAATTGCGTACTAACGCAGCACAACACCGTGACGCGTTCGGACTCGATCAGATCGAGCGCCGCGTGTGCGTCGAACTTCTCCATAACGACTGTCGGACATCCCAAAATCGCTGGCGTGAAATGCGCGGTCCAGAGACCGAATCCAAATGGGGCCGGCAGGGCACCGAAGAAAACCTCGTCATTGGCAAACCGGCCCGCACGGGCCGCGAGTTCATGAAAGTAGAACCAGCGGTTCTGCGTATGCATCACGCACTTCGGAAGCCCTGTTGTTCCCGATGTTGAGTTGAGCAAGAACAGCGCATCGGGATCGGAGGGTTGTAACCCGATCGAATCATCAACGACGACACCCTTAGGGAGATCAGCATCAACCACAAGAGCGTCGCGACCCACGAGCACCATGCGATCAAGAGTTGCGCCAAGTGACGCGACATCGGAACGCAGATCTTCCGCAGTGCGATTGTGCTGGTCGGGTGTTGTCACGAGTATTCGTGCCCCCGTTAGCGAAAGCAGATGTGCCGTCTCGCGATCACCGGCACGGGCACCGATACCGACAGCGACTAAGCCCGCCTTTTCGATTCCGACGAATACTGCGTGTACAGCAGGACCGTCCGGCATCATCACCGCGACGCGTTCGCCTGGGAGCAGCGATCCGGAGAGCAACACGCGGGCAATCGAATCCGAGTCGCGCTCGTACTCGGCCCACGTATAGCGCCGTCCATCAGCCACGTAAGCAACGGCCTGAGGTTGCGTTCGTGCGGAGCGGGCGACCATCGACGCCACGGTGTCGTCACCCCACCATCCGGCGGCGCGCCACGCTGCCGCGTCGGCAGGATCAGCCCTGAACATCTCCGCCTCGTTGTTGCTCATTGAGAACTCATCCTGCGGACTTCCCGCGTCGTTTGGCCGGAACCGCCCTCAGGTCGGCAACGAGACGATCAAGTCCGTCTACCAATTCGACAAGATCGGAAAACGGCCAATCGGCAAGTTGTTCCGCCATGATCTCGTCATTCGCTGCCTCGATCTGGCGATGTGCGGCGCGCCCGATTGGTGTTGCGCTCACGACGGAGGCTCGACCGTCGAGAGGATCTGCACTGCGCTCAACGTACCCTTCCGTCTCGAGCGCCTGGACCTGTCGGGTCAACGCCGCAGGATGCATCCTGACCGCGTCGGCAAGGTCGGTCATCCGCATGGGTCCGTCATCAATGACCTTGCCGAGTACTGCGACCGCCACGACCCCGATTGAAACTCCCGAACGCACAGCGATAAGGCGGTCGAGTCGCTGACTACCGATGATGCGGCGCAGCGAGCCGAGATCTTCCCGCAATCTCCGAAGGACCTCCGCAGAGTCACTACTGCTCGTCGATCTCATCGCCAGATCTCCGCTAAACGAGTAACGAATGCGGCGCCCTGTCGACGGCCCTCAGCAAGTGCCGGGATACGAGTCGCCGGATCAAGCGGATCGGCACCGAACGCGGTCAACGAGGTGGCATCGCCTTCGACCACTTCGACCACGGAACCAGATACACGCAACGCGTCGATTTCAGCGGCGAAGGGACGGCCGAGTGTTCCCGTCAGCGGGGCGAGGACCACGATCACGTCGTAACCATCGGCGAGATCCGAGTTCGCTATCGATCGCACTCCCCCATCCATGAAACGCCGATCACCAATCGTGACGGGCGGCCATACGCCGGGAACCGCGCAGCTGGCGCCGATCGCATCAACGAGCTCAACCCCACTCGCCTGATCGAACGTCACGAACTCTCCGGTTTCGACATCCACTGCGGTGATCACCAGATTGCGCGCTGGCCATTGCGTCGACGGAAGTCTCGACAGGATCACATCACGTCGTGCAGATTCGTCGACAGTTGTTGCCGAAAGTGCGATCTTCCCGATTCGTCGGTTGCGCTCGTCCTCTTCGGGATTTCCGGCGAGCGCTCCGACGAACGCGTCAATGAGGTCAGCGAAGTTGCCGGGAGCCTTCAGCTCAGATCCTGAGTCCGATTGACGATCGCACAGAGCGCTCAGTGCCTCGCCGGAACAGATCTGGGCTGCGACCACCGAGCCCGCCGAAGTGCCGACAACCAGGTCTGCATCGGTGAGGTCAACCCCCGCCGCAAACAAGGAATCGAGGACGCCGAGTTCCCAGGCCACCCCAGCTACACCGCCACCGCCAAGCACGAGCGCTTTAGTCATGTCACGTCCCCCAGATCACGTTGCTGCGATCGAGCGCGACGGAGGCGGCCCAAACAGGCCGCCTCCGGTCACATTCGTTATGTCGCTCAGCCCAACGGGTTGAGTGAGGAACCAACAGCCCACATGGCATAGAACTGTGCGTTCGCGCCATAGGCCTGCGCAATCGCCAGTTTGGCGCCACCGACCTGGTGATCGCCGGCCTGTCCGCGGACCTGAAGCGCAGCTTCGGCGAAACGCAGAAGACCGGATGCACCGATCGGGTTGGACGAAAGCACGCCGCCGGACATGTTGACCGGGAACGATCCGCCAAGGGCGGTATCGCCCCGTTCGGTCATCTTCCATCCTTCACCGGGAGCGGCGATGTCATGGGCTTCGAGCCACATCGGCTCGTACCAACTGAACGGAACGTACAGTTCGGCGCAGTCGATCTGCTCACGGGGATTTGTTACACCGATCGCTTTGTAGATCTCGTCGGAGCAGTCATGAGCAGCTTGTGGGCTCACGGGATCGCGTCCAGCGAAGGTCGACGGCTCACTCTTCATCGCTGTCGCGAGAACCCAGGCCGGCGGCTTCGATGCGGCCTTGCCGCCATCTTCGTCGGTGAAGATCACCGCGCACGCGCCGTCAGATGACGGGCATGACTCGAGGAAGTGCAAAGGATCCCACATCATCGGGGATTCGCGGACCTTGTCGATGGTGATATCGGCCAGCTTGAGATGGGCGTACGGGTTCTTGGCGCCGTTGAGGCGATCCTTGACGGCAACGCGCCAACCGATGTCTTCCGGTGCACCCGAGCGACGAATGTACGCACGGATGAACGGTGCAAACGCACCACCGGCGCCAATCGAGCCAGACTTGCCACCACCAAGTGCGAACTGGGCGTTGCCTTCAGACTGCTTTTCGAAGGCAAGCGACAGAACCCGCTTGTGACGACCACTGCTCACGAGGTGCGAACCGACAATGCCGGTCGAGCCACCCACCGAACCGGCGGTGTGCACTCGGAACATTGGCTTGTTGACCGCTCCAAGAGCATCAGCAAGGTACATCTCCGGCTTCATGACACCTTCGAAAAGATCGGGTGCCTTGCCGAGGACTACGGCGTCAATGTCGCCCCAATCCATGTTTGCGTCTTCGAGGGCGCGCACGGCGGCCTCGCGGACAAGGCCGGCGATCGAGACGTCCCCACGACGCTTCTTGTGATGGGTCTGTCCGATACCGACTACGGCGACGGGCTGATGGCTCATTCGTCTCCCTCCAATACGCACACGAGGTTTTGCTGGAGGCACGGGCCGGACGTGGCGTGAGCCAGCGTACGACGCTTGCCGTTCTTCATGATCTGGGTTGCGGCTTCACCCATGCGGATGAGTCCGGACACCATCACTGGGTTGGCGGCAAGTGAGCCACCGGACGGGTTGATCTCCGTCGATGCGTCGAGTCCGAGGGCTTCGCGGACGATCAGCTCTTGGAAGCTGAAGGGTGCGTAGATCTCGGCGACGTCGATCGGTGCGTTTCCGACACCGGCGCCCTTTGCGGCGAGTGCTGTCGACACCGACTTCGTGATGTCGGCACGCATTGTGGGCAGATGCGCCTCAATGCGATGGTCGATACCAGTGATCCAGGCCGGACGCTCACAGAGGTCGTATGCCTTCTTGCCGCGTGCGAGCACGATTGCCGCGCAACCATCAGTGGTCGGCGGAAGGTCATGACGACGCAACGGGTTCCGGATGTAGTCCGCAGCAAGGAGTTCGTCGATGTCGAAATCGCCGGACACCTGTGCATGCGGGTTCGACTTCGCATTGCTGCGGTTGCGGGAAACCACTTCGGCGAAATCGCGCTCAGTGGCCTTGCCCGAGTCAAGGTAGGCACGTGCCTGCATCGCGGCCATCGACCACGGATCGGCACCGATGGGCGTCAGGTAGTACGGATCCATCTCGATCGTGAACAACGTGCTCGGATCCGAGTTCGAGTTCTTACCAACGCCGGCGGCAACCGCCGTGTCGATATCACCTTGGAGCAGACGCACGAAAGCCTCGTAAAGCGCCCAAGCCCCGTCCATTTCGACATGCGACTCGTTGATCGGTGGCCATGCGCCGTAGGCGTCGACGTTCGAAACGAACGAAAAGGCCTGACCCGACAGGTAGTCACATGAACCGGACACCGTAAAACCGATGTCGTTCTTGGTGAGACCGACGCTGGCGATTGCGCTCTGCACAACCGGTAACAACATTTCGGTCTCGGTCTTCTGCGAGCGTCGCACCATTGGTGACTGCGAAAACCCGACAATGGCGATGTCGTTCTCTGTGCGTGTCATCACATCATCCGTTCGAGGTAGTTCTCTTCCGGCTCATCCGGTTGACCTGTGTGGCGCCAGCCACTGATGCAATCCCCACCGCTGCCCCAACCGCGGTTTCCGATTTCGGAAACATCGCGTTCGGCTTCCGGCACCCAGACCGCAGCAACGTGCATGCCGACACGGACTTCGCTCGCGGGCATGTCGAGGATCGACTGCTGTGCCATAACGGCATCGGTTCCATCGAGAAGGATCGAGCAACGGGCGAAAGGCTCCGTCTCGAGCTGACCCGGATACTGGACCGGTGTGATGACGGTGAAGTTGGTGATGACCCCACGATCGGGAACATCGACAAGATGGCTTTCGTCGAGTTCGACGGCGTCGATGCAGCACAAGCCACGAGGCCCCACGAATGTGCGATTGCAAACCGGGCACTTCTGGCCGATCAACTTGCCGTTGAGGAGACTTTCCATCCACAAGAGCGTCGGCGCCGAGGTGTTGTCGACATAGACGAGATCGCAGAAGGAGTCCTGGGTAGTGATCTCGGGTTCAGCCGGAGCGTCCCATGGATCACCGGCTCCAGCGCTCGGCGCGGGATCGGCGGCGGGCACGAAAGCGAGAATGTCGTCGATGCGACCGACACGCTCGTCGACCGGCTTGAAGGTCGCTTCGACCCGCATTCCCGGCTTCATGGCGCTTTCCGAGCCAGCATCAACAAGGTGGATCATCGCCGTGTCAGCGCCGTCGAGTGTGACGAACGCGAAGGCGAACGGGTTCTTGATGGTGTGGAGATGGGTGGGTTCGGGAACCCACGTCCATGCTGACACCGTGCCCTTGGGTCCGACCTTGACGTACTCGGTGCCGGAATCGGCTCCCGTGTCGGGGTCGTACTCAAGCGGCGGGGCGATCACGCGACCACCGGTGCGCACACCGATGATCTGCCCCTGCGCCAACGCCGAGAAAAACGTGCTCAGCGTGGACCCGAGTGTCCGCGTAAACGGAAACTGCAGGTTGAAGACGGACTCATGGACAACGTCTGGCATGGTTCCTCTTTCTGATCGATGATCGGCGCCGCTGGAATTCCGGCTTGCGCTTCTCGGTGAGGACCACGGCCCGGGATTGCCCCGTACCGACGCCCCCTGCCGGTGACCCGACCCTAGAGGTACTTAACGCTGCTGAGCAATTTCTTCGACAACCAGCCGAACCGCGCCGGTCACGAAGAACTGGTCACGTATAGAAGGGATTGTCCCCGGCCGTGTGATCGGTCGCATCGATGATCTCGGTGACCTCCGGGATCGCGTCACGGATGGCGGTCTGAATCCCGTCTCGCAGTGTCGCCGCGCTCATTGCGCAGCCCTGACAGCCGCCGCCCATGGTGATGAACACCGTGGTGTCGTCCACGCCAACGAGTTCAGCAAAACCACCGTGTGATGCCAGGCCAGGGTTGATCGATTCCACGAGGAGCTGCGTGACCTTCTCGGCGATGTCGCCGGTGAGCACGATGTCGCGCCCCTCGAACGGGTTCGGAGGTGTCGGTCGGTTTGGATTACGGATGACGAGGCCGGCCTGACCACTCGTGCGAGGCAGGTCGAGCGTCGCTCCGCGCATGCGATCAACGCTCTCGGCGGCGACCACAACGCTGAGACCGTCTTGGACCGAAAGGTCATCTTCGGCTTCGAGGCTGCTGATCTCGGCGAACGCAAGGTCGTAGGCGTACTCAGTTCCGGCGGTGCCGGTGATCTCGACCCTGAGACACAGCGTGCCCGGCTCATCTTCGCCTTCTCGGATTTCGTGGACCTTCGCGAGCGCTTCTGGGGTCAGCGTGAGCACAAAGGCATTCGTGTCTTGCGCCGTTTCGGAGAGAACTGCCGAGTCAGCCAAATCGGTACCGCTTCCAGAAACATCGCTGCCTGACATTCGAACTCCTCGGAGGAAACGTCGGGCTCTGTCGCCCAACACCGTGGACGCAACGCTACCGCCCTCCGACCGAGGTTTGACATTTCGGGCGCACGGTTGGGCGCTCAGGCGAGATAGGACCCGCGCCCGAAGGCCATCGCGAAGCCCAGCATCGCAAGGAGCGAGACCGCCACGACAACTGACCTGAGTCGCGGTCGAGCCGACAGCAACTCACTCATGACAATCGCGCAGGGGAATGCGGCCACTAGATAGCGGCCGGCACCAAGAAAGTCCTTGGTACCGAGAAGCGGCAGCGCGAGAACACCAGTCACATACAAAGCGTAGGACCAACCGAATCGGCGCTTCACGTGCGGAACGAGGGCCAGAGCACCAAATACCAGGAGCCCCTGGAAGACGAGTCCGATCGTCGACCCGGTGAACGGTCGATTCTGAAGATCGCGTATCAACTGGAACTTCAGCCAGGTCGGTGGCCCGGCGCCTTGGTCCCAGCCCTTGCTCCCTTCGATGGTCACAAAGAGAAGCGGGTTACCGAACTTGACCCAGAGGAATGTGCACCAGCCACCTAGGCCGGCGAGAGAGAGGAATATCGGTACGTCGGACCGTGTCATCGAACGCGGATCGAATCTGGCCGCCAAACCCTCGACTCCGTTCGCGTCGTTGCGACGTTCGATCACGCGAAGGACAAGGGCCGCGGCAACGACGAGTCCGGCTGGACGTCCCGCAGTAGCGATGATGCCCACGAGTCCCGCCCAAAACATGCGATCGCGTTCGACAAGAAGAAAAGCACCAATGGCCGCTGCCACGAAGAACGCATCGGCGTACACAGCGCCATACAGATAGAAGCTGTACGGATAGACGCAGAACAGGACAACGCCGGCCATGGCGACCTTCGCCGGGACGAAGATTCCTGCCCACTTGCGCAACATCATCACCGCGGCTGCACCCGACACGGCTGTGAGAACCGAACCGGTGATGTAGATGCTCGGAAAGGCCCAACTCAAGGCCTTTATCGCCAGCGGATAGGAGGGCCAGAACGCGACCGACGATTGGGGTCCCGGGAAGTAGACGTAGCCCTCGCGGACGATCGTCCGGTACCACTCTGCGTCCCAACGATTCCAACCCTCGAACCAGGTGCCCCCGACGATTCCGGGCCGGGAGGGAAAAAACGAATCATGTGGGAGATAGACGTTGCCGAACCAAACCGCAAACCAAACCAGCACGCCTAGCGAGAGGAACAAGGCGAGCGGTGTCCACCATCGCTCCGAGATCCCATCGAAGCGGTTGCGTCGTGGGCGCGCCCGACCACCGTCCGGCGCCACCACCGGAGACTGCACCGGGGCGTAGGTGGTTGAGGTGATTTCCGACATGTCGTGAAGTGAGATCGTCCCCCGACGACCTGCCGTCACGCTAGTGCCATCAATTCGACGGACGCAGCCCCACATTCCCCCGAGGTGCAAACCGGCCGGCCCGTCGTGAGCATGGTGGCGAGGCCGTAGCCTCGCAGTCGTGATCCTCGTCGACGTCGAACGGGTCGGCATGAGCCGACCGGGTAAACCCCTCTTCACCGATCTGTCGTTCACGGTGTCTTCCGGCGACCGAATCGGCATTGTCGGGCTCAACGGCTGCGGGAAATCCACCCTCCTGTCCGTACTCACTGGTGAGGCCACTGCGGAGACCGGTTCAGTCCGCCAGGGTCGTGACGTCCGCGTTGCAGCACTGGCCCAGCGGCCGATACTTCCGCCGGGAACCGTTCTGGCCGCCGTCGAGGACGCCGCAGAACAACCATGGGAAGCCGCGGCAGTTCTCGATCATCTCGGCATGACACCTCTGTGCGATGCCGACACGAGCCGACTCTCAGGAGGGCAGGCCAAGCGCGTCGCCCTCGCTCGCACGCTGGTTCAGGCGAGCGATCTGCTCGTCCTCGATGAGCCGACCAATCATCTCGACATCGATGCGATCGCATGGCTCGAGGATCGTCTTGCGTCCTACCGCGGTGGGCTCATCCTCGTCACCCACGATCGGCACGTTCTCGACCGAGTGACCACCAAGGTTCTCGAACTCGACCGGGGAACCGGTTACATCCACGACGGCGGTTACGACGCCTATCTCGAAGGTCGAGCTGACCGCGAGGAGCAGGCTGCCAACGCCGAATCAAGTCGAAAGATTCTTGCGCGTAAGGAACTGGCGTGGCTGCGACGAGGTGCGCCGGCGCGAACGAGCAAGCCAAAAGCGCGCATCGAAACCGCCACTGCTCTCATCGAGACCCGTGCCGAACCGCCGGCTCGTCAGGGCATTCCCGATCTGTGGTTCGGGACACCCCGTCTTGGCGACAAAGTCATCGAACTGCATGATGTTGCGTTCGCTCATGAGGGACATGCGCCTCTTTTCGAAGGGGTCGAGCTCCTCCTAGATCCGCGCGAGCGTCTTGGCTTGGTTGGCCCAAACGGCGCCGGCAAGTCGACGCTGCTCGACCTGATCGCCGGACGACGTGAGGCCACCACCGGAACCGTTGTTCCTGGACCGACAGCACGCATCGGTTACTACGACCAGGTCGGAGTCGCCCTCGATCCGAAACAACGAGTGCGCGATGCCGTCACTGGTGGACATCGTCAACCTGATTGGCAGGATGCAGCACTGCTTGAATCATTCTGGTTCGACGGCGACGCGCAATGGGCTCCAATCGAGCTGCTCTCTGGCGGCGAGCGTCGCCGATTGCAACTGCTACTCATCCTTGCGGCGAAGCCGAACGTTCTTCTCCTCGATGAACCCACCAACGATCTCGATCTCGATACGTTGCGCGTTCTCGAAGAGTTCCTCGACGACTGGCCGGGCGCCCTCATCGTCGTGAGTCATGACCGAGCGTTCCTCGAACGAACCGTCGCCGACGTCATGGTCATGGATGGCACCCGCAAGCCTGGCCGTCGCCGCGGCGGCTACGCGGCGTGGGAAGACGAGCGCAGGGCTAACCGGGCTCGAGGCCGGGCGACGACCCTCCCCTCGCAGACCCCAGCAAAGAAAGTCTCTCCGAAACCCGGCGACGGGACGAAGCCCACCAAAGCAGCCGGCAAGACACCTGTGGCGAAGCCCCGCAGCGCCAGCACTCTCCGACATCTCATGAAGGACCTCGACAAGGACATCATCCGTCTCGGCAAGAAGCGGACTGCGATCGAGGCAACGATGGCCGAAAAAGCTGGCCAGGTCGACCACACCGAACTCGCAGAACTCGGTCGTCTGCATGCCGAAATCATTGATTCCCTCGATCGGGCCGAAGAACAGTGGCTCGCTCTCGCGGAAGAGGCCGAGGCGAGCGCCGCCGGGCCCCCCTCCCAACACCGGTAGATTCATCAACTGTGATCGACGTCGACGCAAACACAGAGGCGCTGCGGGAACTGCGCCGGGCCCGGCGTCATAACCGACTTTCCGAAGTTCACTGGATAGACGCGCTCTACCGCGTCTACATGGTTGGCCTTGCCGCCGTGATCTTCATCCTGTTCGCGGCTAGCCAACTCCCCGAGAACCGACTTAGCGACGCCGACGCGATGAACTTCGCCAACGAGGCCCCGATGTGGCTCGGCCTCGGGTTCGCCATCGCGGTGGGTATCGGTTTGCGATCCGGAGGCCGCGGCGGTCCGCTCGTTCTCGAAGCACCCGTCGTCATGCACGAACTCATGGCTCCCGTGTCGCGTGCCGAGGTCGTTCGTCGCCCGGCCATCAAACAACTTCGATTCCTCGGATTCGCCGGAGCCGTCGCCGGGGCGATCATCGGACTCGTTGCGTCTCGCCGTCTTCCGGTGAACCCTGTTGCTGCTATCGCCTGTTGTGCGGGCGCCTTTGCCCTCGCCGGCGTTCTGGCTTCGGCAACCGCAATGTTTACGTCCGGTCGGCGAATCCGCTGGTGGCCGGCCAACATCACCGCCTTCATTCTTATTGCGTGGTCGGTGCTCGATGTGATCGGGAAGCGCACGACGTCACCGTTCACGATGATGGCTGACATGGCGTTCTGGCCGATCACGTTTCGGCTTGTTGGACTTGTGGGACTGGTGATCGTTCCGGTCATTGCATTGCTCGGACTCGCCCGCATCGGTGAGATCTCGATTGAACATGCGCTTCGTCGGGCCGGACTCGTCGCACAACTCCGCTTCGCTGTCACCCTTCAAGATGTCCGCACCGTCGTGTTGTTGCGTCGCCAACTCTCGCAAGAGAACGCACGACTCAAGCCCTGGATCCGTATCGGTCGCGCCAAACGCAAGACGATTGTTCCTCCGGTCTGGAAGCGCGATTGGCAGAGCTATCTGCGATTCCCGCTCCCCCGCCTCATCCGTATGGTCATGCTTGCCGCAATCGCCGGACTTTCACTTGGGCTGGTATGGCGCGGCACTGTTCCCGCCATCATCATCGCGGCGCTCGCCCTGTACTTGGCGGCTTACGACGCATCAGAGCCGACCGCACAAGAGGTTGACCATCCGACCCGATGGGAGAGCTATCCCGAAGCACCCGGAGCATTCCTCCTTCGCCATTTGGCCGCGGCCTTCACGATCATGGTCCTGCTGTGCCTCATCGCCGGGGCGGCGTCGTTGGTGTTCGTGCCGTTCACGGTCGTCTGGAAACTCGGGCTGATCATCATTGTTCCCGCCGCGCTCGCATCGGCCTCAGCGGCCACGATCAGCACTGCACAAGGCGCCCCCGATGTCGCCGCACTCGCCGGACTCGGTCCCGATGTCATGGGTTGGCTCATGGTCGCCCGCTTGGTCATTCCTCCGGCAATCACGGTCGTTGCATTGCTGCCGCTACTGGGCGCCGGTTCCGATGTCGAACTCCTCAACACAACCAAAGTTGGAAACTCGACGGTGTACGCATTGTTCGCCGTCGGTGCCGCAATCCTCTATCTCCGCACACGGAAGCCGAAGCACCTGTGACCTCAGCATTCAAACTCCCGAAGCAGCCACCCACGCCCGCCACCGAGCCACGCCTCAACCTCGGCGCCTCGTTGCAGACACTCGATCTGAGCAAGGACTACGGCGATGGCATGGGCCTCGTCACCGAGCTCGATCTCGAGATCGGTGAAGGCGAACTCATCATGCTTGTCGGCCCCAACGGAGCTGGTAAGTCAACGTTCCTCGGTCTTGCGTCAGGCATGCTTGAGCCGACGAGCGGTTGGGCATTCATCCAAGGCTTTCCCGCCGGAACCGTTGAAGCGCGCGCTGCGCTCTCGTACCTTCCCGACAACCCGGTCCTCTACGACGATCTCAGTCTCGGCGAGCACATCGAATACATCGCCCGTCTCCATTCCACCCAGGACTGGGAGGAATACGCCGACGATCTTGTCGAGATGTTTGGCCTCACCGATCGCATCGACGATCTCCCCTCGCGATTCAGCCGCGGCCTGAAGCAGAAGACCGGTCTGATCCTCGGACTCATTCGCCCGTTCCGCGTGATGCTTGTCGACGAGCCCTTCGTTGGTCTCGACACACCCGGACAGGAAACGCTCGTCGAAGTCCTGAGCGATGTCGTCGAGCAGGGTGCCACTGTTGTGTGCTCGACCCATCAACTTGATCTCGTGTCGCATGCCACCCGATGCATCGGTCTGCGCGATGGAGAACTCGCGTATGACGGTCCCGCCACCGAGGCCAAGATCCGCGAACTCGTCGGCGGTCTCTGAGACTTGGCCGAAATCCCCTATCGCAAAGGGATCCTCTCGGAGCCCCTTGACCTTGACGGTGATGCGCCGCGGGTCAAGCGTCCGCCACCACTCATCGCGGCAACACCCGGGCTCGAAGTTGAGGTTCGCGGAACGCAACTTTGGGGCATCGTCGTCGCCTGTGATTCCGCGATCGTCACGATTCGCGATCGCAACGGTCGCGATCATCAGGTCAAACTCCGCGATGGCGCATTCGACGTAAAGGGCAAACAGGTCAGCCTCGCCCGACCAAAAGCTTCGGCTGCTCCAGCGCAACGCACAGCTTCAGGTTCAGTCGCCGTGCCGGGTGCGCCTGCGCGGATAGCTCGTGCCAGTCGCCTACTTGTCGAAGGCGTTCACGATGCCGAACTGGTCGAGAAAGTGTGGGGCGACGATCTTCGGGTGGAAGGTGTCGTCGTTGAGTTGCTCGATGGCGCCGACAACCTGCTCGAGATCGTGCGCTCGTACGGCCCTCGTCCCGGCCGCCGTCTCGGCGTGCTTCTGGATCACTTGGTCGACAACTCGAAGGAAACACGAATTGCCGATGGTGTCGACCATCCCGATGTCCTCGTGACCGGTCACCCCTACGTCGACATCTGGGCAGCCGTGAAGCCGCAGGTCGTGGGCATCGCCGCGTGGCCGGATGTTCCGAGGGGTCAATCCTGGAAAGAGGGAGTCTGCGCCGCCCTCGGGGTCGACGATCCCCGACTGTTCTGGAAGAAAATCCTCAACTCGGTGTCCAGCTATGCCGATCTCGAACCTCCATTAGTCGGGGCGGTCGAGCAACTCATCGACTTCGTCACCGAACCGGCCTGATCCACTTCGCTCGCCCGTGCCGATGACGAGTCCGGTGACCGTTTTTCCGGCGGCTAGCGTTTCGACATGACCGAAACCGCCGTCAACTACGAACTCCAAGGATCCGTCGCCGTCATCACCATCGACGACGGCAAGGCAAATGCGATCAGCCACGAAATCGCCGCTGCGATTCGCAGTTCGCTCGACAAGGCCCGGAACGAAGCCCGAGCCGTCGTCATTGCCGGTCGTCCCGGCCGCTTCTCGGCGGGATTCGATCTTCCGACGATGACCTCAAGCACTGAAGCTGCCCGCGACCTACTCAAGGCTGGTGCCGAACTCGCTCTTGAGATCCACGAGTTCCCGATGCCGGTCGTGATGGCATCGACGGGTCATGCATTCGCCATGGGCGCAATCCTTCTGATGGCCGCCGATGTTCGGATCGGGGCCGAGGGCAACTACAAGATTGGCCTCAACGAAATCGCGATCGGCATGCCCGTTCCGCGCTTCGCTGTCGAGCTTGCACGCAACTCACTCAGCATCGCCGAATTCACCAAAGCCGTGAATCACGCGACCGTCTACGACTGTGCCGGGGCAGTGAATGCCGGCTACCTCGACCGTCTTGTGCCCGATGACGATGTTGTCGCCACCGCCGTCGCCACGGCGGCCGAACTTGGCGAGCGTCTGCATCCCAAGCCTTTCGCCATGACCCGCGCCAACTGCCGCGGTGAGGCTGTCGCCAAGATGCGCCGCGAACTCGTCGAAGACATCGCCACGTTTACGGTTGAACTTCCGGCCGACTGACAACCTCAGGGCTTTGGCTCGCCACTCGTGACTTTTGTCTTGCCGGCGGACCTGATGCTCGCAGCGCGACCGGGACCAATGGAGCGGTAGGCCGTGAAGAACACGACGACACCGATCGAACCAATCACGCTCCAACGCAGGAGTGGATTCTGACGATCGGTTCCGGCAGTAAGTAAATGGATAGTGGCGAACGCGTACAGCGCGTAGCTCGCGAGGTGAACCCCGTGCCAGAGACGATTCGGCAGGTGCTTCTTGAGCAGTGATGTTGCCTCGACGGCGAGCAATACATAGAACGCGACAATCCCCCACGCAACTGGCCCGGGCTTCCAATCTTTTGCGTATGGAACAAGCAGTTCCACCAAGCTGAAGGGTTCGTACGTGTCAAGGAACAACCCGAGCATGTGAACGAAAACGAATAGCACCGAGAGATCGCCGAGAAAACGATGTAGATCGAGAAGCCACGGACCAGCCGGTCGCTTCCCGAGTGCACGTGTCGACAGCGCAAGACCCCACAGGACCGCAAGTGCAAGAAGCACCCACGACACGATTCCCGCCGACCGAGCCACATACCACCACAAATTCGAAGCGGCGAGAACGACAGAGAACATGGATGTCACAATGACACGCCCGAGTCGTTGATGAGGTAATCGTCGATGGCGCCGGCGGTGAGAACGCTGCCGTCGTCCTGTACGAGCAGTCCCGAGAGCCCGGCCTGAGCGAGAAGGAATACTCCATTAAACGGCCCGGCGATAAGTGCAGCTTTGGCATGTACCTCACCCCATGCCGCATTCGCCGCGACAACAGTCACCGCAGCGAGACCATTGCGCGAAGGGCGCCCCGTCGAGCGTTCGATCGTTTCTGGCGGGCCGGGACCACCCGAGGTGAACTGGGCGGAAGTGGTCTCGGTTTGGCCATCGTGCAAAAACTTCTCGCGTCTGAAGGTGCCGACATTGAACTGCGGGTCGCCGATGGCGGCGGGCTAGATGCGGTAGTTCTTCTTCGCGACTAGTGGAGTTGTCGGCGAGTTCATCCCCAACCCCTAGCCTTACGGCCATGTCTGAGATCAAGTCCTCCCCCGTCTTCGACCATCCCGATCGCCATATCGGATTCCGAGGCGCATTCAACTTCCGTGATCTCGGTGGCTATCGGGGCCACGGCGGCAAATCAGTCAAATGGCGCACGCTCTTTCGCGCAGACGCGCTCCACCGACTCGACGAGGTCGAGCTGGATGAACTCGCCGGCCTCGGCATGCGCAGCGTTCTCGATCTGCGCACGGCTACCGAAGTGGATCATGGCCGGATCGAAGCCGATCATCTCGGAATCCTCCATCTCCATTTCCCGGTGCTCGGTCAGGCTTGGGAGCCAAAGGATCTCGATCCCGATGCCGACGCGGGCGACGTTCTGGGCAGTCTCTATATCGAGATGTTGACCGTCGGTGCACCAGCACTTGCGAACTCGTTACGCACCATTGCCTCGGTCGAATCACTTCCCGCCGTGTTCCATTGCGCAGCAGGCAAGGACCGTACCGGCGTTCTGGCCGCCATGGTTCTGTCCCTTGTCGGCGTCGACGAAGAAACCATCGTGGGCGACTACGCCCTCACGGGAATCGCCATGGATTCACTCGTCGAGCGGCTCAAGAAGGACAGCCCCGAATCGCTGACCGCTATGAACGATCAGCCCTCGGCCTACCTCGCTACGCCGCCCGAGGCGATGATCATGTTCCTCGCCCATGTCAACGCGACCTACGGCTCCATTACTGGCTACGTGAATCACATCGGCATTGAGTCCGATGTGATCGACTCGCTTCAGGCAAACCTTCTCGTCTGAAACAACCAGGACTGATTAGCGACGGCGACGTTGCCAGATCACGACGGCTACAACCGCAGCGAGTGCCGCCGCGAGCGCGATCACAAGCTTCGAGTTACCCGGCTTTGCCGATGACGAAACGATTGGCGACCCGGCAAATGATGGTGCTCGTTGGGGCATCTGCGGGAAACTGTCGGCCACAATCTCGGCAGTGGCAGTGGCCTCGACAGTGGGGATGACCGTCTCACCTACTGGAGTGACGTCGATCTCGATGTCCTCAGGAAGACCAGGGGTAACCGGATGGTTTTCGAGAATCGCATCGACGGGCGCTTGTTCCGTTGATGAAGGAACCGGCCGACCGCGACCACGCTGGGGGTTATACGACGACATCGGATTCTCCTGACGGGAGCGGGACAGTGGCAACTGCCGGGTTCGCTGGGGATGTTCCGAAAAGCTCGGGAACAACGGCATTCAGGAGCACATCGAATTCGACGGCGGCTTCACTGGCACCCTGCCGGTTACCAAGACCATGAATCGGAAGCGACTGTGCCGATGCCTCGGCGACTGCCGCCCTCAGATGAACGGGCGCAAGCACCTGATCGCCGTACTGCTCGAGCAGTGCGGTGTGCCAATAATGCGCATCGCGGGTGCGACCGAGTCGGTTGATGGCAACGCCAGCAATCGCGGGACGCCCATCGCGGCGTGACGCTATGCGCGAGATAGTGAGTTGGATGTTGGCCACACCATCGGAGGCCCACGCTCCCGGTTCAGTAACAATCAGCGCCCGGTCCGCTGCGAACAGGCCGTTAATCGTGAGCAGGCCGAGCGACGGAGGACAGTCGATGACGACGAGGTCGTAGCCGTTGTTTTCGAGAGCCTGCTGCAATCGGTCTTGGGCGCCGATGGCGTCATTGGCGAGGTGCGGTTCGCGGGCAGCGAGTGCCGGGGTGCTGGCAAGGGCATCCGGAGCCGTCCCGCCGGGAATCGTCCAAGTGGATGGCACGGCAAGGGAACGTGCGGATCCGGGACGGTCGATCTCAAGAGCGGCATCGACACTGGTTGCCGGCTCCCAGATGCCAAGTCCGCTGGTGGCGTTGGCCTGTGGATCGAGATCAACCACCAACACCTTCGCCCCGCGAAATGCGGCGGCAGAAGCAAGGCCGAGAGCGACGGTGGTCTTGCCCACGCCGCCCTTCTGATTGACCACGGCGACAACGGGCATGGCACAAAGGTACCGCGAGACCCCAGCTTCGTCCGACAATCATCAGGGAAATCGGGGCTTTGCGGAATAAGCAGCGCCTATTCGATGCTTACCCGACCATGACAGTCACCCAAGGACAGCCCGCGCCCGATTTCACCCTGCCCGATCAGGACGGGTCGCCCGTCTCGCTCGCATCACTTGGCGGCCAATGGGCCGTCGTGTACTTCTACCCAAAGGACGACACGCCCGGTTGCACGGCCGAGTCCTGCTCGTTCCGTGACAGCTACGAGGCCTTCACCGATGCCGGCGCCAAAGTTGTCGGCATCAGTTCCGATTCGGTGGAATCTCACAAGGCATTCGCGCTGAAGTACAACCTTCCCTTCACACTCCTCGCCGATGTCGACGGCACTGCCCGCAAGGCGTTCGGCGTGGGTAAGACCCTTGGCCTCATCCCCGGGCGCGTCACCTACGTGATTGATCCCGAGGGCATCGTGCGCGGCACGTTCACGTCGCAGTTCAAGCCCAAGAAGCACATCGACGAGGCACTCGCCATCATCTCGGCTTCCTGACCACTAGTTCCTAACCACTGGGTGGTGACGGAATCGTTGTTGATTCCGTCACCACCCAGTGGTCCACACATCCTTTACTTTTCGAGAAGTCTCCTGACGAATTTCATCATGACGGGGTCCATTTCTCCAGAAATCCCTGACGCAGGACGATACGTTGGCGGCCGACTCCGAACCGGGGCGGCGACCGGCGATACCGAAGGTGCACGTCCGATGGCCGCCGCGCCGGGCTGCACCGGGGCCTGGGCGCCCGACGGTGGCCTCACCGTTGCGCGTTCTGTTGTGCGGACCGTAGCGAGGTTTGAACTCGTATATCCCCCCCCGCTTCCTCCCCTTCCAGTTATTCCGGCGGACTTGGAAAACTTCGCTTCGTTCAGAACGAAGTCAACCAGATCCATGTTCTCAGGAAGCGACTTCTGATAACGGGCCCATCGGATCTTGCCGATGATCGAACCGCCGGCAACTCCGGCCAGAAGGCCCACAAACAACGTCCCGATATCGACGACCGAAGCTGTGCCAGTGGCAAGCTGCACCCCGACGTTCGCAACACCGGCCATCAAGCCCACAAGACTGCCGATCATCATTGCAGCTTTCGGGCCCCACGATGCCGGCGTCAGAAGACTGCCCGCCACACCGGCGATAGCTACGAGACCCATCCCCAGCCAGTTACTCCAACCGGGATCCCCTGCCGCCTCACCTGAGGGGTCGGACATTGCGAGTGGGCTCTGGTTGGCGTAGTCATAGCCGTTAGCAGAACCGCCGGCAACCGGATCGAGTTGGATAAACCGGCCGAGAGCGGGAACATACACACGCGATCCCATCACGACGATCGCGACCTTCAGGGCCGCGGTTTCGTTACCTGTCGCGGCCTGCCACGAGAGATCGGGAAGCGCCGGATTCGCGGGAGTCGGCGCGGTGAGCAACTGGCCGAACGGATCGAATACCGAAACGTCTCCGGTCAGCGATCCGGCATCATCCGTGGAGAAGAACCGGTCGCCCGAAATCGTGGTGTAGTCCCACCGATTCGGAACCGCAGGTGTCACCGATCGGGTGAACAGAACACCACCAGGCAACGTCATAATCTGTGCGACGGGGCGCTTCTCCTCATCAAGAATGACGCCACCGGCGGCGTAAAAAACTGTGGTTGTGGCACCGGCGACGGTTGTGCGCTTCGAGAAGATCGAACCGTTGACATCGCGGTCGTAGCCGATTGTGATGGTTCCATCAGAGACCTCAACCAGAAGATTCGACGCGTCGTAGGTAAACGTGTTGGACCCCAACGTTGTCGCGTTACCGCGACTGTCGTACACAATCGCGTCTGACGCAGTCGGATCGTTTGTTTTCGTGAGTCGATCGGCCGAATCGTACGAATAGGTGTAACTCGACGAGGCAACGCCGTTCACTGACTGCTTCTGCGTCGACCGGTTCGAGTTGGCGTCGTAGGTGTACTCCCATGACTTCTGTTCCGGCACAAGCCCGGCACTCACCGATACCGCCGAGAGTCGGCTTGATGCGTCATGCGTGTAATCGAACGTCGAGGTTCGACCGTTGGCGGCAACGGTCGCCTGCGACGTCGATCCACCCGCGGAAAGCACGCGACTGGAGGTGAAATTCCCCCCGTTGCCTGCCTTGCGTACAGCAGAGATGAGCCGATCGGAGTTGTCGTAACCGAATGTCGAGGTGACGCCATTTCCGTTGGTCACCGTGGCCGGTAGACCAAGACCGTCGTAGTTGACGGTTGCCATTGTTCGACCGTCAATCGCAAGCGACTCGAGTTGACCGAACTTGTCATAGGTGTTCGTCGTGACCGATGGAGCCGACCCTGGGGCTGTCGTCGTCGTCGATGCGGTCAGTCCCGTACGGGTGTCATAAGTCTTCGAGATGATCACCCCGAACGGATCGATCGTCTGAACCGTGCGACCAGCGAGATCCACTTCGACTGAGATCGTGGTGACTTCGGAACCAAGTGTCGCCGTCACCGAGGACATCAACGGATTGCCACCGACGGCGTAGTCGTACACGGACTTGGTGACCCTCCCCATGTTCAGCGTCTCGGTCGAGAGAATCCGACCAGCCGAGTCATAGGTCATGCACTGAGTTGCACCGCCGCTCATCGCAGTCGCGGCGATTCGCCCTGACGCCGTGTACCACTGCTGTGCCGAAGGTCCGTCAGCACCATCCGGGCCCGGGGTGATTGAGTTCTTCGATGCTCCGGCTTGTACAACTTTCTTCGCGCCGGCGCAGGGCGCTGCAGCTGCTTCCTTGTCGCCCCACCATGTGGATTGCAGCACGTTCCCTGCCGGCAGCGTGGACGCCAGAGCCCGGTTCCAACCTGCGGACTCATACGTCACCTTCGAAACGGAACCGGCACCATTGACACGCGATGTCAGCAAGCCGGTTGCCGGGTTCGAATAGGACGATCGGGAAATATTCTCGACGCCGGACCGCACCGCATTCGGATCGACCACATTCATCTCGGTGGCGTAGCCGTACTGCGGTCCGAGACGATCGGTCGGAATCGACTGCGAGCCACCGCCGGTGTCCGGACCCGCCCAGGTCAGATCAATTGACGAACGCGATTCGGCCGACGACACGTCGACCCGAATCGAAACCGGCCCGGCCGGCAGTGATACGGCATCGCATCCACCGTTTTCACAGGCAATATTTGCTACGCGCAATTTCGCGTTCGTGTTCCCGGACTCGAATCGGTACGAACCAGCCTGACCAATCGTGAGCGCGCCGGTCATAAGTGCAGACCAGCCTGCGTTGTTACCCGCCGGCGACGAATCCCAGTTGAGGGTCAGTGACGGTGCCAAGGTGCCACCCATAATCGGACCAAGTTCCTGAATGGCATTGTCGCCACGTTCTGTGGCCGAAGGCCAGTAGGTGACGTCGAGACCGCGCATGGCGATCCCTTCAGCGGAGTCTGTGTAGGACTCGTCGTATTGACGAAGTGTCGACTGCGCCGCGCCCGTCTCGCGCGCCGGGCCTCTGGTCTCGACCAGGAGGCCGTTGACAAAGCGATTGGCCGTAACGAGGCCCGTGAAATCGCTGACCGACAGCAACTCGCCCGACGCAAAGTTCCAGGTGCTGACTCGCTCCTGTCCAAGCACGTTGCTCTCTCGCAGGGCAAAGAACGTCGTGGAATCGAACGTTACGGTTCCGAGGTCGCGTCCAAGGCAACCGTCGTTCACTGTCGTCTGCGATCCCTCGTTGCGGTAGGTCCGCGTACAACGGGTGCCACCCACTGACGGCGCGGGTTCCGTTGCGGTGAGCACTCGACCTTCGGGTGTGTAGAGGATCTCGGACCAGTAGGCAGAATCGTCGGACGGAATCAGATTCGAAGCTGCCGCAACTGCAACAAGCGGCGAGCGGGTACGGGCAATGCGACCTGCAGCGTCGTACGCCACATCGAAGACCACCGCACCATCGGCACCGGCCTCCGGAAAGTCAGCCATCCGGCCGATCGACACCGAACCGTCGGCAAGGGCAACGTAGGAGATTGAGCTGGTCGAGGCGTCCCAGAACTTCACCTGACACAACATGCCCTTCGGAGCGGCCACGAACCCAGGTGCCGCTTTCGGACACGAGCCGCCGCCATAGACAAGATCGAGAGAACGCCCCGAGACTGGATCGGTGATCGAACGAAGTAACCCACCGTCCCAGTTCTGCTGCAGCATCGGCTTGCCGTCGCTAGAGACGCCGCTCAAGTTCGCGGTGCCGTCGCCGTTGTCATCAACAAAGGTCGATGTCGATCCCTTCGTTGTCACGGACCACGACTTGTCGGGATTGGCAATGATCACAGGAGCCAGACCCGACGTGTCGAGCGAGTCACCCGACAGTTTGACTGCATCCCACGAGCCGCCTGCTCCCTCGCGGTAGTTCGACACCTGACCGTTCTTCGAGACAAGCCCGATACTGCCGTCCTCGCGCGTCACGACTGACACGTAGCCGCTGCCACTCGACGACAGAAGTTTCCAGCCCGCCGGTACTCCCGAATCCACAGGATTCGAGCCTTGGAACTGGAGGCCGATGCCGACCGAACCGCCGAGCGACTGCATCGCATGCGATGACCACGAGAAGGACGCTTCGCCCGACGAGAGACTGGTGGCGACCCCGCCGACCGTGTCGACATCTTGTACATCGGAAAGCTGCGTATCTACCGAGAATGTGCCAGCAACCGATTGTTGCCCCGCGCTAGTTGCGGTCCAGGTGTACGCCTGTCGATCATTCAGGGTTCCGAGGGGAATGCGCGCACTTGCACCATTCTCCTTGAACTGCTTCGAACCGAAGGTTGACGTACCCCCCGAGAGATCGGTGACGGTGAAGTCCCATGCGCCAGTTGCCCCCGGAACGACAAGGGTCGGCGAGAGTGAACTCGAAACCCACGTGTCGGGAGCGACTGTCGCTCCGAACCACAGAGGCACGCGCTCACCGGAACCTGAACCAGACGGAAGTGCCGGAAGATCAATCGGATTTCCAGCGGCAGCTCCGGCCGAACGCGATCGCGAATCGTCCGAGCTTGTGCAGCTTGATGCCAACATCGCGATCGAAACGCCTACGGCCGCGATGCCAAGGAGAAGGGGGCGGATGCGAGGAGAAGTGGAGATTGATGCCATGAATCAACAGCGTAGACTCGGAATGTTGCCGCCAGGAATCGCCCCCGACGTACAGCATCACATCGGGTTCAGCCCGAGGTGTACCTAGTCGGATCGGCGATTCCGGCATCGTCGAAGCCTCTGGCTCGAAGGAGACAGGCTTCGCAGTGACCGCATGCGCCTCCGTCGGCGCCGGGGTCGTAACACGTTGAGGTGCGGCTGTAGTCCACGCCGAGTTCCGCACCAAGCTGAACGATCTGGCCCTTTGTCATGGCGATGAGAGGTGTGTGGATCACCAGCGGATCTCCCTCCACTCCCGCGCGCGTAGCGAGGTTGGCCATCGACTGAAACGCTTCGACGAACTCGGGGCGACAATCGGGATAGCCCGAGTAGTCGACAGCGTTCACCCCGATGTACACATCTGATGACCCGCGCACTTCGGCAACTGCCAAAGCGAAACTCAGAAAGATGGTGTTGCGCGCTGGAACATAGGTGATCGGAACCCCTGAGTTACCGGGATCTTCAGCAGCGAGTTCTTCGAGTGACTCATGTTTCGGAATGGCAAGCGAAGCGTCGATCAGAGCCGAACCGCCGAACGCAGCGAGGTCAATGTCGGCGATCAGGTGCTCGACGCCTTCGGATGCAGCGATCTCTGCGGCGCAATCGAGTTCAACTGTGTGTCGCTGTCCGTAACGAAAGCTGAGTGCGACGGGCGTGAAACCTTCGGACTTCGCGATGGCAAGACACGTTGTCGAGTCCAGACCGCCCGAGAAGAGCACGATTGCAACGCGACCCGTTGCAGGCTCCGTCATTGGACACCACTCCACAACAGCCGTTGCGCTCCGGCAGGATCGTCGACGAGTTCGCGCACCACGTTGAAGACCATGACCGGCCACTCGGCCGCATCGGCTTCGGGCCACTCCGGCAACCCTGCGACGTTCGGATCACCGGTGCGCGCGAACGCCAACCACGCGTCCTGCATTGCTCCGGACAGTTGACGGAGTTCGTCGGTAGCGTCGCCACCAAGGAAGAGCGATGCGCCCGAATTGTCGAGCACTCCGAAGACGAATGGGATCTCGAGCGCATGACAACATCCGAGGATTCCACCGAACGCTGGGCTCTTCCACGTGAAGAGGTACTGATACGTCGCCGCGAGCCCGTGCATCCGCGCCCCGATGAGACGCAGCGCCGGGATTCGGAAACTCGAGTCGGTGAGAACCGCGCTCCAGAGATCATCCGGCGAAGCTTCCGGCATGGCAGCGGTGTAAACGTCATGTACCTCGTGTCGCTCACCGAAAACTCGTTCGAGACGGTCAAGGAGCTCTGGATGATCCAGGCTTCCAGGACTCATGAACCGGAAGAGGTTCCACTCGTCGAGATTGGTTCCGATTAACAGGGGGACATCTGCCGCTTCTCCCGCGCCTACAGCAACAAGCGGATCCATCGGGAGCCACTCCCCATCGACCACTGGCTGGGTCGCCATCGACAAGGCCAGACCGGTAGGTCCGGCAATCGCGGAGGCATCAGAAGAGAGCGCCCCTTCGACTGATCCGGCCGCTTCCGTGATCGCTTCAGCCGACGCAGCAAGAACCTCGTCGAGAGTCGTTGCACCGAGTTTCGCCATCACCCGCGAAGTAATGACCGAAGCGGTCTCTGGAGTGAAGGTGTTTGATGCAGCTCCGCTCTGCGCAATGGCCCGATGGAACAGCCCACGCGCCGCAGGTACGGCGAGAAGCGTCGACACACTCATCGCGCCGGCCGACTCGCCGAAGATGGTGACGTTGTCGGGATCGCCGCCGAACCCGGAGATGTTCGCGTTCACCCACGCAAGTGCGGCTGCTTGGTCAAGCAGACCATTGACGCCGCTCGATCGGTATTGCGGATCGAGATCACCAAGCCACAGGAACCCGAGCGCACTGAGTCGGTAGTTGATGGTGACGACAACAACATCGCCGCGCAATGCCAGCGCGCTTCCGTCGTACCAAGGGATCGACGACGAACCGCTGCTGAATCCTCCGCCATGGATCCACACCATGACCGGGCGCTTCGCCTCGTCACAACTGGGCGAGAACACATTGAGGAAGAGGCAGTCCTCAGAAGTGTTCTCGACGACATCACCCAAAAACGCAGTGACCCCGCCAGTCGGTTGCATCGCTGTCGCCCCGAATTCGCGGCCTGAGCGAACTCCGTCCCATGGTTCAGGGGGTGACGGTGGCATGAATCGACGATCACCCGTCGGCGGAGCCGCATACGGAATCCCCCGGAACTGCCAGACGCCCTTGTTCTCGAACCCTTCGATCCGACCCTGCGTTGTTGCGACGATTCCGGTTTCGCTCATGGCTCACGCTCTTTTGTGGAGTCGAATGATTGTGTCCGACGCTACCCGTCATAAAGAATCCACATAGGGCGCAGTTCGCGTACGTTGCGGACTTCTGTCGGCCCGAAAGGCTGAGCTGGGCACACGGCCGATAGATTCCGACGGTGAGTTTCCCCCGAAAAGCGCCCCGAATTGCCCTGCTCTCCGCACTAGCAGCACTGATTGGCGCATCGATCGCACGACTGTTTCTTCAGAACCGTCGCAATCGTGGTCGCAACAGTGCCAACAGTTCACCGGTCCGCTTCAAGGCCCGCCGCAGTCGGAATCTCCAGATTGCTCTGCTCGGAGCCCAGACTGGTTCGTCCTACGTCGCCCACCGGGCTCGACGGGCATTCGTTGATGCCGGACGGCGGCGCGAACTCGACACGGCATTTGAGTTGAAGACGGCCGAGCAGATCGCCGAGTCCCTCGGCAACATGAAGGGCGCCCTGATGAAGATCGGGCAGATGCTCAGCTATCTCGATCAAGGTCTTCCCGAACACGTGCGCACGGTGCTTGCCGAACTTCAACACAACGCACCGCCCATGAGCGCCGAACTTGCGGCCGCGGTGATTGTCGAAGAACTAGGTGCGGCGCCCGACGTCGTGTTCGCCGAATGGGATCCAGTGCCGATCGCCTCCGCGTCGATCGGGCAGGTCCATCGTGCGATGACCCGCGACGGAAAAGCGGTGGCCGTAAAAGTCCAGTATCCCGGAGTTGCCGAGGCGATTGCTTCCGATCTCGACAACGCGAGTCTCATCTTTGCCGGCCTTGGCTTCCTCTTCCCCGGCCTCGAGCAGGACGCGATCGTTGCCGAACTGCGCGAGCGACTCGTCGAGGAACTCGACTACGTGAACGAGGCGCGCAATCAGGAACTGTTCCGGTCTGCCTATCTCGACCATCCCACGATCCATATTCCGCAGGTCTTTCCCGAGTACTCGTCGACTCGGGTGTTGACGACCGAACTCGCCGACGGCGTCCACTGGAGCGAGATGCTCACGTGGGGACAGGAGGAGAAGAACCTGGCCGCCGAGACTCTCTACCGTTTCGCGTTCGGAAGCCTCTTCCGTCTGGCCGCGTTCAATGGCGATCCTCATCCCGGCAACTATCTCTTCCGACCTGGCGGCCAGATCACGTTCCTTGATTTCGGTCTGGTCAAGCAGTTCACCCCAACCGAAGTCGTGGACTTTGGCGACATGATCAAGAGCATCGTCCTCGATCCCGATCCCGCCGAGTTCCGCTCGATTGTCGAGAAGATCGGGTTGCTCCCGGTTGGTCTCGACGTCGGCGATGCCGACGTGTTCGATTACCTCAAGCACTTCTACGACTTCGTCCACGAAGACGGGATCTATACGATCACCCCAGAATTCGGCTCCGAGTCGATCCGACGCATATTCGATACAAGCGGCCCGTTCTCGAAGATCCAGAAGGCGGCGAACGTCCCGCCCAGTTTCGTCGTCATCCAGCGGATCAATCTCGGCCTGTACTCAATGTTCGGGGAGCTTCATGCCACGGGGAACTGGCGCCGTCTGGCTGAGGAAATCTGGCCATTCGTGAATGGTCCTCCGTCCACGCCAATGGGTCACGAGATCGAACGTTGGCGCGGACGTCAGCAGCCCGCCCTTCGTGCGAAACTGCCCGAGTGAACGATGGACAGCCCTCTCCTCTCATGACTTCCGCGCATGAACGGTGGGCAGCACGCGACGCGGCCGTTGTATGGCACGGGTTCACCCAGATGTCGAGCTATGTCGACAACCAGCCGATCATCGTCGAGTCAGCCGAAGGACGAGAACTCATCGATGTCGACGGACGCCGTTATCTCGATGCGATCTCATCGCTCTGGGTCACCACGCTCGGCCATCACGTTCCCGAGCTCGACCAAGCTGCACGCGAGCAACTCGATCGGGTCGCCCATTCCACGATGCTCGGCAATGGCAATCGCATCACGATTGAACTTGCCGAAGCACTCGCGCCGAGGGTCCCGGTAGCCGAACCGCATTTCCTTTTCGCGTCCGACGGTGCTGCGGCAGTCGAGCAGGCCCTGAAGATCGCATTTCAGTTCTGGACCAATCAGGGGATCTCCGGCCGCACCCGCTATCTCGCACTCGGTGGCGCGTATCACGGTGACACGATCGGAGCGATCTCTGTTGGCGCTGGCGGGTTCGGAACCGACATGTTCGATCCCCTTCGTTTCAGCGTCCTGCGCGCCCCCGGTTACGACGATGCGGCATGGGCCGAAGCCGCGGTTGCGATGATCGCCGCCCATGCCCACGAGCTTGCGGCCGTTGTCATCGAACCACTCGTGCAAGGTGCGGTAGGGATGTGGGTAACCAATCCCGAATCGGTCGAGCGCGTCGCGGCTGCGTGCCGCGAGCATGATGTGCTGCTGATCGCTGACGAGGTTGCGACCGGCTTCGGACGAACCGGAACGCTCTTCGCCTCAGAGCAGTGCGGTATCCGTCCCGACATCATGTGCATTGGCAAGGGTCTCACCGGCGGGTACCTCGCTATGGCGGCGACTGTCGCTTCGCGCCGGGTCTACGAGGCGTTCCTCGGACCTGATCTTTCGGAGATGACGCTCTACCACGGTCATTCTTTTTCCGGCAACGCTCTCGCCGCCGCGGTGGGACTACGCCATCTCCAGCTTTTCGACGAACTCGACGTTCTTGTCAACGTGCGTGAACGTGGCGCCCAACTCGGCGCCCGCCTGGCCGAAATGGCCACGGACCGTGCCGCCGTCGGAAGCATCCGCCGCCGCGGGTTGATGACCGGCGTCGAACTCGCACCACCAGCCGACGATCTTCGTTGGGGTCGACGCGTCTGCGCCGCAGCAGTACGACGCGGCGTTTTGCTGCGCCCACTCGGCGATGTCGTCGTGATTATGCCGATCCTCACGACGACTGCCGATGAGATTGATCGCATCGTTGATGTGCTTGCCGAATCGATCGATGAGATCTGCGTCGGATGACCAACGATTCGACCCGTTCGTGGAGCGCATGGGTTGCCGGTGAGACGGGGACCATCCGCGCGGCCGGCCAGTGGCGCGAACCTCGCTCATTCGATTCCGTCGGTCCACGCGGCACTCTTGTCGCCACCGGTCGACAGGTCACCTCCTTTGCTTCCAACGATTACCTCGGTCTTTCACAACATCCGTCGGTAACGGCTGCCGCTGTCGAGGCGATTGAGCGATGGGGCTCCGGTTCCGGAGCGTCGCGCCTCGTCGTTGGATCACGACCGGTTCATCACGATCTCGAATCGGCGATCGCTCTTTGGCGCAAGACCGAGGCCGCCATCGCCTTTCCGACTGGCTACGCCGCGAACCTCGGCCTTCTCTCAACGCTCGGCCGTCGAGACGTCCAAATCTTTTCCGATGAACTCAACCACGCGTCGATCGTCGACGGCTGCCGCCTAGCGCGCGCCAACGGTGCGGCAGTCACGATCTACCCACATCTCGATCTTGTTTCTCTCAGGGCCGGCATGGCGGCGTCGTCGGCATTACGGATGATCGTTGTCACCGATTCGGTTTTCTCGATGGATGGCGACGTCGCCCCTGTCGATGAACTCGCCGATCTCTGCGCGGAGTTCGACGCTCTACTCGTTCTTGACGAGGCCCACTCGGTACTCCAGGACGTTCCTTCCGGTTCCGGTCGCCCGGATCTCATCGTCCAGGTTGGGACGATGTCAAAGACGCTCGGTGCGCTCGGCGGATTCGTCGCCGCATCCCGGCCGATGGTGGAACTCCTCGTGAACCGGGCTCGCTCCTACATCTTCACGACCGCATCGAGTCCCGCCGACGCCGCTGCCGCACTCGCCGCCATCGGAATCCTCGGCTCACCCGAAGGGGACAGGCTGGTCCAGACCCTTCAGTCCCACGTCGACAGAATCGCTCCAGGCCACGTAACCCCGATCATCCCGTGGATCCTTGGCGGGGAAGCAGCCGCGCTCGATGCGGCGGCGGCTCTTCTCGAGCGTGGACTTCTCGTTCCCGCCATACGCCCGCCGACAGTTCCGGCGGGTCAGAGTCGGCTCCGGATCGCACTATCCGCGTCCCACTCCGATGCGGAGATCATGCTTCTTATCTCGACACTCGTTGAGCTCGGATTCGTGCCCGGAGACCTCCAATGAGCAGTTCGCGGGAAATGGAAACCTCGAAATTTCGGCCGCACCTTCTCGTTGTCGTCGTCGGCACTGGCACCGAAGTCGGCAAGACCTGGGTCGCCGCCCGGTTGCTTCGCGATCTGCGCGCCGAAGGCTTCGATGTCGCTGCTCGGAAACCGGTCCAGTCATTCGATCCAGGCGACCGCTTGACCGATGCCCATGTGCTCGCAGAGGCAAGCGGCGAAGATCCAGCCGATGTCTCACCCCGACATCGTTGGTATCCCGTGCCCATGGCGCCTCCGATGGCCGCCGAAGCGCTCGGTCGTGCGCCGTTCACCATCGCCGATCTTGTCGACGAACTTTCGTGGCCCGTGCTCATCCCTGACGTCGGCATGGTCGAGACTGCCGGCGGAGTGCGCTCTCCTCAGGCCGCCGACGGCGACGCCATCACCCTTATTGAGGCGCTTCAACCCGATCTGATCCTCGTCATTGCCGATGCCGGTCTCGGGACCATCAATTCGATTCGCCTCACGCTTGAAGCCATTGACCGGGGCTCACACGTGGCGACGCCGATCGTGGTGCTCAACCGCTTCGACCCTGCCGACGATCTGCATTGCCGCAATCGGGATTGGCTCGAATCCAACCTCGAAGCCGAGATTCTGGCGTCGGTTCCTGCCGTCATGACCCGTCTTCGCCGTCGCTGAGTAGGCAAAACGGCGTCGCGATCGTCGTCCGACCGGGCTCCCGGAAACGTGGGCCGGTAGCGTTCATGTCAGTCACCCGGGCGAATTCGCGTTTCCTGAACCGGATAGTCCCCAACGATCCGGACGAGAGGCGGTGCCAGCCCATGCCAGATGAACTGATCAGCCTCACCGAGGCTTCCACCCGTCTCGGCGTTCACTACATGACCGCCTATCGGTATGTCCGCACTGGGCAGCTCTCGGCGATCAAGGTCGGTGGCGAATGGCGCGTGGCCGCCGCCGATGTCGACTCGTTCCGGAAGGGGCCGGCTCCGTCAGCGACAAACGGCCGCCCGAAGGCCGATTTCCACAAGCGGCTCGAAGCCCGTCTCGTGATCGGCGACGAAGGCGGCGCCTGGACGGTCATCGAATCCGCTCTGAACGCAGGGGTCGAGCCCGCCCAGATCTATCTCGATGTACTCGCCCCCGCTCTTGCTCAGATCGGCGCCGAATGGGCGGCCGGACGCGCCACCATTGCCGAAGAACACCGGGCCACCGCTGTTGCTCTCCGACTCATCGGCAGACTTGGTCCGCACTTCAATCGGGCAGGCAAAAAGCGCGGCACCGTGATCATTGGCGCTCCGTCTGGCGATCAGCACAGCGTCCCCGGAGCTATGGCTGCCGATCTCCTTCGTGGTCAGGGTTTCGATGTCCTTGATCTCGGAGCAAACACCCCTGCCGAGTCATTCGTCGATGCCGCCCGTCACGCCGACCGCCTGATCGCCGTGGGCATCAGCGCCACGACCGGACCTAATGCCGAGGCAATCAGCGAAATAATCTCGCTGGTCCATTCCGAACTCAACTGTCCGGTGGTCCTTGGCGGTCATGCGCTCGTCGAAATGGAAGATCCAGAATCCCTCGGTGCCGATTTCGTCACGTCGTCATCGACCGCGATGATGCAAGCCTTCGACAGTCTCGCCGAAGCACGCATCCGCACAAGTTCCTAAACCGGATCAGGCCCCCCCCAATGACCCTCCCGTCGATTTCAGATCAACAAGGCATCCAACGAGCATTCGCGGCGATCAGCGATGCGGTTCTGGAGGCGGTGATAGCCCCCAGTTGGAGCACGATCGGTTTCGCCGTGCGCAAGCGGCTTGAGGCATGGGACGCCAACCCACTGCCGCGACTCGACGGCCGCGTCGTTGTCCTCACTGGTTTCACCTCAGGAATCGGACTTGCCGCGGCAACTCGACTCGGTGAACTCGGAGCGACGTTGCATCTCGTTGGCCGCAATCCCGGCAGAGTCGACGCCACTGCATCAGCGCTGCGCAACTCAGGTGCGATTGTCCACACGAGTACTGCGGACATGGGAGACCTCGAAGCGGTTCGATCGATCGCGGCCGAAATAACGACACAACACGCATCCATCGATGTGCTGGTACACAACGCTGGCGCACTATCTCCGACGTATGCGCTGTCACCCCAAGACATCGAGATGACCATCGCATCCCAAGTGCTGGGGCCGTTTCTGCTCACGTCGTTGCTGCTTCCGGCATTGGAAGCAGGACCCGTTGCTGGTCGCGTTATAACCATTGCGTCCGGCGGCATGTATTCGGAGCGGCTCAATGTCGACACGCTCGTCATGACCCCCGATGATTACAACGGTGTGCGCGCCTACGCCAGAGCAAAACGAGCACAGGTCGAACTCAACGCCGAATGGACGCGACGATGCCGGACGGGTGTGCTGTTCAACGCAATGCATCCCGGTTGGGTAGACACACCAGGCGTCGAGCACTCGCTCCCCCGGTTCCACACCGTGACCAAACCCGTCCTGCGATCGCCTGATGCCGGGGCCGACACACTCGTGTGGCTGGCCGCTGCCGACGAAGGCCTCATTGGCGTGGGAGGCGGTTTCTGGCTCGATCGTCATCGACGGAGCATTACCAAATTCCCCGGGACATCCGCTCCGGCCGGCGAGCGCGCTCGTCTCTGGAAATGGTGTGAAGAGAACAGTGGTTCCGGTCCTCAACCATCATGAAGATCGCCATAATCGGCTCGGGAATCGCTGGACTCACCTGCGCCCATCTACTTGATCCCCATCACGATGTCACCGTTTTCGAAAACAATGACCGACCGGGGGGACATACCAACACCGTCGACGTGACTGTGCCTGATGCATTCGGAAATCCGGTTTCGGTCGCCGTCGATACCGGTTTCATCGTGTTCAACGAACGCAACTATCCCAACTTCATCAAACTGCTTGAGAGGCTGAACGTTCCCAGCCAGCACAGTGAGATGAGTTTCTCCGTTCGATCCGTGAGCATTGCGATCACTCCATCGGCACCCGAGACTCCAGCCAGCAGTTCGTCCTTCGTCACCGGACGATCCTCGTCATTGACGACAACCTCGATTCCTGCATCAAGAAGTTGCCGGAAACCAGGTTCCGGAAGTCGCCGGGTTACGAACACTCGCTTTGTCATGACCGTACGTTTGCCATCGCGACCCTCACGACGCAACTCTTCGACGAATGAACTCGATCCCCGTGGTTCAGCGGCCGACGAGATCCGGGCTGGAATCGAACTCGACTGCCATTCCGAACGCAGCCCGGCGCGACACCCGACGGAGGGCGCCGAGGACGGGTCGGCCGGCGATCAGCATGAACACTGCGGTGAACACCGCCCGAGGAATGTCGAAGCCGAACGATGTCGAGATGTGGAACGCCCAGAAGTGCTGAAGATTCTCCGTAAACCCAGCTCCGGCCTCATAGGAGATTGCCGTTTCGCCGCCGACAACAAAAGGCCAGAACCAGAGGTTGAGGACCAGTCCGTAGGCAAGGGCAGATGCGGCTCCGTAGCCCGCCAACATCCACAGTTCAGCCCGACCGCGCAAGGGTGGCAGGCACCCGGCGAAGAATCCGATCCACGCGGCGCCGAACATTTGGAACGGAAGCCAAGGCCCCACGCCTCCGGTCAACAAAGCCGACACGAAAAGTGTGAGGGCTCCGAGGACGAATCCGAAACCGCGACCGAGCACCCGGCCCGCGGGAATAAGCAAGAAGAACACCGGCTCGAATCCGGCAACGCCGCCACTAGGAAGTCGGAGCGCTGCGCCACACGCCGCAAGAACACCCAACAACGCAATCGCCTTCGAGTCGAGCGATCCTTCGGCGAGTTCGGCCAAGATCACACCGAGTAGTAGGGGAACCAGAATCACAAAGATCCACGGCGCATCGCCAGTGTGGGCGAGATCAGCCGCACTTGTGGCACCTGCGAAAAGCGGCCAGCCGAACGCGATGATCCCCAGAAGCGATGCGACAAACAAAAGCATCCATGAACGGGGACGGAGTGCAACAGCGGAGACGGCGGATCGATCAGCCCGCACGCTCACGTCCGTCATGCTGACGCACCTGAACCGGCGAGCAGATCAAGGGCCCTCGAGACTTCAGCCACGGTGAGCCACGGTTCGGGAGCGAGAACCTTTGCGACCTGCGGCGCAAAGACGGGCGAGTGAACAACCACGTTGCGCGCAGGACCATCGGCCACCACTTCACCATCAGCAAGGACGATTGCCCTGTCAGCGACCGCCGCAACAACTTCTACATCGTGGGTGGCCAACACCACCGCGTGACCGGCCGCAGCAAGATCGCGCAGAATCGCAATGAGTCGTTGCTTGGCGGCGTAGTCGAGCCCGCGAGTTGGCTCATCGAGCAGCACCAACGGGGGCTCGGCACCGAGCACGATCGCGAGAGCAAGGCTGAGACGCTGCCCTTCCGAGAGATCACGGGGATGGGCACGCTGATCAATGCCGGGCACGAGTCGATCGAGCACTGTCTGGGTCGCTCCGGGCGCAAGATCGGCGTCACGATCTGCCGCGGCACATTCCGCAGCAACGGTGTCGTGATACAGCAACACGCCCGAGTCCTGCGGAACAAGTCCCGTCGAACGCACGACATCGCGCGCCGAGAGTCGATGAGGTTGGCGACCCTGCACCAGCACCTCGCCCCGAAGTGGTTCACGGAGCCCGACAAGGTGCGCGAGGAGTGTGGACTTGCCGGCACCGTTGCGACCCATGATCGCAACGACTTCGCCAGCATGGACCGCCATGTCGATCCCGCGTAACGCGGTGACCGGACCGTATCCAGCGTGGAGATCAGTTGTCCGTGCGATTGGTTCGGTTGATGATGACCTGACCAGTTGATCGGAAACATGCGGAGCCAGTGGGGCGAGGCGCTCTCGCAGCATCGGCGCCGAACGGCGTGCATCACGGACCGACAGCGGCAGCGGCGACCAACCAGCAAGTCGCCCGAGCTCAACAACAGGCGGGGCGACAGGAGAATCAGCGAGCACCTCAGCAGGAAGTCCCACGATCACTCTCTCACCTGCGCCGGGAACGATGACGACACGGTCGGCGTATTGGACTACGCGCTCAAGTCGGTGTTCTGCGACAACCACGGTTATTCCAAGATCGTGGACCAGTCGGGTTAGGGCGGCGAGTACCTCTTCGGCTGCCGCCGGATCAAGGGCAGAGGTGGGCTCATCAAGCACCAGGATTCGCGGTCCCGCCGTGAGAACAGCTCCGATGGCAACACGTTGTTGTTGTCCACCGGAGAGAGTGGCGAGTGGCCGGTTGCGTAGTTCGTGAAGCCCGAGGAGATCGAGCACATCCTCCACGCGGCGGCGCATCACGTCAGGAGCGACACCGAGATTTTCCATGACATGAGCGAGTTCATCCTCCACCATGTCAGTGATGAAGCCCGCTGCCGGATCCTGACCCACGAAGCCAACGACGTCGGCCAACTCGCGAGGAGGAACCGACTCGGTGGAACGTCCGTCGACGGTCACGCGTCCGGTGAGCAGTCCGCCCGAGAACCGCGGAACTAGCCCGTTGATCGCCCGAAGGAGCGTCGACTTTCCGGTTCCCGTCGATCCGATGACCAGGCACAGTTCACCTTCGGGAATCTCGAAATCAAGATCGAAGAGCGTCGGACGCGTCGCGTCCGGATACGTAAACGACACGTGATCAAACCTGATCATGCCGCCACTTCCAACCCTGTAGGAACGGCCACCGACGCAAACGAAGGAGGTATCGGAGCCGCCCAAGCAGGAAGGGCGGCGAAAAGAATGCCGATGAGGGCCGCCGCAGGAAGCGGCGGGATTTCGAGCGGGTACACGGAAGGATCAAGTCCGGAACCATTTCGGCCGGCGATGACCATCCCAACGAATGCGGCGACCCCGCTCAGCGCAACGATCCATTCCGCCGAGGCCCACGGATCGGGTCGATAGCGCGACCGGTGATGACTCCGGCCGCCGAGGAGAAGGGCGGCGACTAGCGCTACGGCACCGAGTCCGAGCGCTGGCAATCGCAGGATTGCCGGAGCACCTGGGTCGAGGATGCCGTAACACCCGACGGCGATGCAAGCGATTCCGAAAAGCGTCAGCACGCTGCCGGCTCGACGCAACGAGATTGGCGAATCGCCGTGACGGCCGTAGCCACGGGAGTCCATCGATGCGGCAAGCGCCACGGCTCGATCGAGTGCTCCCTCGAGTACTGGCATGGCTGATCCCGCCCAAGCCCGAACGCCACGCTCCGATCGACCACGAAGTCGACGCGCGTCGCGAACTTGCCGAGCGGCAATCACCGCCTGCGGTGCAAACGTGAGTGCAACGGTTACCGCGACACCCGCTTCATAAAGAGCCGATGGAAGCGCGCGCAACAGTCGATAGGGGCTGCACAGTGATGCCGCCGCGCCAAAACAAGCGAGCACCACAGCAAGCCGGAGTCCCTGATAGATCGCGCCGACAATCGCCTCGGCGGTGACTGGCCCACCAATGCTGACTCCCGCAGCCCAATCCGGCAGCGTCAACTCGGGAATTGTGAAAAGCGTATGTCCCGGGATTCGGTTTCCGAAGAGGATCTGAAACACGAGTCGAATCGCGATCACGATCACACCGAGCCGGAGAAAGCTTGCAAACGAACGTGCCCACGGAGCATCACTCCGGCGCGACGCGACAACAAATGCCGTTACAACGACAACAAGCCCGAGCAGGAGCGGGTTCGTCGTCCTAAGGGCTGCCGCTGCGAGTGCGATCGACCAGATCCACCACGCGCCTGGGTGCAGAAGGCGCCTCGGCCGAACACTGGTACCCGTCACGATCGACTCCTCGTGCGAACAAAGGCGCCGAGACCGAGCGCTACCGCAAGGAGCATGGTCACACCCACGCCGAGCCACGGGGCCACTCCGCTTCCGCCCGACGAGCTCGCCACGATCACGACGTCATCGGTGACGAGACCAGAGGCGATTGAGTCCGATGCACCCGTGACACTCTTGGCGCCATCGGCGACCTCTCCCCCGTCGGTGGTACCCGCCGCGATATCAGCGGGAGCATTCGCGCCACCCGATGCACCTGGCCTTGATGCCGTAGTTGGAACTGATCCGGAATCACCTGCCGGAGAAACGGGAACCGAGTCGAGCACCAACGGAGGAAAGAGAGATCGCGACGGGGCAATGCGCGGCGGCGGATCCTGTGCGCCGCCGGTACCGGAGACATACCGCCATCCCTCGATGTCTCCGTCGGCCATGCGGCGAATAAACGGGTTGTAACTGCCGTAGTTCCATGCGCCCGACGTGCCACTGAAATAGGCCCAGTAGGCGAATCCACCTGAGGTCCGATCGCCACATCCCGTCGCCGGGAAACCGTCGATCGCGCACAACAGTCCGCTGCCTGCGTAACGAGGTGAGGCCATCCCGAGTTCAGCGGCCCTACGAGCGAGAAGTTGCGAGCCTGTCGTTCCGGACGGGACAACGAGACACACCGATGACGCACCGGCCGATGTCTCGCCGGCGTCGACGACCATCACGACCCGAACCGAACCGGACGGGACTGGGCCCCCACACGAATCTGCGAATGCACTCGGCAATCCGCCTACCGAACCGAGCCCGATGAGGCCGGCGGTGAAAACTGCACCCAGCCCGACACGCGCCATCCAGAAACCCAACGCGCCGAACCGGCGGCGATTCGGGAACCTGGTGGAGATGGGCACGAGCGATTCCTTCGGGCGGGAAACCGGACGGGCGTCAGGACCCGACCCCGGATGCAGGCGGGAATCACCCGCCGACCGGCCCGAGCCCCACCTCCCGTAATCCGACGACGGTTTTGTGATGGAGCGTCCCGCCAATCGTGGGCATTCCGGCTTGCGACCCCCCAGGAACCGAACGCCCCGGAATTTCCGGCCCGATCTCTTCCTAGAACAGTCACCTACGGTTGCGGGTCAGCGCCGGAATTAGACCGGCTTTCCCCACGGCGGCGGGTTGTGTTGTGGATCAACCGAACCACACATCAGCGCCAGCGTCAACCACCGACCCGGGCCGCCTTTCGCCCGACCCCCGGAATCGGGCCATGCCCCCGTATCCTCAAGACATGTCCGAGCCGCGAGATGTTCTCATTCCGCCCGCCGTCATGGCTGCGGCCGAGTCAATCGGTTCGCTCGTGGGCCGATTCCGCGTGGAACTCGGACGCAACCTTCGCGGTTTCATCGCCGGAGACCAACCGCCGGTTCGCGATCTCGGTCTGCCCGTTGAGGGAGATCCCGGGCTCTTCGGTCCAGACAGTGTCACGTGGCGAATCCATTCCGATGGCGCCATGCTCATCGGGGGAATCCGGGCGCTGTTGCTGCAGATGATGCATCCGCTCGCTATGGCCGGAGTCGCCGACCACAGCGATTATCGGCATCATCCCGACAAGCGTCTGGCCCGCACGAGTCAGTTCGTGGCTGCCACCACGTTCGGCACCACCGAGCAAGCAGAAGCCGCCTTCGCACTCGTCAAGCGTGTTCACACGAGGGTCGTCGGCACCGCTCCCGATGGTCGTCCCTATTCCGCATCGGATCCGCATCTGATTTCCTGGGTGCACCACTCGGAGGTCGACAGCTTCCTGCGCGCCTACCAGCGCTTCGGTGCCACTCCCCTGTCCGATGCCGATGCAAACACGTACGTCAATGAAATGGCGATTGTGTGCGAGAAGTTGGACGGCGAACCGCCGGCACGCTCTGTCGCTGAATTAGCCGAGTACATGCGCAAGATCCGACCCGAGTTGCGCGTCAACAAGCAAGGCCGCGATGCCGCCCGCTGGCTCATGATTCCGCCGATTCCCGTTCCGGCCCGACCGGCCTATGCCGTGCTCGCACCGGCCGCAGTCGGTCTACTTCCGTCGTGGGTCCGGCGCGAACTTCGGCTTCCTCTTGTTCCGGGTGCCGATTCGCTCGTTGTGCAACCAGCGGCGCGGACAATCGTCCGCACTCTTGCGTGGGCAATCACCGGACTCGCTGAGGCCGAAGCGGCAGAGGCCGCCGCGGCTGTTCAGACTCCGTAGCCGCCGTCGACGTCAAGCATCTGGCCACTGATGAAGTCAGCGCGGTCCGAGGCGAGAAAACAGACAGCCTCGGCAATGTCGATTGCATCGCCGAACTTCCGCAGCGGAATGTTCCGCATCGTGACCTCAAGCGCAGCGTCATCAAGATCGCCCGAGGCCATCAACCGAGCTGCCATACCGTCGGTCAGCATCCCCGGTCCGACGCAGTTCGCCCGGATTCCGAAACGCCCTTCCTCGGCGGCGATTGCCCGCACGACTGCTTCGACCGCACCCTTTGTGCCTGATGAGAGTCCGTCGCGCACCGGATAGCGACGAGTTGCCGCGGTAGTCACCGCAACGATGCTCCCGCCGGAAAGGCGCAAGTGGGCAAGAGCCGGTTGCGCGACATTGAAGAAGGCAACCGCTTCGCCCTCAATCTGCGACCGATACATCGATGGTTCGACGCGACTCAGATGCATCTGCGTCACATGTGGCCCCGCAGCATGCACGAACGTGTGCATGCCGCCGAACTCGGCGATCGTGCGCTCGACGGCAAGCGCCGCCATGTGCTCGTCGACAAGATCAGCTGCCATCGAGAAACAACCAACGCCATACGAACGCAGTTCGGCCTCGAGCTCGGCTGCGGCGACGGCGTTGCTGCGAAACGTGAAGAACACGTCGCTGCCCCGCTGGGCGAGCATTCGACAGATTGCCGCGCCGACACCACCCGTTCCGCCGGTTACCAATGCCGCGCCAGTTCGCCCTGCGAAATCGCCGGTCGCCGGATTCGTATCTGGATCTGCGTTCAAAGTCATGTTCCGTCCTCGTCCCGATCGCTGCTTTAGGAAATCCACCCGGTCACGTGCGCAACCGGCACGGTGATCGTTTCTGTATCTCTGACTGGTTTCTCCTCCATTCTTGCTGATCTCCGCTTCTCCGGTCGCAACAACGAATGCAGACGCGACAGACTCCCAACATGCCCGAGCCCGAACCAGTCCGCCTCACCTTCGTCTGCCTCGGAAACATCTGTCGATCCCCCACCGCTGAGGGCATCATGACTGCCCTGGTCGCCGATGCCGGCCTGGACAATCACATCAAGATCGACAGTTCGGGAACCGCGGCATGGCATCTCGGAAAGGACCCCGACGAGCGGGCACTCGCCGAAGCGGCCAGGCGTGGCCTTCGTCTCACCTCCCGCTCCAGCACCTTCCATCCAGGGGATGCCGCCTTCTACGACATGATCCTCGCGATGGATAGCGCGAACGTCACCGACCTTCTCGACCGCACTCCCGAACCGGACCTACGCGGGCGAATACGTCGGCTCCGCGAATTCGATCCGTCACTCAGTTCGCCAGAGAGGCTCCGTGCCGACCCGTGGGAGGGCGATGTTCCGGATCCGTGGTTCGGAGGAGATGACGGATTCGTTGTCGTCTACGACCTGATCGAGGCCGCGTGCATCGGCTTACTCGAGCACGTCCGGAACGAATTCCGGGCCCGCCTTCCCTGACCCGATCACCCCGGGTCGAAGAGTCCCCACCGGTAGTCTTGGGAAGTCGTGTCCACCTCGTCCGCTTCCCCTCCAGCCCGCCTGAGCATCAGGAGCCGCATCGCTGTCGGTGTCGGTCGGGCCGTTGCCGGCGCATCACGCCTCGTGCACTTCGGAACCGGCAGCGTGATCGGCGGTCGGGCTTCACTTCTCATCGATAGAAACCTGCTTCGGAATCTGACAGCTCACCGCGATGTCGTGATCGTCAGCGCCACCAACGGCAAGACGACAACAACTCGGATGTTGAGTGTCGCGCTTGAAACCACAGGGCCCGTAGTTTCCAACTCGCTCGGTGCAAACATGACGCCGGGAATCATCGCCGCGCTCGGGTCGACAGCGCTGACTGAACCCGCTGTCCTCGAAGTGGACGAACGATGGGTGGGTTCCGTTCTGGATGCCACGGGCGCTCAGACGGTCCTGCTCCTCAATCTCAGTCGCGATCAACTCGATCGTTCGCAGGAAGTACGCAAACTCGCGCAGCACTGGAAGACAGCAATCGGCCGGGCGCTCCCCCGCAACGTCATCGCAAACGCCGATGATCCTCTTGTCGTATGGGCCGCGGCCGATGCCCCCGACGTCACGTGGGTCGCGACTGGCCAGGACTGGACCTCCGATGCCGCAGGATGTCCTGCCTGTTCAGGTCGGATCGAATTCGAGCGTTCCTCCTGGCACTGCACCGGTTGCGATCTTCAGCGGCCGACGCCCGACATCGTCTGGGACGATTCGACCATCACGATCGACAATCGATCCATGGACCTCGAACTCGGACTTCCCGGGCGAGTGAACCGGGCGAACGCCGCGTTCGCTGTCGCGACAGCATGCCGATTGGGCGCGGAACCCGAAGCAGCCACCCGGGCAGTCGGAACTGTCACCGAAGTAGCCGGCCGCTATCGCGTCACTCGCCTCGACGGTGTTTCCATTCGACTCCTGCTCGCCAAGAATCCAGCAGGATGGCACGAGGCGCTCGCGCATCTCGCTCCCTCACCGGCCCCCGTGATCGTGGCCATCAACGCGCGCATTGCTGACGGACACGATCCTTCGTGGCTCTGGGACGTCGACTTCGAACGACTTGGCGATCGGTTCGTCGTCGCTCTGGGCGAACGACGACATGATCTTGCCGTGCGACTTCACTATGCCGATGTTGAACACGTCATCGCTGAAACACTTGATGAGGCGCTCCGCCTCGTCGCCGATTCCCCTCATCACGATCCGCAGTGCGCTGTTGACATCGCTTCCAATTACACAGCCTTTCAGGAATACCTGGACCGTGTTGGTGGACCCGAATGACCATGTCCCGCGAGTCTGCTATTCGTATCGGCGTTCTGTTCCCCGACCTACTCGGCACTTACGGCGACGGCGGTAACGCGATCGTTCTTGCCCGTCGCCTCGCGTGGCGCGACGTCGACGTTGACATTGTCACCGTCGCTGCCGGCGAAGCGGTTCCGGATTCATGTGATCTGTATCTCGTTGGCGGCGGCGAAGATGGGCCACAGGTACAGGCAGCAGCAGAACTTGCGTCGAGTCGTGCACTTCACCGCGCTGTCGACTCAGGCGCAACCGTCCTTGCGATCTGCGCCGGTATGCAGATTCTTGGGCATCGATTTCCTGACGCACACGGCAATGACCAGCCCGGGCTCGGCCTCCTCGATTGCGACACGATCCGTGTCGACCGACCGAGAGCTGTTGGCGAACTCCTCACCGGCGACGTGGCCATCCTCGCTCCCGATGGCCACTCGTTCGATATCGGAATCCTGACCGGCTTTGAGAATCACGCCGGAAGGACTGTTCCCGGTGCCGAAGCTCGAACATTCGGCCGCGTCGAGATCGGTGAAGGCAACGGTGATGGCACCGAAGGCGTCGTGACCGGACGAATCATCGGGACCTATCTCCACGGTCCTGCTCTCGCCCGTAATCCTCGTCTCGCCGACCTACTTCTTGCGTGGGCCACAGGAGTGGACTCCTTCGCTCCTCTCGATGATTCCGAGATCGATCTGCTGAGATCCGACAGGGTCACTGCAGCCCGAAAGCACGAACTGGCCCCCCGACGCTCATGGCGTGACATCCTTCGGGGATCATGAACGACACCCGCGGCCGCACAGACGACGTCACGTTCGTCGTAGCTCTTTGTCTTGCCGGATTCGGGTACGTCCTCGGATTCAACCAAGTTGCGACGCAGTCGGCCATTGACGCCGTGGCCCCTGTCGCCCTTTTCTCCGCTGGCTTCGCAGGATTGGTGAACGGATTCCGCAGGATCCTCTTTGATCCGGTTTCCTCCAGCCTTCGGGTTATCGGCCTGGCCCAGATGCTGATCGCCATCTACGCGGTTGCCACCGTCGCCTTCCACTTGCACGTCAGCCAGCAGGCGATCGCCACCGCATCGGCGGCCGCCATCGGGTTGATTGCCGTCCTTCTATCCAAGCGACTGCACTCCGACGGACCACCCGAAGCCCGCGACCAGATCCGCACCTTCGCCGACCTCGCTCAAGCCTTCCTGCTCGTTTACTTCTCGCTACTGGCATTCTCCGAGGGCAACATCGGGCCGTTCGGCTGAACCGACCTCGCTGCGACTCCCGCCCCTACGATGACGTCATGACAATTTCAACCGGAGACAACATTCCCGACATCGAGCTCTTCACCATGGGAGCGCAGGGACCAGAAAAGACCACAACCGGAGCGGTCCTCGGAACCGGCCGCGTCGTCCTGTTCGCAGTACCCGGTGCATTCACGCCCGGCTGCTCGAAGGTCCACCTTCCCGGGTTCGTCCAGCAGGCCGCTGAACTGACCGGTAAGGGCGTCGATCGCATCGCGTGCATCTCCGTCAACGACGCGTTCGTTATGGGCGCATGGGCTGAAGACCAAGGCGTGGGCGAGTCAATCGTCATGCTGGCCGATGGCAACGGTGAGTTCACCGAAGCCATGGGACTCGTCATGGACGGAACCGGTTTCGGACTCGGAACCCGTTCGAAGCGTTACGCCGCGATCATCGAAGACGGCGTCGTCACCAGCATTGAGGTCGACGAGAACGGTGGCGTTGAGGTCAGCGCCTGCTCCGCAGTTCTCGACCGTCTCTAGAAGTTGCGTTCGGGATCGGACTTCGGTCCGATCCCGATTCGCATTCGAACGCTGAAGCCAAAGCCAAATGACTACAGCGCGCGGGCGGTTACGTAACCGCTTCGCACGGCGCCCTCGATGTAGCCCACCGATGCGGCGTCACCGACGACGCGTACGTCGAGTCCTGCGGCTCTGAAACGTTCGGCGAGCGACTCGTCCGGCAGTACGCCACTCGCGATCACGACAGTGTCGGCCATCGCCGTCAGGATTTCTTCGCCGACCTGATAGTCGACTGCGCCCTTCCTGATTGCAACCAGCGCGGCCGACGCAACGAGAGTGACTCCGTGGCCACGCGCTTCATGCAGCGCACGGGCTCGACGGGGATGGGCCATTTCGACACCGAACTTCTCGCCCGATTCGAGAACCGTCACCTTGCGCTTCCGCTCGGCAAGGAATTCCGCAAGTTCGACGCCAACCAAACCGCCGCCAATCACCACAACATTCCTGCCCACTGGCATCCATCGCTTCGAAAGCGACCGCACGCGGTCGATGTTCGACAGGAAACCGAGCGAGCGGCCGAGTGTCACCACAACTCGCTGGTGAAGGGGTAGACGTTTCGCCGCCGACGGATCATCGCCGGTGAGCAACGCCCGAAGGTCGTCACCCGAGAGCACGTGCGGAAGATCAGCACCGGGAACATCGGGACGGACCCGCTTGGCTCCTGTAGCGACGATTACGACATCGGCGCCAAGGGCAGTGACCATCTCCGGTGTTGCCACCGTCGAGAGCCTGATGTCGACATCAAGATCAGTGATCGCGTTGGAGAGATAACGAACGAGTTCTGCGTTCATGGGCGTAGTGAGCGACGAAAACCGCATCGTTCCTCCGAGTTGCTCACTCTTCTCGAGCAAGATCACTCGGTGCCCGCGAATTGCGGCGACCCGCGCCGTCTCCATGCCTCCGGGGCCGCCACCGATGACGACGATCGTTCGACGCGGTTCGGCCGGAGGGATGGGACCCTCGTCGTAGTGGCCCAGTTCGGCATTCACTGCGCAGATCGGAGCGCCATCCCAGAAGTTCTGCGCCACGCAGACAAAACAGTTGATGCATGTGCGGACATGTTCAGGTCGACCGGCGAGGAGCTTTGCCGGAATCTCGGGATCAGCCAGCAGTTGTCGACCCATTGAGACGAAATCGCAATCGCCATTCGAGATGTGGGTTTCGGCGGCATCGGGCGAGATGCGACCGACAGCAATAACCGGAATAGAAACGCGCAGCTTCACTACCGCCGCGAGTCCTAGGTACTGATCCGGTTTCCATGGCAACGGACCATCGGTGAACCCTGCACCCATTGCGTTCGGCGAACTCGCCGAAACATGAATCGCGTCTGCACCCGCGGCCTCGGCCAGCACCGCATACTCCGCCGAGAGTTCCGGGCCGATGCCACCTTCGGCATACTCGCGGCCATCAAGACGAACGATGAGTGCGAAATCGGGCCCGCACCGAGCGCGAACAGCCGTAACGATCTCCACCAACAATCGGGCGCGATTCTCAACCGAACCGCCGTAGTCATCTGTGCGCTTGTTGTAGCGGGGTGAGAGGAATGTCGAGATGAGATAGCCGTGCGCAGCATGAATCTCGATCCCGTCAAGACCAGCCCGCTGCACGCGATCAGCGGCGTCGGCAAACTGATCGACAACCCACGCAAGATCGTCAACCGATGCTTCGCGCTGTGTCGCCCGCTTGCCGCCGGTAAGAGCGGCCATCTTCATCAACTCTGGCATCGTGATCGCGCTGATGTCGGGTACGTCTCCGGGAAGCGGCAGCGACGGAACCAGTTGTTCCCTCTCCTGCATCGCGTCGACACCCGCGGTCTTTCCGTGATGGCAGGCCTGCACCACCATCCGGGACCCATGGCGATGAACAGCTTCGGCCAGTCGTGTCAGACCAGGGATGAATCGATCCTCGGACAACGCCGGCTGATGGATCGATGTAGCTCCGACAGGCCACGCAACGGCTGACGTCTCGAGAATGAGGAGACCCACACCGCCCTTGGCCCGTGCCTCGTAGTGGGCGATATTGAGATCGGTGATCTCACCTTCGTCACAACAGTTCTGATCCATCGCCGGCATGACGATGCGATTACGAGTCGTCATCGTTCCGATGAGGCCTGGAGAAAGAAGATGGGTGTGAGTCACAGAGACGGATCCTAGGTGGATGTTCGTCACGGACTGCTGCCGAAAAGGGCCATAACGCAGAAGTGACCCGGGCGGACCCGGGTCACTTCTTCAAAACTCACCGGCAGCTTGCCGGCTATCCGAACGATCGACTCACTCGTCGATCAACGAAAAGAAATCAGCTGACAACCTTGGACTTGAGCTTCTGGAACTCGGCGTCGTCGATGACTCCGCGGTCCTTGAGTTCGGCAAGACGGTGCAGTTCGTCGGCCGGGGTCGTGCCCGCTGCCGAACGGATGTAATCCTGCATCGCTGCGTCCTGAGCCTTGGCGGCTTCGATGTTGTGCGTCGCCATCTTCCCACCGCGGACGATGAGATAGACGAGCACGCCGAGGAACGGAACAACGAAGATCGCAAGGACCCAGAGGGCCTTGTGGATTCCACCCATGTCAGGGCTACGGAAGATGTCGATGAACACGCTGATCGCGAGCCAAATCCAGATGAAGAACATTGTGAACCAGAGGAACGTGAGGACAACTTCGCCCACGCCCCAGTCCGTTGCTGCAAGAACCATTGGTGCCTCCAAATTTGCGAACCATGACAGGCCACGAACGACCTGTCAGAGCTGCGGGCGAATCACCGGCAGCGGCGAAACACTACCGGCCGCAAGCTAGAACACGGTTCATTCCCTACAGAAAAAGACTCGCTTACTTGGAATCAGGGCATTATTGCTGTTCGGCTAACTGGTTCGGCGGCAACCTGACGACGGAGGAGCGCTCGGTCAAGCGCATCGATAAGCACAGCTCGAGTTTCGCGAGGATCAATGAGTTCATCGAAGCCGAGATTTGATGCGGAGCGGTACGACGCCTGTAGCTCGGCTTCGCGCAGCTCCGCCGCCTCGTCGGCTTTCGCTCCCGTTGCGCGGCTCATCGCGCTCGCCCCCATGGCACCGAGCGTCGCCCCTGGAAACGCGAAGGTTGCCGACTGATTATCGAAACCGACCATGGACATAACCATCGATCCGAACCCGTAGGCCTTACGCAACGTGAGATGCAGCTTCGGGCTCTGCGCTTGCGTCTGCGCTGCGAACATGCGAGCTCCACTGCGCAGCACCCCAGCGCGTTCCGAAGCACTCCCCGGGAGCATTCCCGGATTGTCAGCAAGAAAGATGAGAGGGAGATGGAACGAATCGGCGACCGTGATGAAGTGTGCCGCCTTGTCCGCGGCCGCGGAATCAATTGATCCGGCAAGAACGTTTGGTTCGTTGGCGATAACCGCTACCGGTTCGCCGCCGAGATGCGCAAGAGCGCAAATCATCGCCGGCCCGAAACCGGCTTGGACCTCGAACCAGCTTCCGTCATCAAAGATGACGTCGAGCACATCGCGCATGTCGTAGACCTTGCGCGTGTCGCGAGGGATGATGCTCAACAGTTCGTCAGTCGGTCGCGGTTCCTGATCTGCACCGGCAACGCGCGGCGGGTACGACCACGCACTGGACGGGAAGAACATGAGGTAGTGACGGATCATGTCGAGCGCCGCGACATCATTCTGCGCAACGTTGTGAATGAGCCCACTCGCGACGGCGACCGACGGGCCACCCAAATCCTCTTTGGAGATGTCCTCGCCTAACGATTCTTTAACGACTGGTGGGCCGGCGGTGAACACCGCACCGTCCGCAGTCATGACGCTGAAATCCGACATCGGCACGATGAGAGCGCCGTGTCCAGCCGACGGGCCCATCACGGCGCTCACCACAGGAATCCGTCCCGAACACTTCGCCTGGATGAGCAGATCGGTCGGAGCGCGACCCCCGCCTCCACCGCCTCGGTGACCGGCACCTTCGAGAAGCATGATCAGCGGGATGCGCTCGGCAAGGGCGAGTTCAGCGATGCGCCAGCGCTTCGAGGTGCTGCCCGATCCGATCGAACCGGCCAACACCGTGAAATCCTCGGCGCCCACCATGACCGGACGACCATCGACACGACCCGCCCCGGCCACGATTCCGTCCCCCGGCATATCGCCCACGAGCGTCCCGAGTTCGCGGAACGAACCGGGATCAAGGAGATGATCGATCCGCTCACGCGCATTGAGTTGTCCCTTGACCCGACGCTTCGCAAGGCGTTCCTCGCCACCCATCGCTCGGGCGGCCAAGCGCCTTTCAGCGAGATCCTGGAGCGCTGGTCCCCAACCGCCGGGCACGTCTGCTGTTGAATCGGAATCGGTCACGTAATTCTCCCGGAGATGCGAACCTCTCCATCATTGCTGGTCGAGCGGCACCGGGGAGTACCTTTCGTGCACTGCTTCGATCCGGGGGGATTCACACCATGGGTATGACAATCGACGAACTACTGCGCGCCGCGTCAGACGCATCCGGTGGGCTTCAGAACTTCGGTGATCCATCATTCCGTGAGGGCCTTGGCGTGTTCCTCGACTCGACAGCGCGGGATGGGCAGTTCAACGCCATCGGCGAAGCCGCCGCTGAGGGGATGTGCCTCGGCAATCTCGTAAACCGACTCCGTGTTGTCGACTGGCACGAAAAAAACCCCACCGCCGCCGCCACTCCCGTCGACGCCCCAGTATTTCTGATCGGACTCCCGCGCACGGGCACAACTGCTCTCAGCCATCTCCTCTCGGCCGATCCCGCCAACCGGTCGTTGCTGCACTGGGAGGCGGGCGATTCCGTTCCGCCGCCGACGCGCTCCGGCTATCGAACCGATCAACGATTTCTCGATGCGCTCGACGCTCCCGACATGCTCGGAATGATCAACCCGGAATTTAAGAGCATCCATCACGATCCACCCGACATGCCGATCGAGTGTGCCGTTCTGCTCGGTCAGGAGTTCACGAGCCTGCACCTCGCAACGACATTCAATGTTGACGGGTACATGCAATGGCTACTCGCTGCTGATCATCGGCCCGCCTACGGCTATCACCGAATGGTCCTCCAGACACTCCAGTCCGAGTACACAGGCCGATGGCAGTTGAAATCACCGGTTCATCTGGTGGATCCGTCAGCGCTACTTGCCGTCTACCCCGACGCGCGCTTCGTCCTCACCCATCGTGATCCCGCCAACGTCGTGGCCTCCGTCTGCAGTCTCGTGAAGTCACTCACCGGTACGTTCAGCGACGCGGATTGGACCGACTACATCCGCGCAACGTGGCCGGAGGTCGTCGGCACACTCCTCGACAACCAGAATGCGTTCCGCGACGAGCAAATCACCGCCGGTCGTGGCGATGCATTCGTCGACGTCGCCTATTCGGACCTCGTTACTGATCCCATTGCGACAGTTGCCGCGATCTACGGGGAACTCGGAATCGAATTCAGCGCAGAAGCCGAATCGGCAATGAGGAAGCACAGTTCCGAGCATCGCCAGAACCGGTTCGGATCGCATTCCTATTCGCTTGAGGAGTGGAGCTTGTCGCGCCCGGAGCTCGACGAACGATTTTCACCGTATCTTTCTCGCTACGCCGAATTTTTGGAGACCCCGTGACCGAAATCGATTCGCTA